>NZ_JBQKDE010000008.1:0-92864 GCF_052121995.1 Collinsella sp. LCP19S3_A7 | reverse complement strand
CGCTTGTAGGGCCGGACGCTCACGACGATGCGCTCGGCCTCGATGCGCGCGCCCAGGACGACCGTGCGGGCCAGACCGAGGGCGAGAAGTAGTAGACTCTTCATGCGTCACACCTCTTCGGTTGTCTGAATTTGGCTTAGCAATCATAGGCGGATGACGCGGAAACGGCCCCTCCCGGGGCCGTTTCAGTTCCAGATCGTTGTTTTCGCCCGCTGAGCTGGGCCTATGCCGGAATCTCTCCCACAGAAACCACCGAAGAGCCCGATATTCTTCGTCGGCATCGAGCGGGCACCGGGTGATGCGTACGCGTGCCTCTGGACGGCTCGCCAGCTCATCATCACCGCGCAACGCCTCGGCACATTTCTCATAACAGCTGAATGGCGCGCCGAAGGCCCCACAAAGTTGCCCGTCGGGCACAATCTCCTCTTCATACTGATAAACGTAGCCCGTCCCACTCGCAAACGCATCGACGCACCGCTTGTTGTAATCGATTGTCCAGCGCAAAAAAGCATGGAAATCGGGGATGGCCGGCCTTCCAAGACCGGCATGGGTTGCCTCCAGCGAACAATTGGGCATGGTTCGGGCGATCTCCTGCCAAGCTTCGCATTTCTGATCGAGCGTGGCGATCTTCGAAAACCAAACCAGATAGGCGGCCTCGATGGTGTCGGGTTGAAAATTGATGCGGCGGAGATGCTCCCGAATGTCCCGGGAGTCCACAAAATCCAAGATGTCCATGGTTAGCTCCTCTTTGTTTCGAATCGCTCCGGCGGGGTTATCGCATCATCGAACAGCTCCGGATAGCGGGTCTTGAGCCCGCCGTCTTCCCCTTCAAACCGCTCGGCTTTTTTCTTGACCAGCGCCTGTAGCTCGCAAAGACTTGATAGCGCAATAAGTGAGTCAAGACCCAGATCGCCGTCGAGATATGCCCGCACGCCGTACAGAATTCTCGCCTCCGGCTTGAGCGGGATGCGGCAGTATTCCATATCGAGAAGAAAGCAACTTGGCTTTCCGATATAGACGGGGTACTCCAGGGGATATTCAATCTGACAGCCGTAGGCGTACATGTCGCTCGTATCGCCATTTTGACGATGGTGCCTGAGCAGGTCGTCGGCCTTTTTTGCGGCGCATTCCCTGTAGGTGGAAGGCGGAAGCTCATCCATGACCCGCTTCGTGGTCCATGTCTGCATATTGAGAAGCAGTATGGGGTCGCTAGGGTCGCCGTGACAACAGATGATGTCGCCGGCATGGAATGGCGTCGGGATGTCAAACCACATCAGCTCAAAGGCGAAAGTGGGGTCTTCTCCCTCGCGTTCCTTGTCGATGCAGCGCAGTTGACAGTCCATGGTCTCGCCTTTCGCGTTGAGCAAGAGTTTGTCGGCGGCATAGTGGCCATCGTCCGGATTGATCGGGCGGCGTGTTACTTCAACCGAGGTAGGATTCTCCTCCTCAAGCACATTCCAGATTGCCTCGAAACATTTTTCGTAGCTGGTGTAGGGGCCATAATTGCACTCGCTCTCAGGGGGACTTCCCGTCTTGTCCTCAAAGAAATACATGTGCTTGCCAGGCTGTTTGAACTGGGCGATTTTCTTGCGCTCCCATCTGATGACGTCGCGAAGAAAGACATGGAAGTTGGGGATATTGAACGTGCCGTATCGCCTGCTCATTGCACAATTGGGCATGTTTTCGAGAATCTTTTGCCAGGCCTCAATTTTCTGTTGCAGCGTCTTCTCTTTCGAATGGTCGACGATGAACGCTGCCTCGGGCGTGGTGGGCTCGTAGCCGATGCCTTCCAAATGCTCTCTGATATCGGGCGAGTCGAGAAACTCGAGAATGTCCGAACGTATGGCGTTGACGCCGGCGCCGGCCGATGTGCGATATGGCTGCAGGCAGTCGTGTACGACCGATCCATCCGACCAATGTTTGCCACAGCCGGGGTCATCGTGCAGTTTTTTCGAGAGTTCGAGCATAAAGGAGCAATCATCGGGCAAGTCGCCGATATAGCGTTCGGCGGTGTAGAGCGCAGAGGGTGTGAAGTCGTCGAGGAAGCCGTCCGTGAAATCCCTCAAGCGGAGATTGCCTTCCTCAACGCCGTAGATTTTGCTCGGATAGGCGCACCAAACCTGGCCTTTGAACGAACTATCGTAGTCGTCTTCGAGCACGATGGCGAAACGAGGGCCGTGGTCGAAGGGCCGACCGTCGATCTTGATGATGTCGCCGGGGACCCAGGGAGTGTAAAAGACCTCACCATTGGCGCAGAAGTGCTTGCTATTGTTCCACGGCAAGTGATTGATGCTTTGATGCGGAGTCCGCTGATTCCGGCGGTCGCTCAAAAAGACCAAATCGCCAGCCATGGTTGCGGCGAATATCAGCGAGGCTTGAGCGCGTGGGCGGTCGTGTAAGTCTTCGGCGGTATAGAGCTTAATCTGCCAGAATGATTCGGACCAATCTTCATCGGGGTCGTCATCGACGTATTGCTTCATAAGGGTTTGAGCGGCATCCCAAGAGGCAACGGGGAAGGGGCCATCAAAGGTGTCGTGCCCGCGCTCGTCTTCACTGTAAAACACGCCGGAGACCAGCAAGATACCGCGGTCACGGTCAACGTTGTAAAGCATATCGAGTGCAGTGTCGAGTTGTTCGAGGCCGGAGTCGATCGTCTCGGCGTAATCCGATGAGACCTCTTTGCGAAGCTGCTCGAGCATGGTCCGTTTTTCGTCGAGCGTCTTGAGGGAGCCGCCGATGGTTTTACAGAGGGAGCCATCTGCCATTCCCATGTGTTTGAACATATGAGCACGCAGCTCATCGTCCTTGATGCAACTGCAAACGAGCTCCCTGCCGGCATCGGTGATCACGGTATCTGCTTGGCTGTCCATTGCAACCTCCAATTCGGTCGTTGCCGTTAGCATCCATCAGAGGTTGTGCTTTGTGGTCCCATTAACGGGTCTGATATGAATCTCGCGTCAAACATACTTTTGGAAACGCACTGGTACATGAGTGTGCGCGTACTGAAAGGACAATCGGTAGTGGTGTTTCAAAAACTAAGTGTAACTGGCGCAACCGCCGTCTTCTTCTAAGAAGGGATCGGCCGTCGCATCGAACAGCTCCGGGTAGCGGTCCTTGAGCCAACCGTCTGCATCCTCGAAGTCACGCGCCTTTTTCTCCGCCAGCGCCTGTAGCTCGCATGCGCTGGCCATTGCGGCGAGCGAATCAACCGCCAGGTCGCCTTTGACATATGCCCTGACGCCGTAAAGGATTCGCTCCTCTGACTTGAGCGGCTTGCGGTAATAGTCGATGTCCAAAAGAAAGCCCTCAGGCTCCCCAATGTAGAAGGGGAAATGCAAGGCGGATGAGACTTGGCAGCCGTAGGCGTACATGTCGCTGGTGTCGCCGTCATATCGGTGCCAGCGCAATAGCTTGTCGGCCTTTTGAACGAGGCGCTCTTTGTAGACGGAGGAGGCCAGCTCTTTGTCGACTCGTTCGGATCCCCAAGTTTGCAGGTCAAATAGCACCATCGGCTTGTCGGGGCGTTGGAGGTTGCAGACGATGTCTCCGGCATGGAAAGGCGTCGGGATATCAAACCACATGTCCTCGAAATCGCTGGCGGTGCCCGCCTCGTCCCACTCGCTTTTGTTGCGGTAATCGCAAGACATTACTTCGCCGTTCGCATTGAGTAAGAGCATGTCGTCGGCATAGTGGTCTTCTTCTGGGTCGATGGGACGACGAGTGATCCTGATGGCTTTGGGATCGTCACCGTCGAGCTCTTTCCAGATGGCATCGAAGCACTTTTGATAACTGCTGTACGGGCCGTAAAGATAGCCGCCCTGCCCGCGCCGGTCCCACGAGTAGTCCTCAAAGAAGTACAGGCTTTGACCGTCCGTCCTTTTAAGGTGCGCGAGCTTTCGTTTCTCCTGCTTGATGACATTGCGCAGAAAGGCATGGAAGTCCGGGATGACGACCGTGTCATTTCTGCGGCTCATGGTGCAATTGGGCATATTGTCGATGATCTTTTGCCAGCCTTCGAGCTTTTGCTGCAGCGTTGCTTTATGCGAGCAATTGACAATGAAAGCCGCTACGGGCGTGGTGAGCTCGTAGTTGATTCGTCGTTGAAGATGCTCCTTAATACTTTGCGAGTCTAAAAACTCGAAGATGTCCGGACGAATATCCAGCTCGCTTTGGTTGGCGGGCTTGCGATACGGCTGAAGGCAGTCATGTCCGACCGAGCCTTCGGACCATTGCTTGCCGTAGTCGGGGTTGTCGTGCAGCATCTGCGAAAGCTCGAGCATAAAAGCGCAGTCGTCCGGCAGCTCACCGGTGTAGCACTCGGCGGTGTAGAGGGCGGAGGGGATGAAGGGGTCCAGGAGACTGTCGCTGTAGGTGCCGGATGAAAGTGAACCCTCCTTAACGCCGTGATCTTTACTAGGCCCTGCGCACCAGATCTGTCCCCGGAGCGTGTGCTCGTAGTCGTTTTCGAGCACAATGGCAAAGCGAGGCCCGTGATCAAAGGGGCGACCGTCGATTTTGAGGATGTCGCCTGGGACCCACGGCGTATAGATGGGTTCGTTGCTGTTGCAGAACCGTCTGCTATCGTTTCGCCAGGCGCTTTCGACATACGATTTGCGAGTGCGGTTATTGCGCTGATCGCGGAGAAATATAAGCTCGCCATCTTTGGTTGCCGCAAACGCCAGGGAGGACTGCGCCGTTTGATGTTCGTGAAGGTCTTCTGGGGTGTATAGGTCGATCTTCCAGTACGATTCGGACCAGTCGTCTTCAGGATACTCTTCGATGTAGCGCTTCATGAGTGCCTGCGCGGCCTCCCACGATGCGGTGGGGAAGGGACCGTCGAGGGCGTCGGCGTCGCGCTCCTCCTCGTTGTAGACCATGACGTATAGCAGGAGGATTCCATGGTCGCGCTCGACGTTGTGGAGCATATCGAGTGCGCTGGTGAGCTGGGCGAGATGCGAATCGATATCTTCGACCAGTTCCGGCGAAACCTCCTTGCGGAGTTGCTCGAGCATGGTGCGTTTTTCATCAAGCGTCTTAAGAGAGCCGGCGATGATTGGCGCTGGCCAGTATAGGTATTTACGCATGTGGTCGCGCAGCTCTTGGCTCTTGATGCAGCTGAGGACGAGGTCCTTGCCGGCATCGGTGATGCCATCGCATGCCTGATTGTTCATGTCGGCCTCCTTATCGATCATTACCGGCATGATGCAACGGGCGTGGCGATTGTTGGTCCCATTAACGGGACCAAGCAGCGGCTCGATGTGACAAAGGGACTGCCCCTTCGTCGCATCCAAATATTGCCTTTACGTGTTGATACACACGGTGTGCAATAATACTCGCACTGTGCAATAGCGCACAGGCAGAGTAACAAGGAGGACGCTTGTCCCAGCTCGAGAAATGCGATCGCCGGTCCCTTCGCTCGCAGCGTGCCCTTCGCCAGGCACTTGCCAGCGAACTAGCCGAAAGCGGCGATCTTTCGCGCATTAACGTCGCGTCGCTCACCGAGCGCGCCGGCCTTACGCGCCGTACGTTCTATTCGCATTACCGCGATATCCCCGACTTTATCAATCAAATCGAGGACGGCTTGCTGGCCGAGATTCGTGAGCGTATTGAGCTCATCACCGCAGCTCGGCTGCCCGATCTCTATCACAACATCGATGAGCTCGAGCCGGCGCCCGGTTCGGTTGAGCTACTGCGTTATCTTGCGGCCAACCGCGACTTGATCGGTGCTCTGCTGGGTCCGGGCGGCGACCAGGCCTTCATTAAAAGGATTATCGACACCGCGCGTGAGGCTGTGGTGCCGCGTGCACAGACGGGCATTTTGGGCCTGGCGCTGGGCACGTTCTTTGACTACTACGTCACCTACGTCGTGAGTGCCGAGGTCGGCATGATTCAGCGCTGGTTTGAGCGTGGGCTCACCGAATCGCCCGAGGCCATGGCGCGCATGATGACGGTGCTCGCTTTTGTGCGTCCTGGTGACCTGTATGGCCAACCCATCGATATCAACGTGCCGGAGTACGGCATGAAGCTATTGAACTTGCAGCTCGAGGACGCGGCCGACACCGCCGTAACCGTCGAGTCCAACAACTAAGAGGAGAGACAATGAGCAAACTCGTCGAGGGCATCAAGGACCGTATGGTCGCCGCCGCACGCGAGGCTGCGCCCACCGTGGTGGACGCCGCGCAGAAGGCCGCGACCGCGGCTGCCGAGAAAGTTGCCGAGGCAGTTGCCGATGCCAAGAATGCGGCAGGGGAGACGTCCGTCGCTAGCGAGCCCGCCACCGCCGCCGAGCCCGCAGCCGCCGCCCACGCCCCCGAAGGCGCGATCTTCAACCCCGACAACGCCCACGGCAACCTGCACCTGGGCATCGACGTTGGCTCCACCACCGTCAAGCTCGCCGTGCTCAACGATGACAACCAGATCGTCTACGCCAAGTACCAGCGCCACCATACCGACGTCCGCGCCTGCGCCCGCGACCTGTTCGAGGGTGCTGCGGCCGTGCTGCCGACGGCCCAAATGACCTGCGCCATTACCGGCTCGGGCGGCCTGCTGCTGTCCCAGTGGCTCGACCTGGAGTTTGTCCAAGAGGTCATCGCCAGCAAGCGCGCCGTCGAGACCCTCATCCCGGCCACCGATGTCGCCATCGAGCTGGGCGGCGAGGACGCCAAGATCATCTACTTCGATAACGGCATTGAGCAGCGCATGAACGGCACCTGTGCCGGTGGCACGGGTGCGTTCATCGACCAGATGGCAACCCTGCTGCACACCGACGCCAGCGGCCTTAACGAACTCGCGGCCAACGCCACCACCATCTATCCCATCGCCAGCCGCTGCGGCGTTTTTGCCAAGACCGACGTGCAGCCGCTGCTCAACGAGGGCGCCCGCCCCGAGGACGTGGCCGCCTCCATCTTCCAAGCCGTCGTGACCCAGACCATCTCGGGCCTGGCGTGCGGCCGTCCCATCCGCGGTAACGTCGCCTTCCTGGGCGGCCCGCTGCAGTATCTCTCCGAGCTGCGCCATCGCTTCTACCTCACGCTCAATCTGGACGAGGAGCACCGCATCGTGCCCCAAAATGCTCACCTGTTTGTGGCGAGCGGTGCCGCCATGGCGCACGAGTCCAATAAGCTCAGCACGTTCCCGCAGCTCATCGAGGCCATCGATGCCCTGGGTGACACACAGGGCGCCGAGGTCGAGCGTCTGGATCCGCTCTTTGCCACCGACGAGGACTTTGCCGAGTTCAAGACCCGCCACGACACCGAAGTCGTCCCCAAGGGCAAGCTCGAAGGCTACACCGGTCGCGTGTTCATCGGTATCGACGCCGGTTCCACCACCATGAAGGCCGCGCTTGTGGGTGAGGACGGCCAGTTGCTGCATACCTGGTACGGCAACAACAACGGTGACATCCTGGGTACGGCCAAGGTCATCATGGCCGATTTCTACAACCACATCCCCGCCGGCTGCACCATCGGCCACGTGACCACCACGGGTTACGGCGAGGCGCTGCTCATCGAGGCCCTCAAGGCCGATTCCGGCGAGATCGAGACCGTCGCGCACCTGCGCGGCGCCAAGGCGTTCCTGCCCGGCGTCGAGTTTATCCTGGACATTGGCGGTCAGGACATGAAGTGCCTGCGCGTAAAGGACGGCGTCATCGAGCACATCATGCTCAACGAGGCCTGCTCGTCGGGTTGCGGTAGCTTTATCGAGAGCTTCGCCGTCTCTATGAACATGGACGTGCGCGCGTTCGCCGATGCAGCCATCCATGCCAAGGCTCCGGTGGACCTGGGCAGTCGCTGCACGGTCTTTATGAATTCGCGTGTTAAGCAGGCGCAAAAGGAAGGCGCCACGGTGGGCGACATCGCGGCCGGTCTGTCCTATTCCGTCATTAAGAATGCCCTGTTCAAGGTCATTAAGCTGCGCGATCCCAAGGAGATCGGAAGCCAGGTGATCGTCCAGGGCGGCACCTTTATGTCCGATGCCACGCTGCGCGCGTTTGAGCAGCTCACCGGCGTTCACGCCGTGCGTCCCGACATCGCCGGCTGCATGGGCGCCTATGGTGCGGCCTTGCTCGCCCGCGATCGCGCTGGCGCCGATGGCACCTCGACCATCCTTTCGGCCGAGGACATCGCGCACCTCACTGTGACGCAAAAGCACGTCCGCTGCGGCCGTTGCTCCAACAACTGCCAGCTCACCGTCAACGACTTTGGCGGCGGCAGGCGCTTCATTACCGGCAACCGCTGCGAGAAGGGCGCCGGCCACAAAAAGCAAAAGACCGAGGCCCCTAACCTCTTCAAAAAGAAAAACGAGTTGCTCTTTAATCGCGAGGTGCTGAGCCCCGACGAGGCCCCGCGCGGCACCGTGGGTATCCCGCGCGCACTCAACATGTACGAGAACTACCCCTTCTGGCACGCGTTCTTTACGCGCTTGGGCTTTAGCGTGCAGCTGTCCGACCAGTCGAGCAAGAAGACCTACCAGGCGGGCATCGAGTCCATGCCGTCCGAGAGCGTGTGCTATCCGGCCAAGATGAGCCACGGCCACGTGATGAACCTTATCGACCGCGATGTCGACTTCATCTGGATGCCGTGCGTGCGCTGGGAGCGCAAGGAGGATCCGACGGCTGGCAATTGCTATAACTGCCCCATCGTCATGAGCTACCCCACGGCGCTGGCACTCAATATCGACGAGATTCGTGAGCAGAACATCGAGTTCCTGTACCCGTTTGTGCCCTATCACGACAAGACCGAGCTCAAGCGCCGCTTGTACCAGGTGCTTGCCGTCGACCGCGTGGCCGATGCTGAGGCCGGTCGCGGTCGCGTGCGCGGTCCCAAGATCACGCGCTCCGAGGTCGATGCCGCCGTCAACGCTGCCTTTGAGGCCGATGCACGCTTCCACGAGGACATCCAGACCATGGGCGAGGAGACCCTTAAGTGGGTCGAGGACCACGGCGGTCACGGCATCGTGCTCGCCGGCCGCCCCTACCACAACGACCCCGAGATCAACCACGCCCTGCCCGAGCTTATCTCGAGCTTTGGCTTTGCGGTCTTTACCGAGGATTCGCTTGCGCACCTGGTGAAGCCCGAGCGCCCCATCCGCGTCGTCGACCAGTGGATGTACCACAGCCGCCTGTACGCCGTCGCCCGTTTTGTGACGATGCGCAACGACCTGGACCTGATCCAGCTCAACTCTTTCGGCTGCGGCCTGGACGCTCTGACTACCGATCAGGTGCAGGAGATTCTGGAGGCCAGCGGCAAGATCTACACCGTGCTCAAGATCGACGAGGTGTCCAACCTGGGCGCCGCGCGCATCCGCATCCGCTCGCTCATGGCCGCGCTTAAGGACCAGGAGGCCGAGCGCTTGGCCGAGGCCGCGGCCGCGGGCGAGACCTACGAGCAGGGCGATGCCGCGCCGGTGGCTCCCTCCACGGATGCCCCCGCATTCGCGAGCCGCAAGTACACGTTCGAGGCTCAGCGCGAGAGCGCATCGACCGCGTGGCCCAAGGTGCCCTTTACCGAGCAGATGCGCGAGGAGGGCTACACCATCCTGTGCCCGCAGATGGCGCCGATCCACTTTGACCTGGTCAAAGAGGTGTTCCGCGGTGCCGGCTACAACTTGGAGCTGCTGCCCTCGACCGATCACGACGCCGTCGAGGCCGGCCTGCGCTATGTGAACAATGACATTTGCTATCCGTCCATTTTGGTGACCGGCCAGATTATGGAGGCCATCGAGAGCGGCCGGTACGACCTGTCCAAGACGGCCGTGGTTATCAGCCAGACCGGCGGCGGCTGCCGTGCCACCAACTACATCGCACTCATCCGCAAGGCCCTGCGCGAGAGCGGCCACCCCGAGATCCCGGTGATCTCGCTTTCGGCGGTGGCGCTCGGTGAGGATAACCCCGGCTTTAAGATTACGCCGGCGCTGCTTAAGCAGGCAGTCTACGCGGTGCTCTTTGGCGACGTGATGATGCAGATGCTTTATCGCTGTCGTCCATACGAGGCTACGCCCGGCGCCGCCAACGCACTCTACGAGGAGTACATGGCGCGCGCCCGCAAGCTGGCGCCCAAGTTCAACCGCCACAACTACACCAAGCTGTGCCGCGAGGCCATCCGCGCGTTCGACACCATGCCGCTCGTGGGTGAGGGCACCAAGCCGCGCGTGGGCGTGGTCGGCGAGATCTTGGTCAAGTTCCACCCTACAGCCAACAACCACGTGGTCGACGTTATCGAGCGCGAGGGCTGCGAGGCCGTGGTGCCGGGCCTGCTCGACTTCTTCCTGTACTCCATGAGCAACGCCGAGCTGCAGAAGGATGAGCTCGGAAGCTCTGCAACCACGCGCGCTGGTATGCAGGCGCTCATCAAGCTCGTGGACTGGATGCGTACGCCGGTGGAGGAGCTGCTCCAAAAGTCCCGCCGCTTTGAGGCGCCCGAGCGCATCGGCACCATGGCGGACAAGGCCCGTACGGTGCTTTCGGTTTGCAACAACATGGGCGAAGGCTGGCTGCTCACGGCCGAGATGCTCGACCTGATTGACCATGGCGCGCCCAACATCATCTGCACGCAGCCCTTTGCGTGCCTGCCTAACCACGTGGTGGGCAAGGCCGTGATCAAGGAGCTGCGCCGTCAGCACCCCGAGAGCAACATTGTCGCGGTGGACTACGACCCCGGCGCGTCCGAGGTCAACCAGCTCAACCGCATTAAGCTCATGATCAGCGTGGCCAAGGAAAACATGCGCACCGGTAAGGGCTTTAAGCTCGAGAAGGTGGCGCCGCTCGCGATGGACGAGGTCACTGGCCAGATGCGTGCCCATGATGGCTGCGTGAGCTGTGGCTCGGCCAGCGAGGAGGCCGTTGCATCGGTCGCCAAGCGTCTGGGACGCGGCATTAAGAAGTAGTTGGCCTGCTATGTGCTAGATATGAGACAAACGGGTGGTAGCCGTATCGGCTACCACCCGTTTTTGCTGGACATATGCTGCGTAAACGCCCCAACTATCATCTCTTCCGAAAGCGACGTGTTAGTGGCACCAAAAATCGCCCTTGGAACCCTGAGATAATGAACATATGTAGCCGTTCGCCGCAAATTACCGTCCGTTTATGGAACCCACCCCCAGCGGGCGTCATCCTTACGGTTGAATAAATACACATCCATGGAATTACGTAAGAGAGGACTGTTCCTATGAGCTACAAGACCGTTTGTGTTGCCGGTGGCGGCGTGTTGGGAAGCCAGATTGCCTTTCAGGCTGCCTACTGCGGCTTCGATGTGACGATCTGGCTGCGCAGCGAGGGCAGCATCGGCCGCACTCAGCCCAAGATCGATCATGTGCGCGAGGAGTACATCGCGGCTATCGAGGGCATGGCGGACGGCACGGGCGAGTGGTGTGCCGGTATCGCCGATAGCGACCAGCCCTTCGACAAGGAGGCGGCGCTCGCCGCCGTCGAGCGTGCCTACTCCACACTCAAGCTAGAGCTCGATCTTGCCAAGGCAGTGGCCGACGCCGATCTGGTTATCGAGTCGATGGCCGAGGACACCCAGGCAAAGATTGACTTCTACAAGAAGCTCGCCCCGGTTCTCCCGCAAAAGACCGTTGTCGTGACGAACTCCTCCACGCTGCTGCCGAGCACCTTTGCCAAGTACACCGGCCGCCCCGAGAAGTACCTGTCGCTGCACTTTGCCAACTCCATCTGGAAGAACAACATGACCGAGGTCATGGCTCAGGACCAGACCGACAAGCGCTATTTCGATGAGCTCGTCGACTTTGCCAGCGATATCCGTATGCTTGCCCTGCCCGTCAACAAGGAAAAGAACGGCTATCTGCTCAATTCCATGCTGGTGCCGTGGCTGCTTTCGGGCCTTGATCTGTACGTCTCGGGCGTCAGCGACCCCAAGAGCATCGACCTCGCATGGACACGCGGCACTGGCGCGCCCAAGGGCCCGTTCCGCGTGTTCGACACCGTGGGCATCCAGACGGCCTACAACATCGTCATGCAGTATCAGAAGGTGCCGGGCTTGGTGAGCCCGCTGCTCAAAAAGATGATGATGCCCTACAACTTTAAGGCCATGGCATCCGTCCTCAAGCAGATGCTCGACGAAGGCAAGCTGGGCGAAAACTCGGGCGAGGGCTTCTTCAAGTACTAAAAAGATCCCTCGGCAACATTGAGAAACGTGTCATTTGCAGTGTCAGTGCGCCGCAGCGCCGCTCGGCAACGGGACAATCCGCTTTATGCGCCAACGCGAACTTGTCGACTTTGCCGTGGACTGGATCGAGCACCATCGCGGCCGCCCCGATTGATCACTTGGGAGCGGAAGAGTTGCGGATTCCCTTCGCGCCCCGCGTTTCCGTATCGCTACAAGCTTAAACTTGCATTAAGGGGCGTTTGTTAAACTGCGAGTCATAATTAGACAGGGCTGGGCAAACGCCGTGGTATATGAGGGAACAACAATGGTATTCAAAGACGGTAACGATATGGAATTGAGTGACAAGGACAGCAGACTGTTTTCGCGTCGAGCGGCTCTTGCGGGTGCGGCGGGCACGCTGGCGCTTGCCGGGACAGGGCTCATGGGCTGCTCGGTCGGCGGGGCCGGCACGGGCGCCGCATCTACTGCGAGCAACGAGCTCACTGACGAGCAAAAGAAACTCCACAAGCAGATTGTCGCGACCTACGACGTCGAGAAGCAGGCGGCCATCAAGGAGCGGCTCGATGCCGAGTACGCTGACGGCGGCTACAACGAGACCACTCCGTTTATCGCGCAGGATCCCTTTGGCACCGATACCCTGAGCTGCTACGTTCGCTTTGCGACAACGGATTCCGTAACCGTCTCCTACAAGGTCGCCGGTCGTAAAAAGACTGGCGACACGCCCAAGGTCGCCGCGTTTTCCCATACGCCCCACGGCGGCGACGCGCCGGCCACGGAACACGAGTTCAAGGTCATCGGCCTCATTCCCAACCACAAAAACACGGTAACCATCACTTGCACGGCACAAGATGGTATCAGCCGCACCTCGACGTTCACGGTCAAGACGCCGGCTCTCAAAGGCGAGGAAGAAGAGCAGCTTGCCGTTACGTCGGGGGAGTCCAATACGCCGCTTGCCGATGGTCTCTTTACCATCTTGGGCAACGACTCGTCCAAGCTCGACTTTATGTACCTCTACGACAACGACGGCCAGATTCGCGGCGAGGTGCCGATTGTCGGCTACCGCAGCCACCGCCTGCTGTTCCCGGGCGACGGCAGCATGATCATGAGCGTCTCGACTACCAAGATGGCCCAGATCAACGCCATCGGCCAGGTGGTAAACGTCTGGAGCACGGGCGACTACGAGCTACACCACGACTACGCTTTCGATGACGATGGCAACCTGCTGGTGCTGGCGAGTCACGCCGGCTCCGAAGCCGATTTGGACGTCGATCGCGCGGCTGCCAAAAAAGATAAGGACGATCGCGTTAATGTAGAGGACCTCATCATTAAGGTCGACATAACAACAGGTGACGTCTCTCTCGTCGTGGACCTGGGCGATATGTTCCCCGACCTCAAGGCAAGCGCCAAGGTTGCCTCGGACGGCGACCTGGATTGGATTCACATCAACACGATCCAGTGGCTCGGCGGCGGCACCGTTTTGCTCAGCTCGCGCGAGACCTCAACGGTCATCAAGCTCACGGATATCTACGGTACGCCTACGGTCGATTGGCTTATGGGCTCGCCAGAGTTTTGGGCCGGCTCGGGCTTTGAGGACAAGTTGCTGCAGGCTCAAGGCGATTTTTCGCTCAACGCAGGCCAGCATAGTGTGACCTATCTGCCAAACGACGAGACGACCGCGACTGGTCGCTACCAGGTGCTGCTATACGACAACAACTTTGGTGTTGCCGAGAGCTATCCCAAGTTCGACTGGGGCCAGCTGGGCGCTGCGGTAGTGACCGACTACAGCAAGGGAACGCATTCGTTTGGGCGCATTTTTACGGTGGACGAGACCACGCGCACCTACGAGCTTGTGGACCAGATCGCAGTGCCGTTCTCAGGTTACGTAAGTAGTGCGCAGCGCGTCGGCGATTCGAATAGCATGCTCGTGGCATCGGGCATAGCCAAGACCTTTGCCGAGTACGATCGCTATGGACTGCCCATTGCCACGTACGAGATGGAAGCCGAGAAGTACATCTACCGCGTGTACAAGTACGAGCTGTAGCGCTGCGCTTGGCTGTGCCTGTGCCCCGCGGCTGCGCGCGCTCGTACCGGGCCTACCTCACGTTCCGCATCACTTCACGTCAAACTCCACGCGATCGAGTTCGGGTACGTTGAGGTCGATGAGCTTGCGGGCAACACGGCGGTCGTGCGCCCCGAGCGTCTCGCTTGTCGTTACGCGAGCGACAGTCTGGCGCTCGACAACGCCCTCCTTGTCGCCCTCGGTAGCCGAGGTCTCGACGGCGACGGTGTAATCCTTAAAGCCCGGCAGCACCGCCGCAAGTTCGCGCGTGGTTTCAGTGACGCCGTAGCCGTCTTGCACGCCGGCCTGCGCCGAGCCAATAGACCCCGCCGTCATAATAATGCAGGGGATGGCAAAGATCACCGTGCCCACGATGATGCGGCGGCGCACCTTGCGCGATAGCTCGTTGACCTCGGCGTTTTCTTCAGCAGTCACAATACCGTCGCCGTTCAGGTCGCGCTTGAGCGGCACGCGCAAAAGAAGCAGCACGGCTTCGGCAGCCAGTGCGATAAAGACCACGTTGATGCCAAACTCATAAAGCGCCGAGAGAAACAGTGACCCGCTTGCAATGGCGATGCCATAGCCCGCCGCGCACAGGGGCGGCATGAGCGCGGTCGCCACGGCCACGCCGGCGATAAGCGTGGCAGGTTCCTGGTCACGCGAGTTGCCCAGCCCGCCCGCAAAGCCGCCCGCGAGCGCGACGGCAAGGTCCCACACAGTGGGCGTCGAGTTGTCGATGATGGCGGCCGTGGTGGTGCCAAGGGGCGAGAGCTTAAAATACAGCGTGGACGTGATCAGACAAAAGGCCATCTGTAGCGCGAGGCCGGCGACGGCCTCGACGGCAATCTCGCGGTCGAGCGTGGCGATGCCATATGCCATGGCAAGGACCGACCCCATGAGTGGGCAGATGAGCATGGCGCCCACGATGGCAATGTCCGAGTCGATATCGAGGCCGATGCTCGCGATGAGCATGGCGATGATGAGGATGCATAAGTGCGAGCCGGTCAGCCGCGCCCCGTTTACAAAGCGCTTGCGAATCACGTGATAGGGTGCGCGACCCTCGCGAATGTTGAATGCGCGCTTTAGGAAGCGGCCGGTGTTCTCCAGGGCCTCACTATGGGCAGGTCGAATGCCGTGGCGCCGGTGATGGCGTTTGCGTAGTCGCTTGATCTGTTGTTTGTCGAGTTCCATGTCCACCTCGTATTGCCGCAGGAACGCGGGTGCGCTCGTAGCATGTACTCTACACCGTGGCGGGCGGGGCGGTCATCTTGACGTGAAACTTAGACGAGCAGGTAAGGGGGACGTCAAATGCGGTTGCGGCCGAGTGTTTCGACAGTTACAGAGCGCGGGGCCGGATGGTCTCCGGCCCCGCGCTCTGTACGGGTACGTTGTTGTTGGGTTTAGCCCAGCAGACTCAGGCCGACGGAGACAAACGCCAGGATAACGCCAACGACAGACTCGCCTCCCAACAGGCCGCTGGCGACGACCAGGCCCTGCTCCTGGAAGGCAGCATCCTTGGAAGCCTTCTCTTTGCCCGAAAGACCGGCGGCGTCGCGGTGTGCGGCCCACTTGTCGTAGGCGAGCTTGACGCAGGAGCCCAAGAAGGCCGTGAGCGACATGTAGAACGGCAGGTACACGCCCAGACCGATCATCATGGCCGGAATGCCGAGCCAATACATGACGATGCCGGCGATAAAACCGCCTGCGAACCACGGCACGCTCGGGATGCCCGAGACCATGGTGGCGACTACGCTTGCCTGCGTGGCCACAAAGCTCTTGTCGGGACCAAAGGCGTCCGGACCATAGGCGGTGACGAGCGCGACCATGACGGCGGCAGCGACCAGTGCGCCCACGATGCCGCCGATGGCCTGGCCGATCCACTGTGCGCGCGGGTTGGTGCCCAGCACGGCGCCGGCCTTAAAGTCGTTCATGACGTCGCCCGCAAGGCCGCACGCCACGGCCACGATGCCGGCGATAAAGAACAGCTTGACCTGCGCAAGCTGCGCGAAGGCCGCTACGATGAGCATGACGATGAGGCCAAAGATCTCCATGGGGTCGATACCCGTCTGACCGCAGCTCTGCGCACTCATGATGGTGGTGACAAAGGTGAACAGCGTGACGATGACGGCTGGGACGGGGCCAAGGTCGAGCGCGATGGCGATGATCACGGCGATGGCGGCGGTGCCCAGGCCGATGATGCCGGCGTCGAGCTTAAGCGAGCCCGAGATGAGCGACTGCTCGTCGGTGTCGGTGGAGCTGTCGGCGGCAAGACCGCGGACGATACCGGCGACCTGCGGCAGGATGTCTTTGAGGACGACGGCGACGCCAAAGCCCATCATAAGGCCCATACCTAAGGACTTGACGATACCCTGCGCGGTCACAATATCGAACAGGCCGGCAGCGGTGCCGCCGACGATAATGCCAAAGTTGCCCAGCAGCGCGCCGGCAAACCAGAAGGCGACGGGGGCAAAGCCCACCAAAAAGCCGATGGACAGCAACATGGGCGAGTTGTAGATGGCAAAGGTCACGCCGGGGATATTGAGCGTGCACAGCATGCTGGGCACCACGCCCAGGGCGTCGCGCAGCACGCTATAGATGCCTGCGATGGCCATGGAGCCAAAGAGCTGCTTGCCGGTCTTGCCGCCGGCCTCGGTAGCACGCAGGGTCTGGGCTGCGGCGTTGCCGGTGGGAAACTCCAGCGCGGCGTCCACGATAAAGTGACGGTGGATGAGCGCCGTTGCCAGAAGGCCCAAAATGGTGCCGGCGAGCGCCACGATAAACATGTCGAGCCAGCTGATCTGGTCGGCATAGCCCAGCATCCAGGCGCCCGGGATGGTAAACGCCAGGCCGCCGGCGACCATGGCACCCGCGGACATGATGGTGTGGGTAACGTTGGCCTCGTTGAGGCTGGCATTGCCCATGAGCTTAAGGAAGAACAGCGAGATGACGGCAGCGAAAATGATCGGCCAGGGGAGGGCGCCCATCTTGAGGGCCGTGTAGGCCGAGCTTGCCGTGATAATCACGCAGCCAAGGACGCCGATGACGACGCCGCGCAGCGTGAGTTGACCGCGCATAGAAGTGCGGTTCGAGGGATTGCCCATATAGAACTCCTTTGCGTATATCCGCTTCCCCCGCAAGCGCCGCTACGGATACGGCTCGGGAAGTCGGGTTACCAAGGGCCGCCGCGTGAGCTCGCGCACGACCGCGCATCAGTATAGCGGCATCGCCCATCCCATGCCCTGCCAAAACCAGCTAATTTGGGACGGGGCTTTTTAGTCATTTTGGGACGGGGCTATTTTAGCTACCCTTTGACAGTCGACGAATTATCTGGGATTGGGGCAAATATCAACCGACATATTGGGGTAGCTAAAATAGCCCCGTCCCAAAATGACTACCTGGGATGGCTGGTTCGGGTAGGCGATATACTGCTGGGCAGACGAAAGGAGCGCCGACGATGCTTAATGGGTGCGCATATATATTGACGGTCGACGTGGGCAACACGTTCATTCGCTTTGGTCTGTTTGCCGAGGATTCGGCCGCGGCGCAGGAATGCCCGCTTGCGACGTGCGAGATCACGACGCCGCCGAGCATTACGGCCGATGAGGCGCGCATGAGGCTCGCGCGGGTCATGGGCGCACTGGCAGCCGATGCGGGCATGCCTGGTGTGCTCGTTCCCGCGGCAGCAGTGCTGAGCTGCGTGGTGCCGGCGCTCGAGCGCCCGTGGAAGGCGGCACTTTCCCGTACCTGCACGGGGCGCGTGCTCACCGTGGGGCCGGGACTTAAGACCGGCATGCCCGTGCACTACGACGACCCGGCCGAGATCGGTCCCGATCGCATCGCCGACGCCGTGGCGGCCCGTGTCGTCTACGGCTCTCCGTGCATCGTGATCGACCTGGGCACTACGACCAATATCGAGGTCATCGATGCGCGCGGAACCTTTGTCGGCGGTGTTATCGCGCCGGGGCTGGCGCTCGGCGCTCGCTCGCTCTCGGCCGCTGCGGCGCGCCTGCCGCAAGTCGAGCCCTCGGCACCCACGCATGTGATCGGTCGCAACACGCGCGAGGCCATGCGCTCGGGCGTGGTCTTGGGCGAGGTGGCCCGTATCGACGGCATGCTCGACATGGTGCTTGCCGAGATGCGCTCGACCAAGGCGGCAGGCGAGGGCAGCGTGCCCATTGTCATCACCGGCGACGATGCCGAGGCGCTCGCGTCGTTGGTCGGCCACAGCCTGACGGTAGACGACGCGCTGACGCTGCGGGGTCTCGCCGAGCTGTACCGCATCAACCAAAAGCCTCGCCGCGCATAAAGCCAAGAACGTCGGCGGGGGGAGGAAACAGCCCCGCCTTTCACCTGCTACAATGGGCCAAACTATTTCGATTTCGGAGGTGTCTGCCATGTCGGACGATCTTCATCAAACCGCGTCGGGCAAGCGCCGCGACGTTATTAGCTGGGACGAGTTCTTTATGAGCGTGGCCATCGCCGCGCAGCGCCGCAGCAAGGATCCCAATACGCAGGTGGGCGCGTGCATCGCCAGCACCAACCACCGCATTCTTTCGGTGGGCTACAACGGTACGCCCTCGGCGCTCAACGACGACTTTTTCCCGTGGGGCACGAGCGATGACCCGCTGCAGGACAAGCATAACTACGTAGTTCATGCCGAGGCCAACGCCGTGCTCAACTACCGCGGCTCGCTCAAGGACCTTGAGGGTTCCACGGTCTACGTCACGCTGTTCCCGTGCCACGACTGTGCCAAAATCCTGGCGCAGGTAGGTGTGGGCGAGGTTGTCTATCTGGACAATAAGTACGCCGACACCGACGACGGCCGAATCAGTCGCCGCATTCTCGACTCCTGCGGCATTAGCTTCCGCCAGGTTATCGTCGATGTCCACATTGGTACCGGGGAACAAACGCAGCAGTAGCGGCAGCGTGTACGAGCGCCGGGCGTTGGCAAAAGCGGCTAATTAAGCCCCGTTCCAAATTGACTGTCAAATTAACTGCTCGTGAAAGTCGTGTCCGCGCGCATGGACGGCTCGCGAGCGGGTACATGGCTGTAGTAACATAGCTCTGTCCGCGGGCGCGCCCGCGTTATTGTGAGAAAGGAGCCCCTGTGGCTGTTAACGAAGAGCTGCTTAAGAAGGTTCTTGAAGAGATTCGCCCCAACCTGCAGGCCGACGGCGGCGACATGGAGTATATGGGCGTTGATGACGAGGGCGTCGTCAAGCTGGAGCTCCAGGGCGCCTGCGCCGGTTGCCCCATGAGCGCTCTGACGCTTTCCATGGGCGTCGAGCGTATCCTCAAGGAGCACGTGCCCGGCGTTACGCGTGTCGAGCAGGTCAATGCCTCCGGCGAGGTCGAGGATCTGTACGACGAGTATGCGCCGTTCTGAGAAGCGAAAGCTGCGGGCGATGTGCTCCGCATAGACGTCATGCCCAAATGTGCGGCTGCGAGCGAAAGGCCCGCGGCCGCATTTGTATGTAGGGAACAGGGGGACCGATATGCTCAACGACCTCTACCATATGCTTGATCCTGTCGCCATTTCGGCGGGGCCCATCACCATCTACTGGTACGGCTTGGCCTATGTGGTCGGAGCTCTGCTCACGGCGGTCGTCATGTACCGCACGCAGCGTCGTTGGGGTTTTGACATTACGGTCGACGACCTGATGAGTGTCGTGGTTGGTGTGGTCTTTGGCCTCATCATTGGCGCCCGTCTGTTCTACGTCATCTTTTACGGTGACGGCTACTACTGGTCGCATCCGCTTGAGATCTTTGCCACCAACGAAGGCGGCATGAGTTTCCATGGCGGCCTGGTGGGCGGCATCATCGGCGGCGTGCTCGTGTGCCGTATGTACAAGCTCGACGCCTGGACCATCGCCGACCTTGCCGTTATCGGTGCTCCGCTGGCCTTGTTCCTGGGGCGCTGCGCCAACTTTGTCAACGGCGAGCTGTGGGGCAAGCCGACCGATCTGCCCTGGGGCGTGATCTTTGGCGGGACAGCGGGCGATATGCCGCGCCATCCATCCGAGCTCTACGAGGCATTTCTCGAGGGCATTGTGCTCTTCTGCATTCTACAGGTGCTCAGCCGCAAAAAACCGCTGCTGCCCCAGGGTGCGTTTATGGGTGTGTTTGTGATGGGGTACGGCATCGTCCGCTTTTTCGTTGAGTTCGTGCGCGTGCCCGATGCCCAGCTGGGCTATCTGCTGGGCGGCGTCATCACCATGGGTCAGCTGCTGAGTTTGCCACTCGTGATTGCGGGCCTGGCGCTCATCATTTTTGCCCTCCGCCGCAACCGTCCCCAGCGCATCTATCTCGACGCCTAACCACCACATACACCACAAAGGGGACAGGCGCCTTTGTGGCGGTTTTGCAAGGCAACGATGACAGAACCGTAACGTTTCCCCAGATAAAACCTGCCAAAATAAACCTGTCCCTATTTGGCAGGTTTCTAGAAAGGCTTTTCGGACTGTGAAGGATTCCGATCTCTCCACAACGGCTGCGCGCGACGCCGCCCGCATCGTTTGGTTTAAGCGCTATCCCGCCAAGCAGACGCTCGTCGCATTTTTGCTCGCCCTGCTGGCGACCACGGCGTTTTCCATCGATCCCGCCCCGGTGTCGAGCAACGCGGTCCTGGCGATCGATCCAAAGGCCTCGGGCATGCTTTACGTGTGCTACGAGGTACTCCTCTCATTTGCCGGCCATACCGACGCTGTGATGCTGCTCGCGCTGGCCTGCCTGCTTACGCTGCCGTTTCGCTATGTGTTCTTTGGCCGCGGTGACGCTTGGCGCCCCTCGGTCGTGCTGCCATCGCTATTCTTTGCCGTCTGCATGGTGTTCGGCCGCAGTTACGACCTCACCGATTCGGCCGAGATTGTGCTGGGCGACAAGGCGCGCGTTATCTGCGCCTGGATTGGCGGCGCGGGCTGGATGCTTCTGGCGATTGTGTCCTTCTATCTGGCTTTTGAGTTTTTGGATTGGTTGAGTTCTCGCCGCATTCCGTTTTCGGAGGCGCATTTTGGCCGCGTGTGGCGTGTTACCCACGCCGTGCTCTCGGTCCATCCTTTTGTTGGGCCGTTTCTTGTACTCATGATTGTCTGGGCGCCCACGCTTATCGCCTCACTGCCCGGCCTCTTTATGGGAGATACGGGCGCGCAGATCCGCCAATGGTTCAACTACCCCAACGGCACGAGCGACTATCTGCGCCTGCTTAACCCCAACGTGCTACTCAACGGCCATCATCCGGTGGTGCACACGGCCATCATCGGCTCGTGTGTGCAACTGGGGCTTTCGCTATTCAATAGCGCCAATGCGGGTCTAGCCATCTACACCTGCGCCCAATTTGTCATCACGGCCGCCTGCGTGGCCTATTCCATATCGTCGCTGCGTAAGCTGGGCGTGAGCCTGCCGGTCCGCGGCGTCATCTTGCTGTTCTTTGCGTTTATGCCGATGTTCTCCAACTACGCGGCGCTGCTGACCAAAGACGTACTGTTTGCCGATGCGTTTCTGGTACTGCTCGTTCAGACCGTCAAGCTCGTGGCATGTGGCCTGCCCCGTCGCGATGTCAATGCCGAGCGCGCGGGCGAGCGCACGCCTGTGCTCTTTGCGCGCCACGACTGGCTGTTGCTCGTGCTGGGCGCCATGGGTTCCACGTTTTTGCGCAATGGCGGCCTGGTCTTTCCGTTGGCGGCCTGCGTGATTGCGGCGGCGTTTTGCGCCTGGGACGCGCATGTGGCCCGTCGCGTGGTCAAACAGTCTGGCGTCGCACCCTCATGCGCCACGCCGCGCTTCCGCTGGGCCGGCGTTCTCGCGGTGCTCGTGCTCTGCCTTGCCTCCAACATGTACTTTACCAAGGTCTTTATGCCCGCGCACGATATCACGCCGGGCTCCAAGCGCGAGATCCTCTCGATTCCGTTTCAACAGACGGCGCGCTTCGTCCAAAAGCACGACGGCCTTAATTCGGGCGTTAACCCCAAGGTCAAAGACGACGGCACGATTGAGGAAGCTCCCTGCGACGGTCTGGTGACCGATAAGGAACGCGCTGTGATCGACCGGGTGCTTAAGTACGAGAATCTGGGCCGCCGTTACAACCCCGACAAGTCGGATGCCGTAAAAAACTGTTTTAACGAGTACGCCTCGCAGGAGGACATCAAGGCCTATTTTGAGGTGTGGGCCCAGATGTTCAAAAAGGATCCCGAGTGCTATATCTCGGCGCTCATCAATAACTACTACGGCTACTTTTATCCGAGTGCCCGCGATGCGTGGGTCTACAGCACGGCGCGCAGTGCCGAGATCATGGCGAAGCCCGATAACCTCAAGTACTTCGACTTCCATCCGGTCGATAGCAAGGTTGTGCGCTGGTGCGACCACCTGATCAACCTGTATCGCGTGGCAGTACAACGCATCCCGTTTATCTCGCTCACCATGAGCTCGGCCACCTACGTGTGGATCATGATCGCTGTGGTGGTCTATCTGCTACGTCGTCATTCGTGGCGCGGGCTGGCCATTTGGGTGCCGCTGCTGGGCGTGCTCGCCGTGTGCCTGATCGGTCCCTGCAACGGCTCGACCTACATGCGCTACCTGTATCCAGTCATCGCCTGCATGCCCTTTGCCATCGGCGCCACCATCACCCGCAGCGACCTTCTCTGGTTCTAACTTGGTGCAAAGGGGACAGGTTACTTTGCACCAAAGGGGCTGCATCATCACGACGCCTTCATTTTGGGGTTTATCTCGCAGGCCAGTAGGTATATCATAACGACGTTTGTTTATATTGCCCGAGCATCTGCGCTGGGCTTTAGGTCGAAACCGATAGGAGACACGTATGTCCGGACACTCTAAGTGGGCCACAACCAAGCATCGTAAGGGCGCGCAGGACGCCAAGCGTTCCGCCCTCTTCTCCAAGCTGAGCCGCAACATCACCGTTGCTGCCCGTCTCGGCGGCGACCCGCTGCCCGAGAACAACGCCAGCCTCGCCGCTGCCGTTGCTAAGGCCAAGGCTCAGTCCATGCCCAAGGACAAGATCAAGTCCGCTATCGACAAGGCCTTCGGTTCGGGTGCCGATGCCGCCGTCTACGAGAACATCGTGTACGAGGGCTATGGCCCCGCCGGCGTTGCCGTCTACGTCGACTGCCTGACCGATAACCGCAACCGTACCGCCGCCGATGTCCGTTCCGCCTTCTCCCACGCTGGCGGCAACCTGGGCACCTCCGGCTCCGTCGCCTTCCAGTTTGAGCGCAAGGGCCAGATCGTCGTCGCCAAGGAGATCCTGGACGAGAACGCCAAGAAGGAGACCATGATCGCCAACGGTGCTGCCGGTGACGAGGAAGAGTTCATGATGGCTATCGCCGAGGCCGGTGGCGACGACTACGAGGACGCCGGCGAGGAGTGGATCGTTTGGACCGCCGCCAACGACGTCATGGCTGTTTCCAAGGCGCTCGAGGAGCAGGGCATCCAGGTCAAGGGCTCCGAGACCACTATGGTTCCGACCACCCCGACCGAGGTCTCCGGCGCCGATGCCAAGAAGGTCCAGCGCCTCATCGACCGTCTCGAGGAGCTCGACGACGTTCAGGATGTTTATAGCACCATGGACATGACCGACGAGGTTATCGCCGCCCTCGAGGAGGAGTAGCGCCTGCACGGGTTAAGCCGTGCATATCTGGGCATAATGAAGCGAGCATACAAGCCTCGTGGAATAGATGAGCCGGATCCGCGTGCGTATGGCACCGGACCCGGCTCTTTTATAATGATGCGAATCGTTTTGCATTCTGTGGACCGAAACCTGAAGGGAGCGCGCGTGCGCGTACTCAAACGAGCCCTAGCAATCGTGTACCTTGCCGCCGCCATCGTGGCGCTGGGCACGCTTGTCTGCCAGTTCTGGGGACCGTATACGTATCGCTTTATGCTGCTGTTGCGTGACACCATGCCTCGCGTCGTCGTTACGGTGTGCGCCGCCATCGTGGCACTTGGCGTGCTCATCGGGTTTTTCCGCCTGATGTTCGCGCGTCGCGAGCCGTCTTGCGTGCATCCGGCGGGGGAGCGCAACATCGAGGTCACCCTCGCAGCGCTTTCCTCGTGCGCTCGCGCTGCGGCAGAGCGCGACGACCGTGTGATGGTCGAGCATGTCGAGGCGCGCGTGCAGGGTTCCGACGAATCGCTCGTCCGTTTTAAGGTCGACGCCATCGCGCTCGATGACCGGGACGTGGCCTCCCTTGCAACCGCGATGCAGCAACGTATCGAGGAGGCCTGCGACACCATGCTCGGCACGCCGGGCACGACCGCACGCGTCCGTTTTTTGCCGTCCAAGACTACCGTCCAGACCGTGGAGGTTTCCGGTGAGTGATACCAATCAAGACAAGACCGTCCGCACCCCGCGCCTGACGATCGACCAGAACGCTACGCCGGCAGGCGAGTCCGCCGACACCAAGCCCGAGGCCGGCGAGCGGCACGACAGCGCCGCCAGCGACTTTGACGAGGCCATGGGTCTCATCAAGGGTACGGGGGCGGCCATCTGGAGCTATGCCGTCCGTCATCCCAACACCACGCTCGGAGCCGTCGCTGGTTTTGTGCTCGCCGTGCTGGTGCTCACGCTCGGCCTGTGGGACACACTCGTCATCGCATTCTTTGTGCTGATCGGCGCCGTGATTGGCCAGATCCGTGACGGCGAGAACGGGATCGTCAACTTCTTCGGCCGTCTGTTTAGCGGCCGCTAGTATGTATTCGACCGCCGCGTGTGCGGTGGGCATAAGGAGGAACCATGGCTTTTAACACGAAGGTCGATGTGGCCGATACCGAGCTCGAGGCAGACGAGACCGTCGCCGCCGAGGCTGAGGACGTAACGCTCGAGGACGGGGCGCTCGTCGAGGCCGAGCCCGCCGACGATGCGGACGAGGATGATGAGGAAGCGGACGAGTCCGAGGATTCGCTGACCTATTCCAACGGTGTCATCGAGAAGATCGTCGCCATGGCCACCCGCGAGGTGCCGCACGTCCTGGGCATGAAGGGCAACCTTATGCACTTTGTGCAGGAGCAGTTTGGTGCCGAGAACCTGACCAAGGGCGTGACGGTCGAGGTCACCGATGACAACCGCGTGGTCGTCAACATTTCCGTCATTATCGAGTACGGCGCCTACGCACCCGCGATTTTCGACGACGTTAAGGCGCGCGTGACCGAGCGTCTGGCCGCGATGACCGGCCTTGAGGTGGCAGGCGTCAACCTGCGCATCGAGGATGTCATCACTCCCGAGGAGTACGAGCACCGCACCAGCCAGCACGAGTAACCTACCAAATAGGGACAGGTTTGTTTCGATAGGTTTTACCTGCGAAAACGCTAAACGGTCGACCGCGCAAGCAAAAGTGCGGTCGACCGTTTTCTATATGCCCCCGATGTAGGCATACCGCTCGTCTAACTAGGGGTTGCAATCTTCGCGCTCCGCGTTACCCTAATGGGCGCATTGTTTCCAAATTGTTAACGAGGGGTTGCCGTAATGGCCGACGAGCACGAAACAGAAAGCAAGGCATGGGCGATTGAGGCCGCTGCGGCAGAGGCGGCGTCGCGTGCCGCCGAGGAGGTGCATCGTCCTCCCGTGGTGCCGATGGAGCGCGTGGTCGATCGTGCCGATATCGAGCGCGGCGAGCGCGCCGGCCGCAAGCGCAGCCAGGAGCCGGGCTTCCCGCGCTTTTTCGCCGAGCTCAATCTGGGCCTGATCCTCACGGCGTTCGCCATCGTGGCCTTTAAAACCCCCAATCACTTTGCCTTCGGCGGAACCTCGGGCGTGTCGGTCATTCTTTCCACGCTGTTCCCGACTCTGCCCGTCGGCGTCTTTATGTGGATCATCAATGCGGTTCTCGTCGTCTTGGGCTTTATCTTTTTGGAGCGCAAGGCAATCCTGTGGAGCGTTTTTGCCTCGTTTGCGCTTTCGGCCTACGTCTCGCTGTTTGAGCTCTTCATTCCGACGGATGTTTCGATGACGGGCGATATGTGGCTCGACCTGTGTTTTGCCGTGATTTTGCCGGCGCTGGGCAGTGCCATTGTCTTTGACATTGGCGCCTCGACGGGCGGCACCGATATCCTTGCCATGATCCTCAAGCGTCGCACGACGCTCGAGATCGGACGCGCCTTGCTACTGGTCGATATCGGCATCGTGACCATCGCGGCCTTTTTGTACGGTCCGCGCGTTGGCCTGTACTGCGTGCTCGGCCTGTTTGCCAAGACGCTTGTGGTCGACAAGGCCATCGAGAGCATTCACTTGCGCAAGGTCTGTACGATTATTTGCTCCGAACCGCGCAAAGTCGAGGAGTTTATCGTCAAGCATCTCAACCGCACGGCAACGATCAGCCGCGGCTACGGCGCCTTCTCGGGCAATTGCGTGACGGTGATCATGAGCGTGCTGAGCCGTCGCGAAGCAGTGCAACTGCGCCGCTATACCCGCGATATCGATCCAGATGCGTTTATCACGATCGTTGACAGCTCCGAGATCGTGGGCAAGGGCTTCCGCGGCACGAACTAGCGCGGATATACCCTTCGAACCATTGAATAAAGCCGCCTACGTTTCAAATCGGTCATCTTGGGGTATTTGTCCCCACATTGCGCGATAATGTTGCCAAAGACGTCGTTTGCGATCCAGGTGATTCACTCTAGATACGAAGGGATGATTTCGATGTTCTGTTCGCAGTGTGGCGCCCCCATGGGCGATAACGACAAGTTCTGCGGCGTGTGCGGTGCCCCTAATACCGAGGTCAGGGCCGCCGGCCCCGCTCCCCAGGGACAGTCTCAGCCCCAGCAGTTTGTTCCGCAACCGCCCGTGGCGAATGCGCCAAAGGGCTGTGTGGCTCAGGCGTTCCAAGACATGACCAAGACTCCGGGCGTGCTGCAGCGCGTGTGTCAGATTGCTTTTTTGCCGGCGCTTATCTGTGTCGTGTCGGTGCTCGTGCTGTTCATTCCCGTTATCGGCGGTATTGCAGCTGCCATCGGCTTTTTGGCCGCCTGCGTGGCGAGTGTGTGCGGTTCGGGCTTTGGCATCGAGTGGGGTCGCGACCTGTCGCTTAAGATCGATGACGGCATGGATCGTCCGTTGATGCGTTCCACATCGTTTGGCCTCGGGGTCTTTTCGAGCGTTATTTCGGTCGTGCTCGAGATTATCGCTGCCATTCCCGTTATTGGTGTAGTGCTTTCGCTGGTGGAGAGCGTGGTAATTGGCGCGGCGGGCTCGTATTCGTATTACGGCTCTTCTGCGCTCGAGACTGCGCTGTTTGGCTCGCTTGGCCTGCTTGTCCTGGCTATGATTGCCACGGCGGTCCTGGGAGTCTTCTTTAAGATGTTCGCCGATATCGCCGTGATGCACTTTGCGGTGACCGGTCGCGTCGAGAGCGCGTTTTCGCTCGACAAGGTCTGGGCGGCCTTTAAGAACAATAAGACCAAGCTGTTCTGCGCTTCATTCCTTCCCGAGTTTTTGACGGGCCTGGTCGCCAACGTTGTCACATGGATCTTGACGGCGGTCTTTGGCGCTATTGCCTCTGTCGGTATGTATAGCTACTACTATCGTCCTACGGGTATTGAGGCAATTGTTACCGGCGGTGGCATCTCACTCGTGCTGTTCCTGGTGCTGGTCGCTTTCGTCACCGTATTTCTAACGGTCTTTGGCAAGATGCTCAAGCACCGTGCCGTTGGCTATTGGGTCGCACGTTATGCAAGCGAGTGGGCCGACGAGGACAAGGACGACGTCCTGACTTTTGTATTGCCCTTCGAGAAGAAGTCCGCTCCTTCGGGTTACAGCGCTCCGGATGTCGCGCCTGAGCCCGAGCCTGAGTCTGTCCCGGGATCTGCGCCGGAGTCCGAGCCCACGACGGAGCCCGCGCCAAGCTCCGACGAGGACCCGCAAGACGAGTAGCCCTGTCACCTGCCATTTGGGGACGGGGTGGAAATGGTAGAAATAGTGCTTGACGAATGAGCGGGGGCGGACGTGTCGAAACGTCCGCCCCCGCTTTGACATCGCGATGTGGCTACGGCTGCGAGATGGTCGCGATTCGACTACTCGCCATGCTTCTCCTCGTGGCGAGCGGCGGCACGGGCATCGTGAATGCCCTTGATGGCGGCATGGCGGGCGGTACGGGCGTCGTGCATGGCGTCGCGGGCCTCGGCGGCTGTTGCCTTGGCAGAGCGCAGTTTGGCGGCCAAGTCGGGATTGGTCTCGGCAACCGCGGCGATCGTGGGGCCGTCGAGCTCCTCTTGCGTGGGCTCGGCCAAAAAGTCGATGGCATACTGAGCGGCTACCATGGAGCCCTTGGCGAGCACGCTCTCGTCGATCTTATAGAAGCAGGAGTGCTGGGCGTACGTGGCGCCGATCTGGGGATTGCGCGTGCCCACAAAGGCAAGCACGCCCGGTACACGGCGCAGGTACTCCGAGAAATCCTCGCCCGAAAGCGTGCCGCGATAATGGCCTTCGCCGGCTGCACCCAGACACTTGACCACGGCCTGACGACAACGCTCACTCGAGGCGACGTCGTTTTCGACCTTGTAGTTGGCGATGGTGTAGTCGGTAAGTTCAGCCTCGGCGCCCAGGGCCGCCGCAGTGTGCTCTACGATGCGGCGCATGAGCTCGGGCATTTCCTCGTGCGTCGAATCGCCATAGGTGCGCACCGTGCCGGCGAGGTAGGCGGTACCGGCGATAACGTTGCGCGCGGTGCCGCCGTGCAGCTCGCCGACGGTAATGACGGCCGGCTCGTAGGGGCTGATCTCGCGCGAAACGATGGTCTGCAGGGCGTTGACGATCTCTGCCGCCACCATGACGGCGTCGTGGCCGCGCTGGGGCATGGCGCCGTGGCACGAGGTGCCGCGGACATCGATGCGGAACCAGTCGGTATTGGCCATGCGCGGACCGGGCTCGCAGCTTACGGTGCCGGCGTCGACCTCACTCCAGATATGTGCGGCGTAGGCGCCGTCGACGCCGTCGAGCACGCCCGTGCCGATCATGAGTTTGGCGCCTTGGCCGTTTTCCTCACTGGGTTGGAAGACGATGCGGACCTCGCCGTGGATGTCGTCGGTCATATGGCGCAGGATCTGCAGCGTGCCGAGCATCATGGCAATGTGGCAGTCGTGGCCGCAGGCGTGCATGCAGCCCTCGTTGACGCTGGCGAACTCCTCGCCGGTCTGCTCGGTGACGGGTAGGGCGTCGATATCCGCGCGCAGCAGGATGCGGCGGCGCGGCGTGCCGTCCTCGCGGTAGGCGTCGGGTGCGGTGCCGCGAAGGGTCGCCACCAGGCCCGTCTTAAGCGGGCGCTCGTAGGGGATATTCATGGCGTCGAGCTGGTTGGCGATGTCAGAAGTCGTGCGCTCTTCGGCGAGGCTCAGCTCCGGGTGCTTATGGAAGTGCCGGCGCTGCTTGATGATGTAGGGCTCAAACTCGGCGGCGATATCTTGGATGGCTGCGGTGACGTCATCAGCCGCGCGGGCCTCGGTCGCTGCCATAATCTGCTGTGCCTTGGTCTTCGTCATGGTCGATTTGCTCCTTGCTGGTTTATCGCAAAATCGTACAGGCTCTTTCCAGTATGCCACCTGCCACTTGGGGACGGGGCAGAAATGGTAGAAATGGATACCTCCGTAACCTTGACAGGTCCAAATTGCTTGTGCACGCAGCCTTGGATGCGGCTTTCAAGCTTGAAATCTACCATTTCTACCCCGTCCCCAAGGGGCAGGCGGGGCCGTTGGGGTTGGGAAAGGTGCCGTTTACCGCTTGACGTTTTGCAGCTGTGGCGGTGGAGTACACTCGGGGGTGTTGAATTTCCTGCCAGAGATGGGGATGCCCATGCAACATATCGATCGGATTATCCGCTCTAAGAACGTCTTTACCTCGCAAGATGGCATCGATACCGCCCGTGAGCTGGCGATTGCCATCGCAGGCGACCGTATCGTCGCAGTCGGCAAGCCCGATGACGTGATCGCCGCCGCGCCTGCCGCCACGCCGGTTATCGACTACGGCGAGCAGTTTGTCTGCCCCGGTTTCCATGACGCTCATCTGCACTTCTTTCATACCTCGGTCGGTTCCTCGCCGTATATGCTCATGGATGGGGGCACGTCCGAGGTGGCGCTGGTACAGCACGTGCTCGAGTTTTCCCAGGATCTGCCCGACGACGCTTGGGTTGTGACGCAGGGCTGGCGCGACTACCGTTGGGACCCGCCCGAGCATCCTACCAAGGCGTCGCTCGATGCGGTATTTCCCGATCGTCCCTGCGTTATGTACTCGGGCGACGGCCACACGCTGTGGCTCAACAGTCGCGCTCTCGAGGCGCTCGGCGTCACGCGCGATAGCGAGCCGCCAGCGGGCGGCAGCTACGACAAGGACGCAAACGGTGAGCTCACGGGCATTGCTCACGAGGCGGCTGCCATGCAGCTGTTGCCGCGCTGCCTTGAGTGGCTGGGCGAAGATCGCATCGCAAGCGCTTACGCCGATCAAATGAGGCGCATGGCCGAGCAGGGCATCACCTCGATCTGCGACATGTCGCTCATGCCCATGCCGGGCTGCGATTTTATCCGCGACGACGTCTACGACAAACTGCAGACAGCCGGCAAGCTGGGCATTCGTGCCCATCTGTTCCCCACGCTGCTGGATGACCAGTCGCGTCTAGAAGAGCTGCAGGCACGTTACGCGAACAACGCACTGCTTTCGGCGCCGGGCTTTAAGCAGTTCTTTGACGGCGTGTCGAGCGAACATACGGCATATCTCACCGAGCCCTATACCAATCCGCGCTTCCCGGGCGACCAAGGCCGTCTGACGGTTTCCGCCGAGCGCATGCGCAAGCTGGTTCTGGCGGCTGCGGAGCGCGGCCGCGCCGTGCGCATCCACGTTATCGGCGACGGTGCGATTCATGCCGCGCTGGATATCTTCGAGGAAGCCGCCGGTCTGTACGGCCTGCCCCAGCACGGCCACAACACGCTCGAGCACCTGGAGAACCTCCTGCCCGAGGACATCGACCGCCTGCGCAAGCTCAACGTCGTCGCCTCGAGCCAGCCCTGCCACATTACGCTCGACCCGGGTGGACCGGAGCGCGATTTGGGCTTGGAGCGCAGCCGCATCATGTGGCCGTTCGCAACCTATAAGCAGCGCGGCATTCGCCAAGCCTTCGGTACCGACAGCCCCATCACGCCCGTTACCAGCATGGACGTGCTCTACACGGCTATCACGCGCCAGGACCCCAAAAGCCACTGGCCCGAGGGCGGCTGGTTGCCGAGCGAGCGCATCGACGCGGCAACGGCTTTGCGCAACTACACCTTGGGCAGCGCCTATGCAGCAGGCGACGAGCAAAACCTCGGCAGCTTGGAGCCCGGCAAGTATGCTGACCTGGTAGTCCTGGACCAAAACCCGCTCACTGTTGACCCCCAAGAGCTTCAGGCCACCAACGTTCAGGCCACCTACCTGGCAGGTAACGTAATCTACGAGCGCTGATGCTCATGCCGTGTCGTTAAACGCGGCCCGGGCGACTTATTTTGGGATGGCGCTCGAGCCACGTCTGCATATCGGTGGGGACTCGTTATGAGCGTCCCTGCTCTGTCGGATTTGTGCGTGGGGTGGAGGCGCTGCTGCCCCGCGCGTTCAAATTGGACATTTGCAATGCTGCCTCATGGTGTTTTGCATACTTCCCATTACAGATTGCATAAAAAGGTTGGGATGTTCTTTCTGGCCCTGATGTACCCCCGCCTGGGCCGTGCAAAAAACGGAGTATTCAGCACTGCGAGCTCTGCCGGCGCCGTTGCGGTTGGGTAATGTCATGGGGATTGACGTCATTTTGGCGTCCGGGCAGGCACGAGGCATGCCTTTATGCCCTGATGGGGTCTGCCTGCCGACCCAAATCGCCGGTCGAAGGCGTCCTTGGGACCAATAAGATGTGTCTGGCGCGTATACAGCCATCCTGGTCTGCTGAATACTCCCAAAAATGCACGGTGCTCCCCAGGGGACCCGTGCGTGCAGCGAAAGCCATGCCCATGTTCCCATCTGCATCGCCATTTTGCTGCACTGACGTTTCTGAATGCCGCGCCCGAACTAGTTAACTTGGCTCCCGTGTGGCGCCGGAGGGGCGGGATATAAGGTTTATCGCGAGTTCCGCACGAGCCGAAGGCCACTTAATGTGGCCTTCGTGCGAGCAGGACTGCCCGAGCAGGAAACCTTATGCCCCGCCCCTCCGGCGCCACACGGGAGCTGCGCACAAGTTATCCCCCCGGCATTCAGAAAATCTAAGTGCCAAAAAATAAGATTTTTTGACTCTGTGTTGTATAACCCGCCATTCGTGGGTACCATTCAACGCGTACGCAAACAAATAGGGTTAATTCGCGTGGCATAACCACGCGGCCCAAAAAGGAGGAGACAAGCATGTCGTCTTTGAAGCCGCTTGCAGATCGTGTTCTGGTCAAGCCCGACGAGGCCGAGCAGAAGACCGCTTCTGGTCTGTATATCGCCAGCAACGCTCAGGAGAAGCCGCAGCGCGGCACCGTCATTGCCGTTGGCGCTGGCAAGGTCAACGACAAGGGTGAGCGCATCCCCATGGACGTCAAGGAAGGCGACGTTGTCATCTACGGCAAGTTCGGTGGCAACGAGGTTAAGGTCGACGGCGAGAAGTATCTGCTGATGCGCGCCGACGACATTTACGCCGTCGTCGAGGCCTAGTCTCATCAGGCTCTCTGATTCGTCTTTGAACGCGGTCGCCGCATAGGACTCGGAAGCGGCGACGTGAGTCACATTTCTTTTGGAGGATTACCTACCATGGCAAAGAACATTACGTTCAATACCGATGCCCGCGCTAAGCTCGCCAAGGGCGTCAACACTCTGGCCGATGCCGTTACCGTCACCATGGGCCCCAAGGGCCGCTATGTCGCCCTGCAGCGCACGTTCGGTGCCCCGACCATCACCAACGACGGCGTTTCCGTCGCCAAGGAGATCGAGCTCGAGGACAACATCGAGAACATGGGTGCCCAGCTGGTGAAGGAGGTCGCCACCAAGACCAACGACACCGTGGGTGACGGCACCACCACCGCAACCCTGCTCGCTCAGGCCATCGTTAACGACGGCCTGCGCAACGTCGCCGCTGGCGCCAACCCGCTGGCCATCCGTCGCGGCATCGACAAGGCCGTCAACGCCGCCGTCGCCGAGATGAAGAAGCAGGCCAAGCCGGTCGAGACCAAGGAGCAGATTGCTTCCGTCGGTACCATCTCCGCCGGTGACCCCGAGGTCGGCGAGAAGATCGCCGAGGCCATGGAAGTCGTGGGCAAGGACGGCGTCATCACCGTCGAGGATTCCCAGACGTTCGACATCACCATCGACACCGTCGAGGGCATGCAGTTCGATAAGGGCTACGTCTCCGCTTACTTCGTCACGGACAACGACCGCATGGAGGCCGTGATGAAGGATCCGTACATCCTCATCACCGACCAGAAGATCTCCAGCGTCCAGGACATCATGCCTGTTCTCGAGGCTGTCCAGCGCGCTGGCCGTGGCCTGCTCATCATCGCTGAGGACATCGACGGCGAGGCTCTGCCCACCCTCGTCCTCAACAAGATCCGCGGCGCCCTCAACGTCTGCGCCGTCAAGGCTCCGGGCTACGGCGATCGCCGCAAGCGCATTCTCGAGGACATCGCCGTCCTCACCGGTGGTCAGGCTGCTCTGGACGAGCTGGGCGTGAAGGTCGCTGACATCACCGCCGATATGCTCGGTACCGCTAAGTCCGTCACCATCTCCAAGGACAACACCGTCATCGTCGGCGGCGCTGGCTCCAAGGAGGCCATCGACGCCCGTATTGCTCAGATCAAGGGCGAGATGGAGAACACCACCTCTGACTTCGACCGCGAGAAGCTCCAGGAGCGCCTGGCCAAGCTCTCCGGTGGCGTTGCTGTCATCAAGGTCGGCGCTGCCACCGAGTCCGAGCTCAAGGAGATCAAGCATCGCGTCGAGGACGCCCTGCAGGCAACCCGCGCTGCTGTCGAGGAGGGCATTGTCGCTGGCGGCGGTGTCGCCTTCATGGACGCTGTGCCTGCGCTCGATGCAGTCGAGATCGACGACCCCGAGGAGAAGATCGGCGTCGACATCGTCAAGAAGGCTCTGACCGCTCCGGTCGCAACCATTGCCAAGAACGCTGGCTTTGAGGGCGCTGTCGTGGTCGACAAGGTCGCCGAGCTGCCCGCTGGCCAGGGTCTCAACTCTGCCAGCGGCGAGTGGGGCGACATGATCGAGATGGGCGTCCTCGACCCCGTCAAGGTCAGCCGCGTCACCCTGCAGAACGCTGCTTCTGTCGCCAGCCTGATCCTCATCACCGAGGCCACGGTTTCCGATGTGCCCAAGAACACTCAGCTTGAGGATGCTATCGCTGCTGCTACCGCTGGTCAGCAGGGCGGCGGTATGTACTAAGGCCGACAAGGTCTAGAACTCCCACCGGGAATCCCGGGGGCGTGACGGGGTTTCTCTCCGGAACGTCCTCGGACATGCAAAGAGGCTCCGCATCGCGCTTCGCGCTGCGGAGCCTCTTTGCGTCCTGCGGAATGTTCCGGAGAGAAACCCCGTCACGCCCCCCGGATCCCCTGCGTTTACGGCCTTGAAGTCGGCTCGCGGAGAAGGACGTGGTTGTTGGGGATACGTATCCCGGACGCTGTTTCGCGGCTTTGCCGCGAAAAGCGCGTTACTTTGGGGAGGGTGGGGAACGTGGTTATTGCGGCAACTGATCCCCACCACAAATTACCTTTGGCGTACTTGCGCGAAAGCCTGCCCGTGCTAGACTTGGAATTGCTGTTTCAGGGCGGGGTGAAATTCCCCACTGGCGGTAAATCGGACGGTGCCAGAGGGGCGCCGTGGCGCAGGCGAGGTACCTGCGTCCGAGCCGATGAGTCCGCGACCCGTGCGTGCGTTGGTTCGCATGTCGGCTGAACTGGTGAGATCCCAGTACCAACGGTTAGAGTCCGGATGAAAGAGGCAGGTGATCTTATGTCTGAACAGTCGCAGCATATCCATTTTGAGAACACGAATAGGTGGAGCACCAAACAGCTCGTTACCATGGCGCTGATGTGCGCCTTGGGCGCCCTGTTTATGTACGTGCAGCTGCCCATCCTTCCTTCGGCGCCGTTTTTGACCTACGACCCGTCGCTGGTGCCGGCGATGGTGTGCGGGTTTGCGTATGGTCCCGGCGCCGGTACTGCTGTTGCCGCTATGGCTATCGTTATTCACGCGCTCACCACGGGTGACTGGGTCGGTGCGCTTATGAACCTGGTTGCCACGCTGGGCTACATTCTGCCCGCGGCTATCGTCTACCAGAAGATGCATACCTATAAGGGTGCCGTGATTGGCCTGGTGTTCGGCGTCATTGCCGCTACGGCGCTGTCTATGGTTGCAAACCTTACCATTGGCGTATGGTTCTGGTATGGCTCGGTCGATGCGATCGCTCCGCTCATGGTTCCTGCCGTGCTGCCGTTCAACCTTATCAAGACCGTGCTCAACTCGGTGCTCACGCTTGCAGTGTACAAGGCGGTCTCCAACCTCATCACGCCTAAAAAGAACCAGGTCAAAGGCCGCGCATGATTGATTGTCGAGGCGTTTCCTTTAGCTATGACGGTGTCACGCCGGCGCTCGACGGTATCGATCTGAACATCGAGGATGGCGAGTTTTTCTGCATCCTCGGCGGCAATGGGTCGGGCAAGTCGACGTTTGCCAAGCATCTGAATGCGCTGCTGCAGCCCGATGCAGGAACGGTGCGTATCAACGGCATGGACGCGTCCGATCCCGAGCTGGTCTACGACATCCGCTCGACTGCGGGCATGGTGTTCCAGAATCCCGACGACCAGATTGTGGCGACGCTTGTCGAGGACGATGTTGCGTTTGGTCCCGAAAACCTTGGCGTGCCATCGGCGCAAATTGCGCAGCGCGTACGCGAGGCGCTGAAGGGTGTGGGCCTGGTGGGCTTTGAGCGCCACGAGACCCATGCACTTTCGGGCGGCCAAAAGCAGCGCGTGGCGCTTGCCGGCGTGCTCGCCATGGAACCGCGCGTGCTCATATTGGACGAGGCTTCCTCGATGCTCGATCCGCGTGGACGTAAGGGCCTCATGAAGGTTTGCCGCGCGTTGCACGATCGCGGCATGACCATCGTGATGATTACGCACTTTATGGAAGAGGCCGCCGAGGCCGATCGTGTCGCGGTGTTTCGGGCGGGGCGCGTTGCCATGCTCGGTGCGCCCGAGGAAATCTTGACGCGGGCGGACGAACTTGCCCAGCTCAACCTGGATATGCCGGCGTCGTGCTGTCTAGGTAGGGCACTCCGCGCGAAGGGCGTACCCGTTTGCGCGCAGGTGCGTGAGGCGGATATGGTCGCCGAGATTGCACAGGTTTATGCTGAGCGGAGCGGGGCGGACGTCGCTGGGCGGCCCTCCGCATCCGATTCTCGTGTGCTTGACCATGCATCCTCTGCAGCCGACGGGATGGTCGCGTCGGAACCCGTCATCGAGATTTCGCACCTCTCGCATAGTTACTCGCTGAGCGCCCGCGAGCGCCGCCGATGGCGCAAGCGCTCGACCACTGTGGGCGCATCGGGCAAACAGGCTCTTTGGGGCAACGATCCAAACAGCCCCTGGGCGCTACGTGATGTTTCGCTGACGGTGCGTCGCGGCGAGTTTCTGGGCCTGGCGGGTCATACCGGCTCGGGTAAATCAACGCTGGTTCAGCATCTCAACGGGCTGATTCGTCCACAGGAGGGGAGCGTTTGCGCACTGGGGCTCGACCTATCAAGCAAGAAAGGCGCCGCCGCGGTTAAGGCCAAGGTCGGCGTGGTGTTTCAGTATCCCGAGCGCCAGCTATTTGCCGAGACCGTGGCGCAGGACGTGGCGTTTGGCCCGCGCAACCTTGGCCTGCCGCAAGACGAGGTTGTTCGCCGTGTCACAACATCGCTTGCGCGCGTGGGCCTCGACCTTGCCGCGATAGGCGACAAGAGCCCCTTTGAGCTTTCGGGCGGTCAGCAGCGCCGCGTGGCGTTTGCCGGCGTGCTCGCCATGGAGCCCGAGGTCCTGGTGCTCGACGAGCCCATGGCGGGGCTCGATCCGGCTGCGCGCAGGGATTTCCTGGAGCTCATCGATCGGCTCCATCGTGAGGGCCTGACCGTTGTCATGGTTTCGCACAGCATGGATGACCTGGCAAATTGTTGTGACCGTATCGTTGTGATGAACGAGGGCGCGGTGTTTGCCGATGGAACGCCCGCACAGGTTTTTGCGCACGCGAACGAGCTCAAATCGATCGGTTTGGGCGTTCCCGCTGCGCAGCGCATGGCATTGTCGCTCGTGCAAGCCGGTGTGCCGCTCCGCTGCGACAAGCTTTATACGGTTGAGTCGCTGGCCGACGAGCTGTCCGGCATGCTGCTAGGCTGCGCGGACGGACCTTTGAGGGCGTCGCGTCAGGCTGGTTTCAAGATGGCCACGCAAGAGGAGGGCTGCTAATGGAGGCATTCTCATTTGGCAGCTACTATCCGGGGGAAAGCGCAGTGCATCGCCTGGATCCGCGCACTAAGTTGCTCCTAGGTTTCGCATTTCTGATCACTGCGCTCACCGTCGGCAGCTTCCGCGGGCTGGTTCCGGTCGAAATTTTTGTCGTGCTGGTCTATGTCGCGGCCCGGGTTCCGTTGCGTCGGGTCCTATCGTCGATGGCACCACTGCTGGCGATTGTCGTGGTGGTCGCGGTGCTCAACCTGTTTTCCGATCAGAGTGGCCGCATTTTGTGGCAGTTTGGCTTTTTGCAGGTGAGCGAGGGCTCGCTGCGTTCTGCGACGTTTATGGCGTGTCGTCTGACGATGATGATGGCCGGCATGAGCGCCATTACGCTCACCACGCCGACGCTCGACCTCACCGCGGGTTTTGAGCGCCTGCTCGCACCATTCGCGCGCGTGGGGCTTCCGGCGCACGAGCTCGGCATGATTATGGGTATCGCACTGCGGTTTATGCCACAATTTGCCACCGAGATGAAACAGACGGCCGATGCACAGGCAAGCCGTGGCGCGCGCGTGACGGGCGGTCCGCTCGGTGGCGTGCGCATGCTCGGCAGTGTGGCGATTCCGCTGTTTACTGGCGTGTTCCGTCATGCCGAGACGCTTTCGGCCGCCATGGATGCGCGCTGCTATCACGGCGAGCGGGGACGCACGCGTCTGCATGCGCTTACGTTTGGCCGCGGGGATGCACTGGCCGCGGTGGCGATGGCGCTGCTGGTGGCATGCGTTGTCGTTATCAATCTTCAACTCGTCTAAGCTCGATTCGAGCGCAAGAAAGGGGTCTCTATGACCGACATCGATCGCACGGCTCAGCTCGAACGCGTCTGCTCGTATCTCAGGCGCATTCCGGCGTGGTATCTTGCCACGACCGATGCAAACGACGGGCATCAGCCCCGCGTGAGGCCGTTTTCGTTTGCCATGGTCGATAACGACAAGCTGTGGTTTTGCACGTCGCGCGACAAGGACGTGTGGGCGGAGTTGAGCAAGAATCCCAAGTTTGAGGTGTCGGGCTGGAAGCCGGGGGAGTGCTGGATCGTGTTAACTGGCGAGGCCGCACTCGAGGACGATGCATTCGTGAGTGACAAGGTGCGCCAGACGGGCTTTAAGCACATGGTGGGCATTGGCGAGCAACACGATAGTGCCAACGATGACCGCCTTGCGTTCTTCTCGGTCCGCAACATCGCCGCGCGGTTCTGCGATATCGACGGCAGCGAAGAGCTCCTCGAGCTTTAATTTCCCAAATTGGCTGCCCATTCCAAAAAGACTGGTCAGATGACAGGAGGAAACGTGGACGGATTGAATACGGTGCTGGAGTATCTGACGTCGGTGCCGGCGTGGTACCTAGCGACGAGCGTGGACGGGCAGCCGCATGTGCGTCCGTTCTCGTTTGCGCAGATTCAGGACGGCAAACTGTGGTTTGTAACGGCGCGCACCAAAGATGTGTGGCAAGAGCTGCTGCAAAACCAGCGCTTTGAGGCCACGAGTTGGTGGCCGGGCCATGGTTGGTTGATCCTGCGCGGACGTGCGGGTCTGGACGACCGGGCTTCGGATGAAATGCGCGAGGCCGGGTGGAAGCATCTTGAGCGCTTGAGCGAGCACTATGAGGGGCCTAACGATCCCACGCTTGTCTTCTTTAGCGTCGAGGACCCCGAGGCTTTTATCTGCAATCACGACGAATGGGTTCCGGTCGAGCTCTAGGCTGCTCTGGGCGACCCTTAAGTTTGGTATTCCGTATAAGGTGGGCTCCGCATTGGCCAGCAGTATGATGCGCTGCGGCTAATGCAGAGCTCGCTTATTTTTTGTCAATTCTTTCAAGCGAATGTGTCGGGTATGCTTCAATGCATGAAGACACAAATTATTTGCGTAAATATGCATTCTCGGGTGCTAAAGTTTCAACCTACCTCATAACGACGGCTGCGGAATGCGCAACGACGCATAAGACCGCAGACAAGGAGTCCGATATGTCTTTAAAGGTTGGAATCGTCGGCGCGGCTGGATATGCCGGCGCCGAGCTTATTCGCCTCGTGCTCGGCCATCCCGAGTTTGAACTTGTTGCCATTACGTCCAACGCCGATGCCGGCCAGCTGCTGTCCGCGGTGTATCCGAGCTTTGCTGGCGTGAGCGATCTGGTTTTCACCACGCATGACGCCCCTGAACTCAAGAGCTGCGATGCGGTATTTCTCGCCGTGCCGCACACGGCTGCCATGGCACAGGTGCCCGCTCTGCTTGCGTCGGGTGTCTCTTGCTTTGATCTTTCGGCCGATTACCGTCTGAGCGACGCGTCCGTCTTTGAGACATGGTATGCCGCCGAGCACACGAGCCCCGAGTTGCTTAAAACACGTGCCTTCGGTCTGCCCGAGTTGTTCTGCCAGGACTTAGAGACCGCTGCATCCGACCACGCCGACGGCAAGCCCGTACTGGTCGCCTGCGCCGGTTGCTATCCCACCGCAACGAGTCTTGCTGCCGCGCCTGCCGTGCGTGCGGGCTGGGTGGCCCAGAGCGGCCCCGTAGTCGTCGACGCCATCAGTGGCGTGACGGGTGCCGGTAAGTCGTGCAACACCCGCACCCATTTTTGCAGCGCGGACGAGAATCTGGAGGCCTATGGCGTAGGAAAACATCGCCATACGCCAGAAATCGAGCAAATTCTGGGCCTTACCGATCGCGTCGTCTTTACTCCGCACCTGGCACCGCTCAAGCGCGGCCTGCTCTCTACGGTGACGCTGCCGCTCGCAACGCAGGCTCTCGAAGCGCTGACTCTTGAGGATGCCGTCGACCATTACAAGAAGTTCTACGCCGGTCGTACCTTTGTGCGCGTGCTCGATGCCGGCCAGCAGCCCAAGACGGCTTCGGTTGTCGGTACCAATGCCGCCCAGATCGGCCTTGCGCTCAACAAGCGTGCGGGCGTGCTGGTGGCGACGGGCGCCATCGACAATTTGTGCAAGGGCGCTGCGGGCCAGGCGGTCCAGTGCGCCAACATCGTCTTTGGTTTTGACGAGCGACGAGGCTTGCCCACAGTGGCGTGCCCGGTGTAGCACATTCGATTATTAACGATTTGGTAGTCGGGTATCGAGTTTGGCGCCACTTTTAAGCTGGTCTCATGATTGTGGCTGGCATGGCGCACCAACCGATGCCCATTTTTTGTTTGACATAAGGAGTCGTAAAGACGATGAATGCTGAGCAGTTCGATATCAAGATTCGTGCCGTAGAGGGCGGCGTAACGGCGGCAGCCGGCTTTAAGGCGGCGGGCATCCATGCCGGATTCCGCAAGAATCCCGAGCGCCTGGATTACGCGCTCGTTGTGCCCGATAAACCCTGTCCCGGGGCCGGCGTGTTTACGACTAACCGCTTTTGTGCGGCGCCCGTGCAGGTGAGCCGTGCCAACCTGGGCGGTACGGACAAGGGCTATGGCATCATCGCCGGTGTTTCAATCAACTCCGGCAACGCGAACGCCGCCACGGGCGAGACCGGCCTTGCCTGTGCGCGTGAGACGTGCAATATCGCCTCGCAGGTCATTGGCTGTGAACCCCAACAGATTTTAGTTGCCTCCACGGGCGTGATCGGACAGATTCTGCCGATCGACACGTTTGAGACGGCAATTCCGTCCGCCTACGAGGCACTCTCTGCCCATGGCGGCGCCGATGCAGCCCGTGCCATCATGACGACCGATACGCATTCCAAGGAGTATGCCGTTCGCTACAGCAGCGAGGCCGCGGGGCACGCAGGCAATACCTATACGGTGGGCGGCATGTGCAAGGGATCGGGCATGATCATGCCCAATATGGCCACCATGATCGCGGTCATTACTACCGATGCCCCCGTCGAGTCGGCGGCGCTCCACACCCTACTGCTCTCGACCGTTAAACAGACCTTTAATAAAGTGACGGTCGATTCCGATACCTCGACCAACGACACCTGTATCATGCTGGCTTCTGGCGCTGCCGCCGCGGATGCCGAGGCCATCGTCGAGGGCACTGACGCCTTTGACGAGCTGGCCTTTGCCGTGCACGAGGTGTGCGAGAGCCTGGCGCGTAACATCGCGGCCGATGGCGAGGGTGCGTCAAAGCTCGTGACGGTTAACGTCACCGGCGCCGCCAACGACGAGGAAGCCGATATCGCCGCCCGCGCCGTCGCCAACTCGCCGCTCGTCAAGACCTGCATCGCTGGCCACGACTGCAATTGGGGTCGCGTTGCCATGGCGCTCGGCAAGTGCGGCGTAAAGTTTAATCAGGAAGACGTTTCCATCGACATGATGGGCATGCCCGTCTGCCGCGATGGCCTGACTGTTCCTTTTGACGAGGACGAGGCCCTGCGACGTTTTGAGGCGCCCGAGATCGTGATTTCGGCCGACCTGGGCGCAGGCGACGCGGCAACGACCGTGTGGACCTGTGACCTCACGCACGAGTACATCTCAATCAATGGTGACTACCGCTCCTAGACTCCAGGCACGCTGCGCATCTCGCCGCGATTGCGGGCAGCGGAGCACAGCGCGATAACGATACGAAAGACGAGGCAGATTATGAAATTCGCACGCGATTGTCGTTCGAGCGAATCCAACGAAGCAACTGCGCAGCTGCTGTTCGAAGCGCTGCCGTGGATTAAAAACCTGACCGGCAAGACGGTCGTTATCAAGTATGGCGGGGCCGCCATGGTAGACGAGCAACTGCGTCGCGACGTGATGAGCGACATCGTTTTGCTCAAGATTATCGGCATGCGCCCCGTCATCGTGCATGGCGGCGGTAAAGCCATCAACGAGGCGCTGAGCCATTACGATATGCCCGTCGAGTTTAAGAACGGCCAGCGCGTGACCACGCCGGCGACCATGGATATCGTGCGCGAGGTGCTGGGCGGCAAGGTTAACCAAGAGCTGGTGGCGGCAATCAACCACCACGGTAACTTGGCCGTGGGCGTATCGGGCAGCGACGCCGGCACGCTCATCGCCGAGCCGCTCGACCCCGAGCTCGGACGCGTGGGCAAAGTGACGCATGTCAACACCGACTACATCGAGAACTTGCTCGATAGCGAGTATATTCCCGTCATCGCTACCGTCGCGGCGGGGGAGGACGGTGGCTTCTTCAATATCAACGCCGACACCGCCGCCGGTGCCGTTGCGGCGGCGCTCCACGCGCACAAGGCGATCTTTTTGACCGACGTCGACGGCCTGTACAAGGACTTTAGCGATAAAGACTCGCTCATCTCCAACCTAACGCTCGACGAGGTTAATGAGATGCTCTACGCCGGCGAGGTCGATAAGGGCATGATTCCCAAACTGCGCGCAGCCGTCGATGCGCTTGTCGGCGGCGTATTTCGCGCTCACATCATTAACGGTACCACGCCGCATTCGCTGCTCCTGGAGCTGCTGACCGATGCCGGCGTCGGCACCGTGATCCACTCTACCGAGACGGCCTACGAATTTGATACGCACCCGCACCCGCTTTCGACCTTTGCGGCGCGCCTGACCGAGAACCTCGACGAGGTCGAGAAGCTCCAGACGGTCTAGCTGGTTAGAAATCGTCACACCGTTACACCCACAGTCCGCGCCACCTGGCGCTTAACGAAAGGCATCTCATGTCACTTGCAGCTCAACAATCGCTCGAATCCCACTACGTTATGCAAACCTTTGGCCGCTCGCCGGTCGAGTTTGTCGAGGGCCACGGCATGAAGCTCACCGGCGACGACGGTCGCGAATATCTCGACTTTCTTGCAGGTATTGGCGTATGCAGCCTAGGCCACGGCAACCCGGCGGTGCTCTCGGCGCTCGAGGCCCAGGCCAAGAAGCTCCTTCATGTCTCCAACTACTTCTACATTGAGCAGCGCGGCCAGGTCGCGGCGTTGCTGTCCAAGCTCGCCAACGACGATGCGGACGGTGCGCGCGTGCTTGCCGACGCGATTGCCGCTGGCGACGAGACCACGGCGGCGGCGCTTGGCGCTCCGGCTGCGGGCGAGCAGGTGTGGGAGACGTTCTTTGCCAATTCCGGTGCCGAGGCCAACGAGGGCTCTATGAAGCTCGCGCGTCTGTATGCCAAACGTGCCGGCAACGGTGGCAACACCATCGTGTGTATGCGCGGCGGATTTCATGGTCGTACGCTCGAGACCATTGCGGCGACCATGCAGGATTGGCTGCAGGACAGTTTCCGCCCGCTGCCGGGTGGCTTTGTGGCATGCACACCCAACGATGTAGATGAACTGCACGCAATCTTTAAGCAGTTGGGAAGCGAGATTTGCGCTGTGATGCTCGAGCCGATCCAGGGCGAAAGCGGTGTGCATCCCATGACTGAGGAGTTTATGGCTGCGGCGCGCGACTTGGCACACGAGGTGGGTGCCGTGCTGATCGCCGACGAGGTCCAGTGTGGTATTTTCCGCTCCGGCAAGCCGTTTGCGTTCCAGACTTATGGTGTGGAGCCCGATATCATGAGTCTTGCCAAGGGCATCGCCGACGGCGTGCCCATGGGTGCCGTGGTGGCAAAGAAAGAAATCGCTGACATCTTTAAGTCCGGCGACCATGGTTCGACCTTCGGCGGCAGCTGCTTGGCCATCGCGGCGTGTGCCGCGACGCTCTCCGCGCTTGTGCGCGGTGACTACGCAGACCATGCCGCCAAGGTGGGTGCCTATATGGAGGCAAGGCTCGCCAAGCTGCCGCATGTTACCGAGGTGCGTGGTCGCGGCCTAATGCTCGGCTGCGATTTGGACGATGCTGCGGGTGATGCGCACGACGTTGTGGCTCGCGCATTGGTGGCTGGTACCGTGATTAACGCTACAGGTGCACATACACTGCGCTTCTTGCCGCCGCTCGTGTGCGAGGAAGCCGATGTGGACAGCCTAATCGAGATCCTGGCGGGTGTCTTGGGCTAACGCGGCGCAATAACTCAATTTGGACCGGATTCCGGACTGCGGACGTGCCCTATGCGGCATGATTCAGCGGTCTGGAGCCCGTTTTGCCTTAGATTTGCTAAGGCAGGGAGACCTGCTGGTCAAAAAACATCAAATATGAGTACTGTTACCGATTTGGTAGCAGCAATTTTGGACTAATAAGGCCAGATGGCAAGTCGAAATGGCGATGAATACACGATTTTGATCTGACTGTTAGTCCTTATAATGGACATATGTTGCGTAACCTAAGCAAACACTATCTGTTTATATGTTGCAAGCAAAGTAGCAGTACTCATTTTTGCCATTTTTTGACCACGGACCTTGAAATAAGGGGTCCTTAGGGTTCGAATCCCATGCGCCGGGCACAAAAAAGAAAGGCCTCCAACACCGGAGGCCTAACAATTCAATGGTGGGCGATGAGGGATGTCCGCGTGCGGCTGGCGCCGCCCGCTTCCGCTTCGCCGCTCCGCTCCTCGCGTGCTGCGCTGGAAAACGCTTCGCGTTTCCTCAGCTCCGCACCCTTGCGGGTTCGAATCCCTCTGCACTGGGCCCAAAAGGGAAAGGCCCCCATCGCTGGGAGCCTTTTCAATCAAGTGGTGGGCGATGAGGGATTCGAACCCCCAGCCTTGTGCGTGTAAAGCACCTGCGCTAACCGTTGCGCCAATCGCCCGCGGGAATTGAGTATAGCGGAAACCCTGCGGGGTTCACCGCTAATTCATAACGAAATCTAAGCGGAGACTTCGGTGCCCTTGTTCTCGTCGATAAAGAAGCGCTTGTACCAAATGAGGAACGTCAGCGTGGTATAGATCTTGCGCTGGTTGAGCGCGCGGCCCTCAAAGTGATCGTCGAGCAGCTTCATGAGCGCATCGGTGTCAAAGAAATCGGCAGCCCACGGTGCGGTGAAGTACTCCTTGACGTAGTCGTAGTACTTCTGCTCGCGCAGCCAGAACTTAACTGGCACCGGGAAGCCAACCTTCTTGCGTGTTGCCCACTCATCGGGCAGCGTGCGATTGGCGGCGTGGCGCAGGACAAGCTTGCAGCCCTCTTCGTTGACACGGTAGTTGGCGGGAATATGCTCGGCGAACTCCATGACCTTTTTGTCTAGGAACGGAACGCGGAGCTCCAGGGAGTGTGCCATGCACATCTTGTCTGCCTTGAGCAGGATGTCGCCCGGAAGCCACATGTTCATATCCAGATATTGCTTCTTAGAGAGCTCGCAGCAGTCGGGGACCTGCTTGTAGTACTCTGCGCACATTTCGGAGGCGTTCTTGCCGGTGTCGTAAGCTGGCTTGAGAACCTCGTCAACCTCGGACGGGTCGAACACCTTTGCCTGGCCCACGTACCAGCGCTCGGGGACCTCGGCGCACTTGGTCAGGAAGTTGTGACCCTTAAAGTAGGGGAGATGCTGAACGAGCGATCCCAGGGCACGGCGCACGCCGAGCGGCACGCGCTTCTTGAAGGATCGCATCTCGGGGGTGTCCTCGTACCACTCGTAGCCGGCAAACAGCTCGTCAGCGCCCTCGCCCGAAAGGACGACGGTAACTTCCTCGGCGGCCATCTGTGCCAGATAGTACAGCGGTACGCTGGAGAGGTTCGATTGCGGCTCGTCCATGTGGTACTGGATATCGGGTAGCGCGTCGAAGAACTCGTCGGCGGTGATCATCTTGCGCACGTTCTTAATGCCAAGCTTGTCGGAAAGCTCGGCGGCGTAGTTGGTCTCGTTGAAGTTCTTGTAGTCAAAGCCGACGGAATACGTGGTGTCGGGCATGAGGCAGGCGGCAATGTAGCTGGAGTCGACGCCGCCGGAGAGGAACGAGCCAACTTTAACATCGGCGATGCGGTGCGCGGCAACGCTCTCGTGCACGACCTTGTCGCACTCGTCCACGTACTCCTCGAAGCTCTTGGAGTTGTCATCGGTAAAGTCGCAGCTCCAGTAGCGCTTGATATCCATAGTGTTGGTCGTAAGGTCGTACGTAAAGCAATGCGCGGGGGCAAGCTTGAACACGCCCTTAAAGAACGTCTCCTCCGTGGCAGGGAACTGCAGCGTGAGGTAGGGACGCAGCGCGTCGCGGTTGACGGCCTTCTCAAACTTGGGGTGGTCCAGGAAGCTCTTGATCTCGGAGCCAAACAGCAGCGAGCCGTCGGAGGCCCGGTAGTAATAGAACGGCTTGATGCCAAAGATGTCACGGGCGCCGAAGAGCTTGTTCCTGTTCTGGTCGTGAATCACGAACGCATACATGCCGCGCAGGCGGTTGACCAGGTCCTCGCCCCACTCCTCGTAGCCGTGCACCAGGACCTCGGTGTCGGCGTTGCAGTGGAAGACGTAGCCGGCAGCCTCGAGCTCGGCGCGAAGCTCCTGGAAGTTGTAGATCTCGCCGTTGAAGACGATGGTGACCTTGCCGTCATCGCTCGACATGGGCTGAGCGCCAGCCTCGGAAAGGTCGAGAATCGAAAGACGGCGGAAGCCGAGGGCGACGTTATCGACGATGTGCTGGCCACCCATATCCGGCCCGCGATGGATGATGCGATTCATCATGGCCGTGAGAACCAGCTCACTCTGTTCATCTGTACCGGTAAAACCGACAAAACCGCACATGCAAGATCCTTTCTGCTGACGGCTTAGGTGCGCTGCCGCAAGGTTTGCAGCAGTCGATATCAATCAATCCTTACTATCATGCCAATCTTTTGCTTCGTGATGGGGCATAAGCGCCGAGGGGACCGAAAAACCACGGCCCGCACGTTGGGTGAAGCGGCGGGCCGTGACTGCGACGATTGCTGTGTGGGAGAGCGCGAGAGGGGCTAGCGCTTGCCGCGCTTGGCAAGGCGGTGCTCTACCTTGGTGACGACGTGGATGAGCGGAATCGTCACAACCAGATAGTAGAGTGCGGCGCAAATGTAGGATGTGATGTTGCCCGTGGTGGTCGTGAGGTTTTTGGAGAACAGCATGAGTTCCATGACGCCGACGCTCGAAAACAGCGACGTGTCCTTGTAGAGCATGACAAACTCACTGGTCATCCCCGCATCACGCGCATTTGTAGGGCGGGGTTTTGTTATTTCGAATTAACCGTGCGCTGGTCCTTGCAAGTTTTTAGGGTGCTGAGACACTCGCAAGGTCAGGTGGCATATTAGGATGGTTGATAATACAGGGGCGCGGCCGGATTCATCTGGGACGGTTTTTGCTCTTTTAAGGTTAGGTTTAGCGAGAAAGGTCGTTATATGTCGGGTACGACGAAGGAGAAGCTGGCTTTGATGCGCTATGTGGAGCTGCTCGAGGCCGAGGCCCTTGTTGTTTCCAAGCCGGATACTCTTTGCGACCAGCGCATCGAGTTTGCGACCGACGACTCGCGCCAGGTACGTCCGGGCACATTGTTTGTCTGCAAGGGCCGTGCGTTCAAGCCCGAGTATCTGGTCTCGGCGATTGCCGAAGGCGCCGTGGCGTACGTGTCCGAGGTTGATTACGACGTCGATATTCCCGCTGTGATCGTCAACGATATCCGCCGCACGCTCGCTGTGGTGGCGGACGCCTATTACGGTCATCCCTCGGGCAAGGTGAAGGTCTGCGCTTTTACGGGCACCAAGGGCAAGTCGACCTGCAGCTTTTATCTGCGTGGCATTCTTGCCAACGAGGCTAAGCTCACGGGCCGTCATCGACCAGCCCTCAACACGGGTATCGAGTTCGATGACGGTATCGAGGCCGGTCCTTCTAAGCTAACGACCCCCGAGTCCTTCCTTTTGCAGTCGCGTATCGCACATGCCGCCGAGGCGGGCGCTCCGTGGCTGGTCATGGAGGCGTCGAGCCAGGGCCTCAAATACGAGCGTACGGGCAAGATTGACTTTGAAGTGGGCGCCTTTACCAATATCGGTGAGGACCATATCTCGCCGATCGAGCACCCCACGCTCGAGGATTACTTTGCCAGCAAGCTCAAGATTTTTTCGCAGAGCCGCTTTGCCGTGGTCAACCTCGATATGGACCACGTCGACCGCGTGCTCGAGGCGGCGTCCCGCTGCGAGCGCACGGTGACGTTCTCGCTGACCGATGGACGCGCCGACGTGCGTGCGTTGGCCATTCGCAACGGCGATTGCGGCGTGATCGCCACGGTCCGCACGCCGCGCTTTACGCGTGACATCGTGATCCCCACGCCCGTCAAGTTCAACGTGTCCAATGCGCTTGCCGCTATTGCCTGCGCCGAGGCCCTCGGCATTTCCGAAGAGGGCATCGTCCATGGCTTTGAGGGCGTCTTTGTTCCCGGTCGCATGGAGCTCTATCCGTCTGCATCGGGCAAGATTTTGGGCGTCGTTGACTATGCGCACAACGGCATGAGCCTCGAGACGCTTTTGCGCGACCTGCGCGAGAACTATCCCGAGCGCGAGCTGGCGGTTGTCTTTGGTGCAACGGGAGGCAAGGGTGTCGATCGCCGTACTACGATGGGTATCGCTGCCGGCAAGTACGCCGATCGCATCGTGATTACCGAGGATGACCCGGGCCCCGAGGACGTCGAGGACATCTGCGCCGAGATTGCGCGCAATGTCCAGGCGCAGGGAAACGATAGCTGGCAGATCGTGTGCGACCGCGCCGCCGCTATCGAGACGGCCGTGCGCGAGACCGACCGCCCCGCTGTGGTTATCGTGACCGGCAAGGGCGAGGAGGAGTGCATGCTGCGCAAGAACGGACCCGAGCCCTGCGAGCGTGATGGCTCGGTTCTCAAACGCATCCTTGCGGCGTACGACGCCTAAGCGCCGCTGCCTTTAGGATGGCGTTTGCGGATCCTCGACGCCCGATGATGCGGTGCCTCTCAAGCGTGTTCACCTTAGGGAAAACACGGTACCAAGATTAAGTCTTTTCTACGTAATAAATGGAGTAACCATGTCCCACAACACCCTGCCGACCGTTGCCGAGCTTTCGGGCGAGATGCGCGAGCGCCTTGCCAAGGTCAAGTACGTCTTTACCGATCTGGACGCCACGATGCTCGCGCCCGGCTCGTGCGTGCTGCGCGACAACGACGGCAATCCCTCGACCAAGCTCGTCGAGGCCGTCGTGGCGCTTGCCCGCGCTGGTATCCAGGTAATTCCCACCTCGGGTCGCAACCGCACCATGATCCACGAAGATGCCCGCGTGCTCGGCCTCAACTCCTACATTGGCGAGATGGGTGGCCTGGTCATGTACGACCTCAAGGCCAACGACTGGGAGTATCTGACCGGCGACATGCCTTACGACCCCGCCTGCGGCCTTACGCCGCACCAGGTGATTGAGCAGACCGGCGTGTGCGAGAAGATTCTCGCTCGCTGGCCGCACAAGATCGAGTACCACAACGACATGTCGACTGGCTATAAGTACCGCGAGGTCACCGTCGGCATGCGCGGCGATATTCCCGATGACGAGGCGCAGGCCATCCTCGACGAGGCCGGCTGCGGTCTGGTCTGGGCCTGCAACGGCCACTTGACTCATCTGTCCAAGCCGACGACCCTCGAGCTCGATCGCGTCGAGGACGGTCGTGCCTTTAACATCAATCCGTCGGGTCTCGACAAGGGCGTGGCGGTCGCGCGTTTCTGCGAGCATCTGGGCATCGAGCGCGACGAGACGCTGGCACTCGGCGATTCCGAGTCTGATTTCTACATGGCCGACCACGTGGGCACGTTCTGCCTGGTCGAGAACGGTCTGACCAGCGCCGGCGCGTCCGAGTTTCTTGCGTCCTGCGATAACGCCTTTGTCACGCGCGGCAGGATCGTTGACGGCTGGGCGGCGACGGCGGAGCTGCTCGTCGCGGCCCGTTCATAGCGCAGTGCCGTTACGCTTGGCCATATCTTTTCGAGAGAGAATCTGGTGAGGTAATGTCCGATATCGAGAATCTGGCCGGTGATACGCGCCCCATCGGCGTGTTCGACTCGGGTCTGGGCGGCTTGACGGTTGCGCGCGCGATTGCGACGGCGCTTCCGCACGAGTCCGTCTACTACTTTGGCGATACCAAGCGCTGCCCTTACGGCACCCGCACCGAGGACGAGGTACGCTCGTTTGCGCTACAGGCGGGGCGCTGGCTTTCGAGACACGACGTCAAGATCATGGTCATCGCCTGCAATACGGCGACGGCAGCGGCGCTTCGCCTGGCTCAGCAGGTGCTCGATGTCCCCGTGATTGGCGTAATCGCGCCGGGCGCGCGTGCCGCCATCAACAGCACCCGCACGCGCCGTGTGGGCGTGCTCGCCACCAACCTCACCATCCGCTCGGGCGCCTACACGCGCGCCATCCAGGACTTGGATGCCGGCGTGGACGTGTATGGCTGCCCTGCCTCGAGCTTTGTCGAGGTTGTCGAGCACGAGCTCGCCTCGGGCGCGCACCTGCAGGAGCAGTGGCTCGAGAACGAGGATATTTTTGATACGCCAGCCGTTCGCGCGCTGGTCAACGCCACTGTCGAGCCACTGCACGATCGTGGCATCGATACCGTGGTGCTCGGCTGTACGCACTTTCCGCTGCTGGTGGGCCCCATCCGTCATGCGTTGGGGCCCGGGGTGCGCGTGGTGAGCTCCGCCGAGGAGACCACCCGCGAGCTGACCGATATCCTCACGCGCCGTGAGCAGCTGGCGGGCAACACCGCCGAGCCGCAGCATCGCTTTGCCACCACGTCCGACAACATTGCCGAGTTTGCGGTGGCGGGCAGCTTTATCTTTGGCCAGCCGCTCAAAAGCATCGAGCATGTCGATATCGACGAACTCGGTTAGGCACGCAATGTCGCCGGAGTCTTCGCCACATCTTTTGCCGAAAGGATAGTTCCATGGAATATATGCAGGTCAACCGCGCCAACGGCCGCGCCGCAAACGAGCTGCGTCCCGTTAAGCTCACCCGCGGCGTCATGAAGCACGCCCACGGCTCGTGCCTGGCAGAGTTTGGCGACACGCGCGTGCTGTGCGCCGCCACCATCGAGGAGGGCGTTCCGGGCTGGCGCAAGGGCGCTAAGGCCGGTTGGGTAACGGCGGAATATGCGATGCTGCCGGCGTCGACCGGCAAGCGCTGCAAGCGCGAACATGCCAACCGCAAGGGCCGTTCCATGGAGATCGAGCGCTTGATCGGCCGCAGCCTGCGCACCGTCGTCAATATGAAGGCGCTCGGCGAGTACACCGTTACCGTTGACTGCGATGTGATCCAGGCCGATGGCGGCACGCGTACGGCGAGCATCACCGGCGCCTGGGTGGCGCTGCACGACGCCCTTGCCATGTGGGTCGAGGCGGGCAAGCTCGAGCGCATTCCGCTTACCGGTCAGGTTGCCGCTATTTCCATGGGCGTCGTCGACGGCAACACCCTGCTCGACTTGGATTATTCCGAGGACAGCCACGCCGAGGTCGACATGAACCTCGTCGCCACCGACTCCGGCGAGATGATCGAGCTCCAGGGTACCGGCGAGCAGGCGCCCTTCGACCGCAAGCGTCTCAACGCCCTGCTCGATCTGGGCGACAAGGGCATCGCCGAGCTCATCGAGCTTCAGCGTCAAGCCCTCGCCTAACCTGCCAAAAGGGGATGTTGATTTTGGCAGGTTTAATCTGCGAAAACGCCGAAGTATAAGACTGCCGTTGATTGAGAGGGGAGAGGCCGAGGCCCTCGTCGTCCTCTACACGGCATTGCTATAAGAGACAAGGAGGCCAGCTATGGCACTTGAGAAGATTGACATCGACACCCTCGACCCGGCGGCGACCATTGTTGTGGCCACGGGTAACGCCCATAAGCTCACCGAGATCGAGGCCATTTTGGGCACGGTCATGCCCGAGGTGCGCTTTGTGGCGCTCGGCCAGCTGGGCGATTTTGAGGACCCCGAGGAAAACGGCACGACGTTTTTGGAGAACGCCATCATCAAGGCGCAGGCTGCGGTCGAGGAGACGGGCCTTATGGCCATCGCCGACGATTCCGGCTTGGTCGTAGACGCGCTGGACGGTGAGCCGGGTGTGTATAGCGCGCGTTATGCGGGCGTACACGGCGATGATGCCGCCAACAATGCCAAGCTTCTCGTTAATCTGGAAGGCGTGGCAGACGAGGATCGCACCGCACGCTTTATGAGCGTCGTTGCGCTCATCGACCAAGACGGCCTGGTCACCTATGGCGAGGGTGCCTGCGAGGGCGTTATCGCACACGAGGGCCGCGGCGACCACGGCTTTGGCTACGACCCGCTGTTCCTGCCGGTCGATACGCCGGGCAAGACTATGGCCGAGCTCACAGCGGACGAGAAGAACGCCATCAGCCATCGTTTCCATGCACTCGAGCACCTGTCCGCCAAACTCACGGGCGAGGAGTAGGCCGTGCGTGCGGTGGTGCAGCGCGTGCTCAACGCCGGTGTGACGGTCGACGGCGAGTGCGTGGGCCGCATTGGGCGCGGCTATCTGGTATTGCTGGGTGTGGGCCATGGCGATACGCGTGCCGAGGCCGATAAACTATGGGGCAAGCTCCGCGGGCTGCGTATCAACGAGGACGAGAACGGCAAGACTAACTTGGCGCTTGCCGATGTCGACGGCGAGGTGCTCGTGGTGTCGCAGTTTACGCTGTTTGCCGATTGCCGCCACGGCCGTCGTCCGTCGTTTACGGATGCTGGCGCGCCCGATGTCGCCAACGAGCTTTATGAGTACTTTCTGACGCTCGTCGCCCAGGACGTCGACCACGTGGCGCACGGCATCTTTGGCGCCGACATGAAAGTCGACCTGGTCAACGACGGCCCGTTCACCATTGTCCTCGATACCGACAATCTGTAAGTAGCCTAATTAGCTACTTGCGTGGGGTTGTAACAGGGTGCTATAGTATTAGAGTTTTGTCTATCTTAGGGGTATTATCCCCTTTTTGAATTGCACCTTCTGGAGGCCCTGTTCATGGAAGAGATGGAAGTCAATTACGTCGACGACATCCACGAGAAGCTGACCGATATGGTGGGCGATCGCGTCAAGGTGAAGGCCAACATGGGCCGTACCCGCGTTGTCGAGCGCATGGGTACCATCAAGAGCGTCCACCCGGCTGTCTTTATCGTCGAGGTTGACGAGCGCCGCGGCCGCAAGTCGCGTCAGTCCTACCAGTACATCGACGTCCTTACCGGTCAGGTTGAACTGTTCGACCCCGAGAGCGGCGAGCACATCTTTACTCCGCTCGGCAACCAGCTCGAGGAGCATTAACGGTGACCGATCGGTCCCTCATCCTTACTGCGCCGGCAAAGATTAACCTCTACCTGGGGGTTCATACCGAGCGCGATACCCGCGGCTACCACAAAGTCGATTCCCTGATGGCAGCTGTCGGCCTAGCCGATACCGTGACGGTCACGCCGGCGCAGGCGTTGACCGTCCAGACGGTTCCGGCATCAGATTTTCCCATGCAAAAGAATACTGCCTACCGCACCGCCGTCGCCATGGCCGATCATTTCGGGCGCGAGGCAAACGTGTGCGTGACGATTGAGAAGCGCATCCCGCTGTGCGCCGGCCTGGGCGGCCCCTCGACGGATGCCGCGGCGGTTATCGTTGCCCTGGCTGAGCTGTGGGGCATCGACCGCACTGATCCTGCGCTGGACGAGATTGCGCGTGGCATCGGCGCCGACGTGCCGTTCTTTTTGCATGCGAGCCCCGCATTCTACGTGGGTGGGGGAGACGTTCTGGCAACTGAGTACCCCGCGCTTCCTGTGACGCCCGTTGTGCTGGTCAAGCCGCGGGAGGCGAGCGTTTCGACAATTGAGGCCTATCGACGTTTTGACGAGGCCCCGGTGCCCGCGACTGCGCCCGGTGCCATTGCATCGGCTCTTAGCGTGAGTGATGCGAAGATGGCGTATTCGCTCATCCATAACAACTTGGGCGTCATTTCTGCTTTGATGGAGCCGCAGATCCAGGCGGTTCTCGACTGGCTGAGCGAACAGGAGGGAACCGTTGCCGTGGACGTGTGCGGGTCGGGTGCCTGCTCGTTTGCCATTTGCGACACCGCCGCCACGGCCGAAAGGCTTGCCGGGGCTGCCCAGCAAAATGGCTGGTGGTCCTGCGCGACTGAGCTTATTCCCAACACGGTTCAAATCGACGCGCCAAAGAAATAAAAATTTCTCTAGCACGTGGCGAAAAACTTTGTTACTATAGTCGAGCTAACGGGTTGTGGCTCAGTTTGGTAGAGCACTGCGTTCGGGACGCAGGGGTCGCTGGTTCAAATCCAGTCAACCCGACCAGAGCATGAGAAGGGACCGCTTCTTGCGGTCCCTTTTTTTAGCTATTGTTGTGATACCGCGATACCCGCGGTATACTCATTCGAGCTTGTCTCGCTGTTTTGTGGAGGTCTACATGTTTGGACTGAGGGCTCCTGAGCTCATCATTATTCTCGTCGTTGTCCTGATTATCTTCGGGCCCAAGAACCTGCCGAAGCTCGGCAAGTCCCTCGGCTCTACCGTCAAGAATATCCGCGAGGGTATGGAGGGCGACGATAAGGACGAGACCAAGCAGGCCGAGGACGTTGTGGTCGAGGAGTCCGAGGAGGACAAGAAGATCGCAGAGCTCGAGGCCCAGCTCGCCGCCGCCAAGAAAAAGAAGGCAGAGGACGGCGACGCGGACGCAGAGTAGTCCCATCCCTTTGGGGTGAGCACCTGACCGGCTTGCCCGCAGGCTAGCCGGTCTTTTTCGTTATGTTGACAGTTGATTGTTACATCATAGTTGGGGAGATATCCGTATGGACGCAAGCCAGATCGTACTGACCGCTGAGGGCCGCCAGAAGCTCGTCGAGGAGCTCGCTTGGCGTGAGGGCGATTACGCCAAGGAGATCGTCGAGGACATCAAGGAAGCCCGCGCGTTTGGCGACCTTTCGGAGAACTCCGAGTACGATGCCGCCAAGGACAAGCAGGCTCAGAATGCTGCTCGCATTGCCGAGATTCAGGCTATTCTCGCCAACGCTCAGGTTGCTGCCACCACGGGCGATCTGACCGTCTCCATCGGTTCCACCGTTTCGCTGATTGATCCCAACGGTGAGGTCATGGAAGTCACGCTCGTCGGTACCACCGAGACCAACTCGCTCGAGCACAAGATCTCCAACGAGTCCCCGGTCGGCCACGCCATCATCGGCCACGGCGAGGGCGACTCCGTCGAGGTCGTTACGCCTTCCGGCAAGACTCGCGTCTACACCATCGCCAAGATCACACGCTAGACCACGGTCCCGCGTAAAGGTATGTTTTCGCTCCCTGGGACCGAATCCTGGGGAGCGTTTTAGTTTGAGGAGCTAACTTATGGCAGAGAACCAAAACGCCGCCGAGCAGGCATCGACGCTCAACGACGAGCGTGCCACGCGCCTGGCCAAGCGCGCCGCCCTGTTCGAGGCGGGCCAGAACCCCTATCCCGAGCACTCCGAGATCGAGGACTACGTTGCCGACATCGAGGCTAAGTATGCCGATCTTGCCGATGGCGAAGACACCGAGGACGTCGTGAAGATCGGCGGCCGCGTGGTCGCCAAGCGTGGTCAGGGCAAGATCATGTTCATCGTCGTGCGCGACGCAACCGCCGAGATTCAGCTGTTCTGCCGCATCAACGACATGGACGAGGCAGCCTGGAATACGCTCAAGGCCCTCGACCTTGGCGATATCCTGGGTGTGACCGGTGTGGTTGTGCGCACTCAGCGCGGCCAGCTCTCCGTCGCCCCTAAGAGCGCGACCCTGCTCTCCAAGGCCGTTCGCCCGCTGCCCGAGAAGTTCCACGGTCTCTCCGACAAGGAGACCCGCTATCGTCAGCGCTACGTCGACCTGATCGCCAACGACGATGTTCGCGAGACCTTCCGCAAACGCTCGCAGATCCTCTCCACCTTCCGTCGCTTTATGGAGTCCGACGGCTACATGGAGGTCGAGACTCCCATTCTGCAGACCATTCAGGGTGGCGCTACGGCTAAGCCGTTCATCACGCACTTTAACGCTCTCGATCAGGAGTGCTACCTGCGCATTGCTACCGAGCTGCACCTCAAGCGCTGCATCGTCGGTGGCTTTGAGCGCGTCTTCGAGATCGGTCGTATCTTCCGTAACGAGGGCATGGACCTCACCCACAACCCCGAGTTCACCACGATGGAGGCCTACCGTGCCTTCTCCGATCTCGAGGGCATGAAGGCGCTCGCCCAGGGCGTCATCAAGGCTGCCAACAAGGCCATCGGCAACCCCGAGGTCATCGAGTACCAGGGCCAGACCATCGATCTTTCCGGTGAGTGGGCAAGCCGCCCCATGACTGATATTGTCTCTGACGTGCTCGGCAAGAAGGTCACCATCGACACGCCTGTCGAGGAGCTTGCTGCCGCCGCGCGCGAGAAGGGCCTGGAGATCAAGCCCGAGTGGACTGCAGGCAAGATCATCGCCGAGATTTACGATGAGCTGGGCGAGGACACCATCGTCAACCCGACCTTCGTGTGCGATTACCCCATCGAGGTCAGCCCGCTCGCCAAGCGTTTTGAGGACGATCCGCGTCTGACCCACCGCTTTGAGCTGGTCATCGCCGGCCACGAGTACGCCAACGCATTCTCCGAGCTCAACGACCCGGTCGACCAGGCTGAGCGCTTTGCCGCCCAGATGGCCGAGAAGGCCGGCGGCGACGATGAGGCCATGGAGTATGACGAGGACTACGTGCGCGCCCTCGAGTACGGTATGCCTCCCGCGGGCGGCATTGGCATTGGTATCGACCGCGTGGTCATGCTACTTACCAACCAGGCTTCTATCCGCGACGTCCTGCTGTTCCCGCACATGAAGCCCGAGAAGGGTTTCCAGTCCGGTGCCGCTGCCGCCAAGGCCGCCGAGGCCGGCAACGCCGCGAGCCCGTTCGTTAAGTCGCTTAAGCCCACGCTCGATTACTCCAAGATCGCCGTTGAGCCGCTGTTCGAGGAGTTCGTCGACTTCGATACCTTCTCCAAGAGCGATTTCCGCGCTGTGAAGGTCAAGGCGTGCGAGGCCGTCAAGAAGTCCAAGAAACTGCTGAACTTTACGCTCGACGACGGTACCGGTGCCGACCGCACCATCCTTTCTGGCATCCATGAATACTATGAGCCCGAGGACCTGGTCGGCAAGACCCTGCTCGCCATCACCAACCTTCCTCCGCGCAAGATGATGGGCATCCCCAGCTGCGGCATGCTCATCAGTGCCATCCACGAGGAGGAGGGCGAGGAGCGCCTCAATCTGATTCAGCTCGACGCTTCCATCCCCGCCGGCGCAAAGATGTACTAGGGGGTTACGCGGTTCTACGAACCGCGTAACGGCTCGACGCTGCGCGCCGCCCAGGGCGACAATTTGTCATTCAAAAGGCAAGGCATGACCAGAAGGTCTATGCCTTGCCTTTTTCATGCCAACTTGTTCGCCCTGGACGTCGCTCGCTGTCGTTGCCAAAACATCGGCGTTGCCGGAGTAGTCGTTGGGGACGTTCTTAAACGACTACCCAACGGCTATTGTGCACATGTCTCGCATGACAGTTGTCTCTTTTATGTTTCCTTTAGCCGTCGCTGTCTAGGATGGGGGTTAGTCGATAGGAAGGGAGCACCGGGATGGACGATGCGAGCGAGCGCGCAATCGAAGAGGACATGCTCGATCAGTTCAATTACTTTGATGATGAGGACGAGGAGCTGATCGACCGTCGCGAGCCAGCGCCGCTTGATTCCTTTGATCTGGTCGATGAAGAGACTGATGAGGTTGAGGACGAATCAACGGAGTCCCCACAGTCTTCGCGCCTTAACTCGCTGCTTTCGAGAGCCCCCATGCACCACGGCGTTCGTGCCGGCGCGCTCCATATGAAAACTGACTGGCACCAGATCGTGACGGCAGGCGATGAATTTGCCGTCGATGCGCCGCTCACCGATAAATCATCCATCGTCTGCCGCACCGGTATGCTTATGCTCGCGAGTGGAACGGGTGCCTGGCGCGTACGCGATACCATGAATCGAGTCGCCGCCGTACTCGGTGTCACCATCCATGTTGACTTAAGTCTCCTGTCGTTTGAGTGTACTTGCATCGAAGATGGCCACTGCTTTAACGAGGTCGTCAGTCTGCCGACAACCGGCGTCAACACCCATCGCATTTGGATGATGGAGAGTTTCCTCAAGGAAATCGAGACCTATGGTCGTCGCTTCACGGTGCACGAGTATCACGAGATGCTCAAGACCGTTGAGAGTTCAAAACCTGATTACGCGCCCTGGCAACAGGGCCTTGCGGCAGCCTGCGCCTGTGGCGCCTTTGTCTTTTTACTTGGTGGCGGTCCCATTGAGATGGCATGCGCGTTCGTGGGCGCGGGTGTCGGCAACTTTGCCCGCTCCCATATTCTCAAGCAAGGCCTTGGTCAGTTCAGCGCTTTGACGCTCGGTGTCGCACTGGCCTGTATCTCATATTTGCTGGCATTGCTCGGCCTCGCCCAGGTTGTTCCGGGTGCAATGTCGCACCAAGAAGGCTATATCGGCGCCATGCTCTTTGTGATTCCTGGCTTTCCGCTCATTACGGCAGGTCTCGACATCGCTAAGCTCGACATGCGAAGCGGTATCGAGCGTCTTTCGTATGCTGTGTCGATTATTGTGATGGCGACCCTCGTAGGTTGGATGGTTGCCGAGTGTGTGGGACTGGCGCCGGACGACTTTGCCCCACTGGGCCTTTCGCCGCTTGCCCTTACGCTCCTGCGCGTGGTGATGAGCTTCGTTGGCGTATTCGGCTTCTCGGTGATGTTCAACAGCCCGGTAAAGATGGCCGCGGCAGCTGGGTTGATCGGCGCCGTGTCAAATACCCTGCGTCTGACCCTTGTCGATGCGCCGACGATGATTCCCTTCCTGGGCCTCAGCACGGGAATGCCTCCCGAGGCAGCAGCGTTTATCGGCGCGCTGGTATCGGGTCTGCTGGCAAGCTTGGCCGAAGTCAAGCTCACCTACCCGCGCATCGCCCTCACGGTGCCTTCGATTGTCATTATGGTGCCCGGTCTGTATCTCTATCGCTCTATGTATTACATGTGCACCTTCGACACAGTCAATATGCTCGGCTGGTTTGTGCGCGCAGTGCTCATCGTAGCGTTTCTGCCCGTTGGGCTGGGTGTGGCGCGTACGCTCACCGACCCTCGCTGGCGCTACACCAGCTAATTGGTACAAGGGGGACAGGTTACTTTGCACCAAATGAGTTGCGGTGAAATAGGGACTGAATTGCTGCTTAAAGGGTCAAAACAGTCCGTATTCCACTGCAACTTATGGGGTCGGGGGATTATCGGTGCCCTGCATCTTCATAAACTCAACGCTTACGAAGCGCGCGCCGTTCGTGTTAGGGTAGTTCCACCACATAAGTAGTCGCAGACGCACGTACCACGGGCGGGCGAGATGAAGTCCCAGTAGCTCCATCTCGCCCGCCCGTTTTTGTTGTGCACCGCGGCGTAACACAGAAAGGATTTTGCCCTTTATGCCTATCAATAAACGAGAGAGCTTGCTGTTTACCTTTATCATGTGCTTTTGCATGGTGCTCTGGATGAGCATCTACAACGTTGCCCTGCAGCATGGGGCCATCAACGGCGAGGTCATTGCCGCCGCGTGGCTCGGCTTCCCCGTTGCCTATATTTTTGCCATGTGCTGCGACTGGTTTGTTGCCAGTCCCCTTGCCAAGGGTTTCGCTTTTAAATTCCTGGTCACGCCGGGTAAGAGCTCACCGCTTGCCATGACGCTCGCCGTCAGCTCCTGCATGGTCGTTCCCATGGTCATCATCATGTCGCTCTACGGCGCGTGCGAAGGCCTGCTCCATATGCCCGGCGGCCCGCTTGCCAATCTGCAGGTGCTGCCGATGATGTGGCTCGTCAACATTCCGCGCAACTTTATCATGGCCCTGCCCTGGAACCTGCTGGTGGCTGGTCCGGTTGCTCGCTTTATCTTCCGCCATGCCTTCCCCATGGGAACCGTCTTTGAAGAGCAGCATATGGAGCTCGTACGTATGCCGGGCGCTCCCGTTGCCGATGTCGTCGATGACGTTGCCGAGAGTATGGACGCCGAGCCCGTCTGCTAGGCAAGAGCCACTAACCTAGAGCGCCCGCCGCACCCGGCGATTCCTTTTTTGTAGACGTTGTCGTATGGCTGCACGCGGAAAAGGCCACAGCGGTTAACATATACTCCATATGGGTAAAGAGACCAAAGCGCCGCCACGAGTGGCGCTTTGCGTTTGAAAAACTAGCTCGTCTAAGAGGAACTAGCATGTTGGACCGTTTTACCGATCGCGCGCGCAAGGTCATGTCCATGGCCAAGCAGGAGGCGCTCGATCTTCACTCAAATAAGGTGGGTACCGAGCATCTGCTGCTCGCGCTCGCCAAGGAGGACGAGGGCATTGCCGCCGAGGCACTGCGCTCACTCGATATCTCCTACGATGACATCATGGACACGCTCAAGGAGGTCCAGACCACCGTTCCCGAGCCCAGCGAGGAGACCGAGGCCGCTAAGCTCGCCTTTACGCCGCTCGTCATCAGCGTGATGGAGCGTTCCTTCCGCGTGGCGCGCGAGAACAACCAGACCTATGTGTCGACCGAGCACCTGCTCATCGGTATCGTCGAAGAGGGCAACGGCATGGCCATGGACATTCTCATGCGCCTGGGTGTTTCGTCCGCTTCCATTAAAAAAGCCATCGAGAAGCTTACCGCCAAGGATCAAGACAAGAAGCGCCCGCTCGCCGGTGCCGGTGCCGGGCGTCCCGGTACAGGCCTGCCGTTCTTTAGCGGCTCGGACGCCTCGCAGCAAAAGGGGAGCGGCACCGACACGCTCAAGCAGTTCGCCACCAACCTTACGCAGAAGGCGCGCGACGGCGAGCTCGACCCGGTGATCGGTCGCGAAAAGGAAGTCCAGCGCATGATGGAGATCCTTTCGCGCCGCACCAAGAACAACCCGCTTATCTTGGGTGACCCCGGCGTGGGCAAGACGGCCATCGTCGAGGGCCTGGCGCAGCAGATCGCTGCCGGCAACGTGCCCGAGAACCTTATGAACCAGAACATCTGGACGCTCGACCTGCCGGGTCTTGTCGCGGGCGCCAAATATCGCGGTGAGTTTGAGGAGCGTCTCAAGAACGTAATCCAGGAGGCAACCGAAGCCGACGACGTCATCCTGTTTATCGACGAGATGCACACCATCATCGGTGCCGGTTCTGCCGAGGGATCCATCGATGCAAGCTCCATGCTCAAGCCCGTGCTCGCGCGCGGCGCTTTCCAGATCATCGGTGCCACCACGGCCGAGGAGTTCCGCAAGTACCTCACCAAGGACCCGGCCTTCGAGCGCCGCTTCCAGACCATCGATGTTGAGGAGCCAAGCGTCGAGGACACGGTCAAGATCCTGACCGCGCTCAAGCCGCGCTACGAGGAGCACCACCACGTGCGCTATACGCAGGGTGCCATCGAGGCCGCCGCGAACCTCTCCAACCGCTACATCCAGGATCGCTTCCTGCCCGATAAGGCCATCGACCTCATCGACGAGGCCGGCGCCCGCGCCCGCATTGCCGCCAACCGTGCGCCTGAGCCGGTGCGCGAGGCCGAGCATCGCGTGGAGGAGCTCAAGGCTGCCGCGCAGGAGGCCACCGAGGGCGACGACATGAACAAGGCCGCCGAGATTACCGAGCAGCAGAAGGCTGCCGAGATTGAGCTCGCCGAGGCCAAGGCAGCTTGGACGGCCGAGCTCGACGCCAGCCCGCTCACCATCGATGTCGCCCAGGTTGCCGACATCGTGTCCGTGACCTCGGGCGTGCCGGTGTCTTCGCTCACCGAGAGCGAAAGCCGTCGTCTGTTGCAGACCGAAAGCGTGCTCAAGACCCGCATTATCGGCCAGGATGAGGCTGTCGAGGCCGTGGCCAAGGCAGTGCGCCGCAGCCGCTCGCCGCTCAAGGACCCGCGTCGTCCCGGCGGCAGCTTTATCTTCTTGGGTCCTACCGGCACAGGCAAGACCGAGCTCGCCAAGACGCTCGCCGAGTATCTCTTTGGCAGCAAGGACGCGCTCATCAGCTTCGACATGTCGGAGTTTGGCAGCGAGTTCGAGGTCTCCAAGCTTATCGGTAGCCCCCCGGGCTACGTGGGCCACGACGAGGGCGGTCAGCTCACCAAGGCCGTTCGCCGTCACCCGTACTCGGTCGTGCTGTTCGACGAGATCGAGAAGGCGCACCCCGATATCTTCAACATCTTGCTGCAGGTGCTTGAGGAGGGTCGCCTGACCGATAGCCAGGGCAAGACGGTCGATTTCCGCAACACCGTGATCATCATGACGTCCAACGTGGGCGCCCGCGAGATTGCGCAGGATGCGAGCGTTGGCTTTGGCACCACCGGTGAGCAGGGTCTTACCTCGAGCGAGATTAAGGGCCGTGCGATGGGCGAACTCAAGCGCCTGTTCCGCCCCGAGCTGCTCAACCGTATCGATGACATCGTGGTGTTTCAGAAGCTTTCGGGCGAGAACCTGACCAAGATCGCTCACCTGCTGGTGGACGACCTGCGCCAGCGCCTGATTGCCAACGGCATGAACATCAAACTCACCGATGCGGCCTACGACAAGATCGTAGCCGAGGGTACCGACCTCACCAACGGCGCACGTCCGCTGCGCCGCGCCATCCAAAAGCTCATCGAGGATCCGCTATCCGAGGAGCTGCTGGCCGGCGAGTGGGGCAGCGGCGATACCGTCATGTGCGACGTGGCCGACGGCAAGTTCGTCTTTAGCCACGGTACGGGCGAGATCCCAGCGCCGCGTCCGGCAGGTGCGCTTGGGGGCGATACCGCTCCGGAAGCGCCGCACACCGGAAACGCCGCGCCTGTGAGCAGTGGCGTAAGCTCGGGCCCCGGCGGCATGATGCAAGCCGGTTCCGGCGCGCTGTAGGGCGTAACAAAACCTTGTGTCCACGAGGGCGTTCCAAAGGAGCGCCCTTTTTTGTTGGAAAGGCCCCTCGTTCAAAGCAAATCTCATTAAACATACCAACGGTGTATGCATAAGCGTTGATCAGGCGTTGAGGTTGGTTGAAGGGTCCAACGTCCCTTCGGCGCGGTCCGTCTACCTGCTTTATCTTAATAAAGCGGCGTTTCTCCGCCGTTAGCCGATGATGCGAGAGCGCTCGGCGTTTTCGACTGGTTTATGCAAACGAAGTCTGGGAATATACAAGGCGCATGTCTTATTGTCTAACCAGTTGCGCCAAGGAGGCACCATGGACTACAAGATCACCGGCTATGAGCCCGCCCAGCTGTTCCATTTCTTTGAGGAGGTCAGCGCGATCCCCCGTGGGTCTGGCAACGAGAAGGGCATCAGCGATTTCCTGGTTGCGTTTGCCAAGGAGCGCGGTCTCGATGTGTATCAGGACGAGGTCTACAACGTCATCATTCGCAAGCCCGCATCTGCCGGTGCCGAGAATGCCCCGACCGTGATGCTGCAGGGCCACATCGATATGGTGTGCGACAAGTTGGGCTCCGTTGAGCACGACTTTACGACCGATGGTATCGATCTGCTCGTCAAGGACGGCGTTCTCACCGCTAACGGCACCACGCTGGGCGCCGACAACGGTATCGCCGTCGCTCTGATGCTCACTGTTCTCGATGACGATTCGATCGTTCACCCCGCCCTCGAGTGCGTATTCACCACCGACGAGGAGACTGGCCTGGTCGGCGCCGAGACGCTCGACAAGTCCCAGATTAGCGCCCGCACCATGATCAACCTTGACTCCGAGGAAGAGGGCGTTGCCACCGTCAGCTGCGCCGGCGGCGTCGTCGTTACCTACACCTGCCCGATCGCGCGCGAGCACAAGACCGGTAGCACCCTCACGTTCGACATCTCCGGCCTGCTGGGCGGTCACTCCGGCAGCGATATCCACCTGGAGCGCGGCAACGGCAACCTCATCATGGCCCGCATCATCGACCGCCTGATGGTTGCCGGCGAGCCCGCCATCGTTAGCTTTAACGGCGGCACCAAGGACAACGCCATCAACCGTGAGTGCAAGGCTGTTCTGGTCTACGCCGACCACGCTGCCGCCGAGGCCGCGGCCCAGATCGCAAAGGGCATTATCGCCGACGTCACTGCCGAGCTCGAGGTCTTCGACCCCGGCTTTACCTGCACTGTCGAGATTGCCGACGACGCCGAGGTCGAGGCCATGGACGAGAAGTCCGCGCTTGCCCTCATCCGCGCCCTGCGTCTTGCCCCCAACGGCGTGATCCGTCGCAACGTCGCTACCGACGGCTCCGTTGAGGTTTCCTCCAACATCGGTGTGGTTGCCACTTCTGACGACGAGGTCAAGATCATGCTGTCCCCGCGCTCCTCGATCACCTCGCTGCAGAACGAGTTCAAGGACCGCCTGCAGACGCTGGCCGATGTCCTGGGCTTCGACGCCAAGTTTGAGTTCGAGTATCCCGGCTGGAGCTATGCCGAGCATTCGCCGGTCCGCGACGTCTTTGTCGAGAGCTATCGCGAGCTCTTTGGCTCCGAGCTGCGCATCGAGTCCATTCACGCCGGCCTTGAGTGCGGCCTGTTTGCCGAGGCCCTGCACGGCCTGGACGCCATCGCCGTGGGCCCGACGCTCTCCGATGTCCACACCCCGGACGAGAGCATGGAGCTCGCTTCTGCCGAGCGCTTCTACGAGCTGCTCATCGACGTCCTCAAGCGCCTTGCCGCGTAAAGGTCGCCTTGGTTAAGCCGCTCTAAAACGGCTGGCTATGAAAACGGCCGCCTGGCGTAATGCCGGGCGGCCGTTATTCGTTACAGTGCGAGGATCCCAAGGTGCTCAAGTAGGATCTTAAGCCCGATGAGGACGAGTACGACGCCACCCACGATGGTGGCGGGTTTTTCGTAGCGCGCGCCAAAGGTGTGACCGATCGCTACGCCGGCGACGGAGAAGATAAACGTTGTGACGCCGATAAGTGATACAGAGGGCACGATATCGACCGAGAGCGCGGCAAACGAGATGCCCACGGCGAGCGCGTCAATCGAGGTGGCGATGGCAAGGATTAGGTACTCGCCCAGGTCGATCTTTTCGGCATCCTTGCCGTCGCCTTCGTCCTCATCCTCGTCTTCGGTAAAGGCTTCCCACAGCATCTTGCCGCCGATAAAGGCCAAAAGGATAAAGGCGACCCAATGGTCTGTGGGACCGATGATGCCCATGAACTGGCTACCGAGTGCCCAGCCGATTACGGGCATGCCGGCCTGAAAGCCGCCAAAGAACAGGCCGAGCACAACGGCGACTTTAAGGTTGATCTTTTTCATGCCGAGACCCTTGCAGATGGAAACGGCAAAGGCGTCCATCGAAAGGCCAACGGCGAGCAACACGAGCTCTGCGAGTCCCATAGTCTGGCCCCCTCTCTGCGGGCGAACCCGATTACACGACCACTCCCTCATTTATATGAGACCCGATGCTACCACATGAGCAGCCAAAAGAGCCCCGTCCCAAATGAGCTACCTAAGCGGTGTTCGCTCATTCTGTAAGCATCGGAATTTGCGGGCGTCACAGGGGCAAACCGTGAGAAACTTATTGACGTTTATGGAGCGTATACGATGGGAGCGATGCCTTGGATAAGAACGAGCTGCAAAAGCGTATGGAACAGGCCATCCGCCTGACGGCACCTGGTCAGCCGATCCGCACCGCCCTTGACATGATCATCGCCGGTCACCTGGGCGCCCTTATCTGCGTCGGCGACACCGAAAACGTGCTCGCTGCCGGTAACGACGGCTTCCCGCTCAACATTTCGTTTACCTCGAACCGCCTGTTCGAGCTTTCCAAGATGGACGGCGCCATCGTCATCGACGGCGACCTTACCCAGATCCTGCGCGCCAATTTCCACCTCAATCCCGACCCCTCGCTCGCCACGAGCGAGACGGGCATGCGTCACCGTACTGCCGCTCGCATGTCGGTGCTCACCGACGCCATCGTGATCTCGGTCTCGGCCCGTCGTGCCGTCGTCAACGTGTATGTGCACGGCAAGAGCTATGAGATTCAGCCCGTCACCACCATCATGAGCTCGGTCAACCAGCTCGTCGCTACGCTTCAGACCACCCGTCAGTCGCTCGACCGCTCCCTGCTGCGTCTGACGGCCCTCGAGCTGGACGACTACGTCACGCTCGCCGACATCACCGGCATTTTCTCGAGTTTCGAGATCATGCAGCAGGCAAAGACCGAGCTTAAGGATTGCATTGTCAAGCTGGGCAACCAGGGCAAGCTCGTGCAGATGCAGCTCGAGCAGCTCGCCGGCTCCAGCATGGATACCGAATACGACTTGATGATTCGCGACTACGCAAGCGATTCCTCCGAGGCAAACGCCGAGAAGATCCGTGCCGAGCTTAGCCGTATGACGCCCAAGGACTTGTCCGACCCGCAGCATGTGGCGGCGGTTCTGGGTTACGACGACCTGGACGAGGACTCCGTCATGACGCCGCTGGGCCTGCGCACGCTTTCGCGCGTGTCCGTCGTGCGCGACGGCGTGGCCGAGAAGATCGTCGACGAGTATGGCTCGCTGCAGGAGCTCATGGACGACATCAGCAAGGATCCGGAGCGCCTGGGCGACTTTGGCGTTAACAACCCTGCCATTCTTGCGGACTCCCTGTACCGCATGAAGGGCACCAAACAGGGGAACGCATAATGGCGCCCGTATGCGCCGTGGTCGTTGCCGGTGGCAGCGGCCAGCGCTTTGGTAATCCCGGTGGCAAGCAGCTCGTCAATGTAGCGGGCCGTCCGCTTATGAGCTGGTCCATCCGCGCGTTTGACCGTAGCGATAAGGTCGGCCACATCGTCGTGGTTTGCCCTGCCGAGCGTCGTGCCGAGATGCGCCGCCTGGCCATCAGCCCGTATTCGTATAACACACCCATCAGCTTCGCCGATGCCGGCGATACTCGCCAGGACTCCACTCGTGCCGGCGTGCATGCGGTGCCGGCAGGCTTTGAATACGTCGCCATTCACGACGGCGCTCGTCCGCTCATTACTACCGAGGCCATCGATCACGCTATCGACGTGCTCGTGAGCGACCGCTCGCTCGACGGTGTCGTGTGTGGCCAGCCCGCGATCGACACGCTCAAGATCGTCGATGGGGACAACATCGTCGAGACGCCGCCACGCGAACTCTATTGGGCCGCGCAGACGCCGCAAATCTTTAGTGTCGACGCCATGAAACGTGCCCATGCCGCGGCGATTGCCGAGGGCTTTATCGGTACGGACGATTCGTCACTGGTCGAGCGCATGGGTGGGCGCGTCCGCTGCGTCCAGAGCCCGCGCGACAACCTTAAGGTGACGGTGCCCGAGGACTTGCGTCCCGTAACCGCGATTTTGCTCGGGCGGATGGCCGAGAGAGAGGACCTTCCCCATGTTCAGTAACCTGCGCATTGGCCACGGCTACGACGTCCACCGTTTGGTGGAGGGGCGTCGATGTATCATCGGCGGGGTCGACATTCCCTACGAGCGCGGCCTGCTGGGCCACTCGGATGCCGATGTGCTCGCGCACGCGCTGGCCGACGCTATTCTGGGCGCCTGCCGCGGGGGAGACATTGGCAAGCTGTTCCCCGACACCGACCCCGCCTACGAGGGTGCCGACTCGATGGTGTTGCTTGCCCGCGTAATGGACTATGCGCGCGAGCTGGGCTTTGAGTTTGTCGATGCCGACTGCACCATTGCCTGCCAGCAGCCTAAGATCACCCCGCACCGCGATGCCATGCGTGCCAACTTGGCCCATGCCCTGGGCGTTGACGTCGAAAACGTGGGCGTCGCCGCCACCACGACCGAAAAGCTCGGTTGGGAAGGTCAAGGCGAGGGAATTGGCGCCTGGGCCGTCTGCCTGCTACAGAAAACCGTTAAGGAGTAACGAATGCGTATCTACAACAGCGCTACCCATAAAAAGGAAGAGTTCCAGCCCATCGAGCCCGGCAAGGTCCGTATGTACGTGTGCGGACCCACGGTTTACGACAACATCCACATCGGCAACGCCCGCACGTTCATCAGCTTCGATGTGATTCGACGCTGGCTCATCGCGAGCGGCTACGAGGTCACGTTCGCCCAGAACCTTACCGATGTCGACGACAAGATCATCAAGCGCGCTAACGAGCAGGGCCGTACGGCCGCCGAGGTCGCGACGGAGTTCTCGGATAAGTTTATTGGCGTCATGCGCGCTGCCAACGTGCTCGATCCCGATGTGCGCCCCCGCGCAACCAAGGAGATCGGCCCCATGATTGCCATGATCAAGGCGCTCATCGAGCAGGGCCACGCTTACGCCGCCGATAACGGCGACGTGTACTTTGCCGTGCGCAGCGATCCCAACTACGGTCAGGTCTCGGGCCGCAACATCGACGACCTTATGGTGGGTGCGCGCATCGAGGAGAACGAGGACAAGAACGACCCGCTCGACTTTGCCCTGTGGAAGGCCGCCAAGCCCGGCGAGCCCAGCTGGCCGAGCCCCTGGGGCGAGGGCCGTCCCGGCTGGCACACCGAGTGCGCCGCCATGGTGCACCGCTACCTGGGTACCCCGATCGACATTCACGGCGGTGGCTCCGACCTTGCCTTCCCGCATCACGAGAACGAGTGCGCCCAGGCTGCCTGCGCCTGGCACCAGGGCTTCTCCAACACCTGGATGCACACGGGCATGCTGCTGGTCGACGGCGAGAAGATGTCCAAGTCGCTTGGTAACTTCTTTACGCTGGCCGAGGTGCTCGAGCAGCACTCCGCTGCCGCCCTGCGCCTGCTGATGCTGCAGACGAGCTATCGCTCGCCGCTCGACTTTTCCTGGGAGCGCCTGGAGGGTGCCGAGAATTCGCTCACGCGTATCGCCGGTACGGTAGAGAACCTGCGCTGGGCCGCGAACCATGCGACGGCCGATGCCGATGAGGCAGCATCTGAGGCGTTTGCCGCCAAGGCTGCCGAGACCCGTGCCGCCTTTAAGGAGTGCATGGACGACGACTTTAACACCGCCGGTGCCATGGGCGTCGTCTTTGGTTTTGTCACCGAGTGCAATCAGTATCTGGAGCAGGCGGGCGACGCTGCCGACAAGGCCGCGGCTCTTGCTGCCGCCGATACGCTGGTCGAGCTGCTCGATACGTTTGGCGTTGAGCTTCCCGAGCCCAAGGTCGAGCTGCCGCTGGGCCTTTTGGGCGTTGCCGCCGGCTTGGTTGCCTACACTGGTGACGACGTGGACGAGGCCGCTGCCAAGATTCTCGAGGCTCGCGCCGAGGCCCGTGCCGCCAAGAACTGGGACTTGGCAGACGCCATCCGCGATCAACTCAAGGACCTGGGCCTGACGATTGAAGATACCGCCGCCGGCACCCGTATCAAATCCCTCTAACCCCTGCGGGTTTCCCAAGCACCCGACCGCCCGAGCCACGGCACCTTGCCTTTCAATCGTCGGGCATGGCCCCAAGGTCTATGCCCTCCTCTTTCAAGGCAATCTGCCGCACCTCGGGCGGTCGGTCTATTTGTTTCGTTTGATAGTTGTATTTAGGAGGCCGTCCTATGGCCGACAATCGCAAGCGTGCGCCTCGTGGCGGCAAGCAGGCCGCTTCTGGCTCGCGTCCGATTCGCCGAAATGACCGCGCTGCCGCTTCCAAGGGCCAGCGCGATCGCACCCAAGCTGCGCGTCCGCAGCGCGATCGCAACCGCGACGCTGTCCAGGCTCCCAAGGGCGAGTTTATCGAAGGTCGTCGCGCTGCCGCCGAGGCACTACGCACCGGTTTTCCCATCAAGTACGCGCTCATTGCCGAGGGCGGGGAGCGCGATGCCGCCCTGTCTCGTCTGGTCGATGACCTCAACGCCGCGGGTATCCGCATTAAGTATGTGCCGCGCGCGCAGCTCGATGCGCTGTCGAGCCACGGCGCTCACCAGGGCATTGCACTCGAGGTGGGCAACTTTCCTTATGCGGATGTCGCCGATATCCTCGACCGTGCAGGCGAGGGTCCGGCACTTGTCGTGGTGCTCGACCACGTGACCGACGACGGTAACTTTGGCGCCATCGTGCGCTCCGCTGAGGTCGTGGGCGCCGCGGGCGTCATTATTGCCAACAAGCGCGCTGCCGGCGTGACCGTGGGCAGCTACAAGACCTCAGCCGGCGCCGTCATGCATCTGCCTATCGCGCAGGTCCCCAACATTGCCCGTGCGCTCGACGATCTTAAGGCCGCTGGCTTTTGGGTGGGCGGTGCCTCCGAGCACGCCGAGGGCAGTTGCTGGGATGCTCCCTTCGAGGGCCGCGTGGCGCTTGTCATGGGCTCCGAGGGCGACGGCATCTCGCGCCTGGTGCTCGAGAAATGCGACTTTTTGACCAAGCTTCCTCAGCGTGGCATGACCGAGAGCCTCAACGTTGCCCAGGCAACGACGGCACTGTGCTTTGAGTGGCTACGTCGCAACGCCGGCGAGCTCATGGGGGAGGAGTAGCGCATGTCCAAGAAGAACCGCGCCAAGTCTAAGGCCAAGCGCTTTGGCGAAGGCTCGGCCAAGCCGATTGTCTCGGCCACGACCTACGGCGTAGGCGGCAATGCGTTTGCGCAGGCTATCGCCGACCCGGTCTCGACGGTGCACTCCAATAAGCCCGAGCTGCTGGTGGTCGACGGCTACAACGTGATCCACTGCACGCCGCGTTACGAAAAGCTCGTGTACGACCATTCCGACGATCCGTATTCCAGCGACGTTCACGATATGGCGCGCACCGCCCTTATCAACGACGTTGCCGCCTTTGCCCAGGGCCGCTACGAGGCCGTGATTGTGTTTGACGGCGCTGGCAATATCTCTAGCGAGCGCCCCAACCTGCCGGCTCGCGGCGTGCGCATCGAGTTTTCGCCGACGGGTGTATCGGCCGATACCGTGGTACAAAAGCTCTGCATTGAGGCGCGCGAGGAAGGCCGCGCGTGCTCCGTGGTATCGAGTGACGGCACAATTCAAGCCGTCGTCATGGGCAAGGGCGTTACGCGCATCTCGAGCCGCATGCTGGTGGACGAGATCAAACAGATCGATAACGACGTCCGCGAGGCCGAGGAGGCTCCGCAGATCAAGATGACTCTGGGCAGTCGCCTGAGCCCCGAGGCACTGGCAAAGCTCAAGGCCCTGCGCGGGAGGTAGGGGAGTTGGCGGGGCGATACTGTTTCGCTAACTCCATTCAGCGATGTCGATCATTCTTTTGAGGCGCCATGTTAGCGCCTCTTTTAGATAAGGCAGTCTTGCTGTAAGAGCGTCGTTTTTGGATAGGATTTCGATTGCCTCGTCAACGAAACCCTCGAGCTTGCCGTCGTCAAACCAGCTCATATCCTCGACAAGCAGCATTTGTTTCGCGGGGCTTGAATGAAACTGCGCGCTGGTAAAACTGTGCTCCCCTGCCTTAAGCTCCTCTAGAGAAACGTTGCACCAGAGCGATGAGCCCGAATCGAAGATGGGGGCAGGTCTGCAGGCTAGCGTGTTGACGTTTCGCACAAGGCCAAAGTTACGCCAATGACGATCATAGTTGGCGATGATGTCGTCGCACACGATCATGCGGTCAAGGGCATCCTTGACGCCTGTTACCCCGAGCTTCTCGCAGTTTGCTACATATCGCTCGTAGTCGGTTAGTCTTTCATCTGCGTTTGCGTACTGGTTTACATAGAACGCAGGGACATACTCTTCTTCATCAGTTAAGAAGACATCGCATATGCTCAGGGCGGAAGTGCCCGTGCCCTCGAGCGAGTAAGGCACATAATCGCAGGCGTTTAGGATGCGACGATGGAGCGCGGTCGCTACCAGCTCGTTATATGGTTCTTGGTTCAGGTGCGCTCCTGCCTTGTGCAGAATTCGACGCCCGCCCTCGCATGTCCAATACTTCTGAAGGTTGCCGTCCGAGGTGTTATCGGGCTTTGCGGCGGCTGCTTTACCCTCTGGGGCGAAGGGTGCGATGGACAGAGAGACGTCGTCAAAAGCATTATTGAAGAAGTTAATATCCTCCCACGCGAGACCGGAATCTTGGGGTCTAATCCAATACTGGTCGGATAGGGAGAGGCCGAGATTTCGCTGGATGAGTTCGTCGGGAACATCGACTGCTGCTTCTGCCAACAGGGATGCAAGTCCTATGCGCGCGAGCGGGATACCGCGGCCTCGCCACCAAATGCGGAAAGAGTCGAGCGACACGGGACTATTGGGGCCAAGTATTCCAATAGGGGCGTGGGTGTAATCGATGTCGGCACCGATGTGGGTAAAGTCTTTTCGCGATGTGCTGTAGACCAGCTGGGCGACTTCGTGCGTGCGGTTCATGAGGGTAAACGTAATCTCGCTTTTTCCATGGCCTCGACGGGGACGTCCCCCCGCTTTGGTCACGGAGCGGAGTCGTGCGTTGACGCTGCCTTTGTCGATGAGCCATACACCAGAAGCCTTGCATGCCTCAAGTGCTCCGTTTTTTATGAGCTCTTGCACCCTGCGCGGGGTGATGTCGAGTAGCTCTGCAGCTTCCTTCGTGGTCAACATCGCGAAACCCTTCGCCAGAACGAATAGTTTTATCTATTCCATTGTAATTAATACTATTCGTTCTGACGAATAGTTTTGAAATTGAGGTCGAAATGGCTGAAATGAATGGGCTTTTGGCTGAACGATTGTAGAGAATTACGCATTTTAAATGCCTGCGGAAGATCAACCGCAACGCACGGTAGCTTCTTAGCGGACAAGGGGGTTGATTGCTTGGCACGGTTGTTGAAGCTGTCCAGATAACATGCAGACTTTTTATCTGGCTAAGATGGTGAGCGATGCGGGTAATTACGTTAATAGAAAGGGGCAAGCCGAAGCTCGCCCCGGAGAGTAACGTCTATGCGTTCGCTGTGACCTCGATTACGGGATGGTTGCCGCGGTATGAGGTGACATACGCCTTGGCAGTTTTATTTTGTTCCGCCGCTTTGATTCGATCAGCGAACTCCTTGTTGAGGGCGCCGACCGGCTCGCCCACAAGGTTAGTGGCTACGAGCGTGTCTCCCTCCTCTTGGAACGTAATGCTTGAACCAATGGGGGCATCTACGGCGCCGGTACAGGCTTCGAGCTCCATAGGCGTGTCAATTGCCTTCTGGACTGCGAGGATGGTGCGCTTATTGGCAATGAGGAGATTCGTTCCGATCCATGCGATGCCAGAAACGACGGCAGCGGAAATTGCCAGTGCGGATACTCCTATACAAAATGTGGCGGTTGAGGTCGCGTTGTTGTATTTATCCAGGTAGTCGCTCCCGTCGAGAAATTCGTACGTTGACGTAATACGCAGGTACTCTGAGTAGTTGCTCTGTGCATCCGACTGGACTGATACGGCAATAATGACGAATACCACCGAGATGACGATGAGCGCCAGGGTCGTGATGACGGTCTTCTTTCGGAACTGGCCGAGTGGAGTTGAGTCGATATCGTTCACGGCTGATTTTCTTTCTTAGAACATCTGCTTATACGGTGTGCTGTAATCGCTGCGCGTGGGGTCGTCCTCGTCCCCATACTCGCAGTAACGACTCTGCATGCCGGCGACGTTGTCATCGACGGCCTCGGTGAGGTCGATCGTATAGGACTGCCCGGGTTCCACAGTGGTGTAGGCAGCGTTCTTGTTATAGGACATGTAGGAGTCGATGATGTTTCCGTCCATATCTAGCTCGTCGATGTGGAAACCAAGGAACTGCTGGGGTTCCTTGCTGTTGTTCACGACGGTGACATACATTTCCCAGTAACCGTAATCATCGTCCTCACCACGTTCAACACCGCTTATCGTGAAGACGTCTTTGGGTTCTGCTTCACCCTCAGTCTCTTTGGATTCCTGGGTGTTTTCGCCCTCTGTCTCCTTGGGCTCTGAATTGGATGCGCGCTGTTGGCAGCCTGCGAGGGTCAGAAGTGCACCGATGCCGGTGGCAACGAAGGCCTTGCGAGACATGGGTTGTGTTTGCAGCATGGCAAATCTCCTTTTGCTAGTTCCCGACAAGCAGATTATAAAATTACCGTTTGTGCGGCGGTGTTGCCGTAATCACTGTTCAGCGCGCACGCTGCTATTAGGCGCTTTCATAAAAGTCTGTGCGCTTTGATACAGTTATCAGTGCGGAATGAATATGCCGGGTTAATTAAACAGGCTAAACGTGCATCACGTGCGCATGTCGTGTCGCAGACCTGTTGCGCCGTGCCTCTAATTCCTTTATTCTTATCTGGCTTCGCGCGAAAGCGCCAAGTGTGCCAGTGTGGCGCAACGGTAGCGCAACTGATTTGTAATCAGTGGGTTGCAGGTTCGATTCCTGTCACTGGCTCCATGAGAGTTTCGGGCTCTGTTCCTTGTGGGACAGGGTCCGTTTCTATTATATGTCGATATGTAAGCGGGTTTGACTCCCACCAAGCTTCAGGTTGGTCTCGATCTGTAACACGAGGACGAGCTTTCAGCTCCCAGCTGTTACAGATTTAGACAATCTGGGGGCGAGCTGAGATGTGTCTCAATCTGTAACAACTAGGGAAGGAAAACCGTTCTAACTGTTACAGAATGAGACGTAAGCTAGGGTCTCTGCGAAACATCTCAATCTGTAACAACTAGGGAAGGAAAACCGTTCTTGCTGTTACAGATTTAGATAAATGGGAGACCGCCAGGGAAACATCTCGATCTGTAACAGATAGGGGAGAAAATGTTCTCTAAATGTTACAGATCGAGACAAAGGCCGGACCGGTCCCAGTCATCCTGGTTGAGCGAGGATATTCGGACGCACGAGGATCGGTATCGAAAGTCGATACCGCAAGGGTACTCCACCATACCAAAGTGTTCCCTCGGGAAATGTCGCCAGCGCAGCCAAATCCGCCGTCCTTCATATCTAAATTCAGCAAAACCGCAGGTCAAAGGTATATAGATACGCCCGGCACCGTGTATTTAGAGGTTTTCGTTGACAGCCCCCAAGGTTGCATCGTATTATCTTTTTCGTTCGCGGGGGCGGAGGCCCAAAAGACCAAAGAACCTGCGGATACTTGAACGATTGGGAGTTTGCCCGAGTGGTTAATGGGGACGGGCTGTAAACCCGTTGGCTCTGCCTACATAGGTTCGAATCCTATAGCTCCCACCCGTCAAGTGCCTGTATAGCTCAGTCGGTAGAGCACTTCGTTGGTAACGAAGAGGTCACCAGTTCAAGTCTGGTTGCAGGCTCCATCCGGCGGTGTAGCTCAGTTGGTTAGAGCACACGGTTCATACCCGTGGCGTCACTGGTTCGAATCCAGTCACCGCTACCATAGGTAACACGGTGGCTTCTCAATAGTATGTTGAGAGGCCACTATGGTATAAAGGCATAGTCCCGTCCGGGGACGACCTGTTTAGAGGAGGGCTTTATGGCCAAAGAGAAGTTTGAGCGCACTAAGCCGCATGTTAACATCGGCACCATCGGTCACGTCGACCACGGCAAGACCACGCTGACCGCTGCCATCACCAAGGTTCTCTCCGAGACCGAGGGCTGCAAGGCTGACTTCACTGCGTTCGAGAACATCGACAAGGCTCCCGAGGAGCGCGAGCGCGGCATTACGATCTCCGTCTCCCACGTCGAGTACGAGACTGCTGCCCGTCACTACGCTCACGTTGACTGCCCGGGCCACGCTGACTACGTCAAGAACATGATCTCCGGTGCTGCTCAGATGGACGGCGCTATCCTGGTCATCGCCGCTACCGACGGCCCCATGGCTCAGACCCGCGAGCACATCCTGCTCGCCCGTCAGGTCGGCGTTCCCTACATCGTCGTCTTCCTGAACAAGTGCGACATGGTCGACGATGACGAGCTCATCGACCTCGTCGAGATGGAGACCCGTGAGCTCCTTTCCGAGTACGAATTCCCCGGCGACGACATCCCCGTCATCCGTGGTTCCGCTCTGGGCGCTCTCGAGGGCGACCCCAAGTGGATGGACGCCATTCGCGAGCTCATGTCTGCCGTCGACGAGTACATCCCGACGCCTGCTCGTGACAACGACCTCCCGTTCCTGATGGCCGTTGAGGACGTTATGACCATCTCCGGCCGTGGTACCGTTGCTACCGGCCGTGTCGAGCGCGGTGAGCTCAAGCTCAACGAGCCCGTCGAGATCGTCGGCATCAAGGATACCCAGAACACCGTCGTTACCGGTATCGAGATGTTCCGTAAGTCCATGGACTTCTGCGAGGCTGGCGACAACGTCGGTCTGCTGCTCCGCGGCATCAAGCGCGAGGACATCGAGCGCGGCCAGGTTCTCTGCAAGCCCGGTTCGGTTACCCCGCACACCAAGTTCACCGGTGAGATCTACGTTCTGACCAAGGAGGAGGGCGGCCGTCACACCCCGTTCTTCGATGGTTATCGTCCTCAGTTCTACTTCCGTACCACCGACGTTACCGGTACGGTCAAGCTCCCCGAGGGCACCGAGATGGCTATGCCTGGTGACCACATCACCATCGAGGGCGACCTCATTCACCCGATCGCTATGGAGGAGGGCCTGCGCTTCGCTATCCGCGAGGGTGGCCACACCGTCGGTTCGGGCATCGTCTCCACGATCATTGAGTAAATTAGCTCTCTGATACAGCTGACTTAGAGAACCCGGCACTTATATGGGTGCCGGGTTCTTTTCTACGCTGGTCTTTTTGCCTGATGATTACGCTTAGCTCGCTCTTAAGTTGAGCGTGAGGGATTGATTAGATCTCGTTGGCTCCATTGATGTGTTCCAAATATGAATGGATCTACCGAGAACCAATTGATGCGAGGTTTTCATTGACAGCACTTACGTAGAGCTGATAAAGTACCAACTCGTGCCCGTACGGGGCGGATATGAAAGGTTCAGGATACATGCGTACTCTAGTTACTCTTGCGTGCACTGAGTGCAAGCGCCGCAACTATACGACCACTAAGAACAAGGCGAACATGCCTGATCGTATGGAGATCAAGAAGTATTGCCCCTGGTGCCGTCACCACACGCTGCACAAAGAGACTCGCTAGTCTCTAGTCACATACGCCAGTAGTTCAATTGGTAGAGCATCGGTCTCCAAAACCGAGTGTTGAGGGTTCGAGTCCTTCCTGGCGTGCCAGTCATTATTCCGTAAGCTCCCATTTGGGGGCTTACGGTTTACTCATGTATAAGCGCATTGCGCGGAGGTAACCCAAATGGCCAACAAGAAGAACAAGAAGAAGGCACAGCAGCAGGCGCCTGCCAACAAAGCTGCCGCCAACTCCAAGGTTGAGGCCAAGAAGGCCGTTGCCAAGAAGAGCGAGAAGGCTGCGAAGTCCAAGAAGAACGAGAAGCCCGGTTTCTTCGCCCGCACCAAGAAGTATTTTGCTTCGGTGAAGTCCGAGATGAAGCGTGTCACGTGGCCCGATAAGAAGGAGCTCGTGAACTACTCGGTCGTCGTTTGCGCTTCTCTGATCGTCGTCGGCGTCGTCATCGCTCTGCTCGATGCTGGCTTTGGCGAGGCTCTTGCTCTGTTCTCTGGATTGAGGGGCTAAACCATGTCTAAGCGTTGGTACGTCGTCCACACTTACTCTGGATACGAGAACCGCGTTAAGTCCGATCTCGAGCATCGCATCGAGACCATGGGCATGCAGGATCGTATCTTTGATATTGAGATTCCTATGGAGCGCGTCACCGAGATCAAAGAGGGTGGCAAGCGCGAGACCAAGGATTCTAAGATCTTCCCGGGTTATGTCCTGGTTCGCATGGAGATGGATGACGATGCATGGACGTGTGTTCGCAACACGCCCGGCGTCACCGGTTTCCTGGGCGGCAACGGCAAGCCCGCTCCGCTTTCCCGCGACGAGTACAATAAGATGACTCGTCGTCCCGGTAAGGGCGATTCGCCCAAGCGTACGTCGGTTGATATTGAGGTTGGTACGTCCGTCCGCGTCACCGATGGCCCGCTTACCGACTTTGATGGCAAGGTCTCCGAGGTTAACGCCGAGGCAGGCAAGCTCAAGGTCACGCTGATGATCTTTGGCCGCGAGACGCCGGTCGAGCTTGACTTTAACCAGGTCGCTGTCATCGCTTAAGTTTTCGTCCGTTCGCGCGAGCGTGCTTCTTCTGTGACTGCTCATCTCAGGAGTGCTTCTAACACGTGCGTGCTTACGATATAGCAAGTACTTCACACTCGTGATTCGAAAGGAATGACCATGGCTGAGAAGAAGGTTGCCAACGTCATTAAGCTCCAGATTCCTGCTGGTGCCGCTAACCCCGCTCCTCCCGTCGGCCCCGCCCTGGGCGCTGCTGGCGTGAACATCATGCAGTTCTGCCAGGCCTTTAACGCCGAGACGCAGGACAAGAAGGGCGACATTATCCCCGTTGAGATCTCTGTCTACGAGGATAAGTCCTTCTCCTTCATCACCAAGACTCCGCCGGCGGCTCACCTCATCAAGAAGGAGCTGAACCTCAAGTCTGGTTCCGCTAAGCCCCAGGCCGACAAGGTTGGCCAGCTCTCTCAGGAGCAGCTCACCAAGATCGCCGAGATCAAGATGCCGGACCTCAATGCCAACGACATTGACGCCGCCAAGAAGATCATCGCCGGTACCGCCCGTTCCATGGGCGTCACCATCGCTGAGTAGCGTTTTTCTAGGTAACGACGGGTGCTCCGACCGGGGCGCCCGTTAAATGTGTGCAATAGGGCACACGATACGATGTGGGAGGGCTCACGCCCGTTTAACCACAGGAGGTAATGCACATGGCTAAGCATGGTAAGAGCTATAACGCCGCTGCCGAGAAGGTCGACCGCGCCACGCTCTACACCCCCCTTCAGGCTGCCAAGCTCATCAAGGAGCTCGACACCGCCAAGTTCGACGAGACCGTCGAGGCCCACTTCCGTCTGGGCATCGATACTCGTAAGGCTGACCAGAACATCCGTGGTTCCATCTCCCTGCCCCACGGCACCGGCAAGACCGTTCGTGTTGCCGTCTTCGCCGAGGGCGAGAAGGCCCGTGAGGCCGAGGCTGCCGGCGCCGACATCATCGGTTCCGACGAGCTCGTCGCCCAGATCCAGAAGGGCGAGATCAACTTCGACGCCGCTATCGCTACGCCGAACATGATGGCCAAGGTTGGCCGCATCGGTAAGATCCTTGGTCCCCGTGGCCTCATGCCGAACCCCAAGCTCGGCACCGTGACCATGGACGTCGCCAAGATGGTCTCCGAGCTCAAGGCCGGCCGCGTTGAGTATCGCGCCGACCGTTATGGCATCTGCCACGTGCCCCTGGGCAAGAAGTCCTTCTCTGAGCAGCAGCTCGTTGAGAACTACGCTGCCCTGTACACCGAGATCCTGCGCGTCAAGCCCTCTTCTGCTAAGGGCAAGTACGTCAAGTCCATCTCTGTGTCTTCCACCATGGGCCCTGGCGTCAAGGTCGATCCCGCTGTCCAGCGTGACTTCCTGGCTGAGTAACTTCTAGTTACTGCCTGAGCAAAGCAAGCATTGCTAAAGGAACCCGGTTCTGTCTCGTGCAGGACCGGGTTCCTTGCTGTTTCGGGCCAAAACCAACATGAAGGGGGACAGGCACCTTTGTGGTGGTCTGATGCGATGCCCTCGTAGCTTAAGGCTGCGGGGGCTATTTACCGTTCACGGCATAAATGCTACCGCCAACGCCTTGATTTCTAAGATGGCTAAACAAGGCGTATAATTCGATTAAATATGTAATTACTGTACCGAAAGGCGCAGTGGAAATTGCAGTTGATGTATTGCCTTGCAGCATTGATTTGCCGTGATTGTTTTGTTGGTGCGCTAGAAGTATAAGCAATTCGTAAACGCATCGGCAACCGAACAGCGGCATCGATGGGAACGAGAGGGCTGCTAACTCTCGACTGAACTTGCATGAAGCAACGCCTTGGCTGCGCGCCGCGACACACCGCCGCGGCGGGACGAACGTGCTCGGGGGAGTCATCATGTTCAAGCACGAAGACCGAAAAGACGGGGACACCAAATTTGCCAAGGGAACGGGGGTCGCCTCGACGGAGATGCCCCAACGTCGTTACTTTCGCAGGACACGCCTGAAGGCCGCCTTTGCTGTCAAGATTGCTCTGGTCACCATTGCTTCGGCTGTGATGGTCATGCAGACTATGCCCGTTTCCGCCATAGCCGAAGCGGTCGAACAAGAGCAGCAAGACCAGCAACTGCTCGCAGAGGTCCAGAGTGCCAACGAAGGCTCCACTACAAATGTGGGCGAAGGCGACAACACTGGTAGCAACGGTAACGCCACGAACGATTCTACGTATCAGGGCGATGCCACACCCGGCTCCGATACCTCCGACTCCTCCTCGATCGACGACTCCGACAAGACTGATGGCGCTACGGCGCCCGCAGCCAACGCCGCCGACAGCATAGACGCCGACTCAACCGGCGTCGTCGATGCCTCCAACTTCGACAGTCCGAACGTGAAGCTCGTTGCCCCGCCGGCACAGTCTGAGCAGGCGCTTGCGGCACAGGCATCTCCCTCGGCCCTGCGTGCGGCAAAAAAACAGGGCAAGCAAGAACCCCAGACAAATAATCAGAATCCTATTACGGGCGACGACCAACGCATCGATAACATCAGCGTTGCCTGGGTGACGCCCGATGATGCCGAGGACGGCAACCCCGCGCGTCTTTCCCTTGTGCCCAAAACCGACGAGTTCTCGGTCAAGATGAAGCTCTCGGTCGCACTCTCGGGCCAGTACAGCTATAAGGAGGGCGAGATCCAGATCGTCGTCCCCAAGTACATTTTCGCCGACCGTGACGGCAAGCCGACGGGCGAGCTGGAGGCGGCGGTCCCCGAGGCGCCGAGTCAGCAATCCACGTTTGCCTATACCGAGATTGGTGACGGCTACGTTCTGAGCAACACCTGCGAACTCTCTGCCGCCATGCAGGCGAATTTTGAGTTCTCCGTAAATAAGCTCGACCCCGTGGCGCTCGTGGGAAATGGTCAGCTCGCCGACGGTTCTAAGTCGCCCACTACCGATGTTTTTAGCAACCAGCTAGAAAAGTACGTCACTGACAACTTCTACGGCACGGTTAACCTCACCACGCATGCGGGTAACGTGCTTTCCATGACATCAAATAAGCTCAACGCGAGCGTGGATACGCAGGAGACAATCGATAAAACCGAGCTGCGCGGCCAAAGCCTCTCCGAGACCTGGCCTTCAAGCTGGCCCGAAGAGCTCAAGCCCACCGATGACGACAAGTACATCTACGTTGACTGGTACTCGTGGACAAATGTGAGCGGAAATCAAAAGTACGTGCTGCAGGGCATGACTGCCGACAACAATTCCAACCACAAGCCAAAGCTTCTGGGTGTGAGATATAACGGCGAGACGGTCGCCAACAACGGGGAGGACGTCTCGCAGGACGTGCGCTTTACCGCCGAGAACAGCGTTGATTATGTAAGCCCCAATAACAGTACGGGCTATCTGCATACCTATATGGCATACCCAAAGGACCAGTTTGAACTGGGCGGGCACTATGAGCTCAAGCACAAGGTAAACTACACTCTCACCTCTGCAGATGACCGCGCTGCCATTGCAAAATCAGCGGATGCCACGTTTAAGTACTCGCCTATAGAGTTCAAAGACCCGGGCGGTCACTTTAACGTGTTCAAGTATTCCAATGGATCGTACTCAAGCAAGCACGGTAAAGCCGACTACCCTTACGCGCTCGACAGCCTGCGCTCGGGGAACGATGTCGTGTGCGAGTACGACGTCAAGACGGTGGGCTTTACCGGTCCCTGGACTACGGACAAGGGTGGCAACAGCGACTATAACAAGTTTCTTGCAGGTGACTACGGCAAGCAAGCCGTGCGCATGGATACCGTTGACTACTCAGTGAACTTCGACCATACCGACGATGACCTCACGGCGGACGACTTTGAGTTCGAGGGTGTGAGTATCGATAAGCCCACGGTCTACAACTATCAGCGCTACTCGCAGTCGGGAAAGGGCTACTACGAGGCGTCCGACGGAACTGCTACCTATGGCAATATCGAAGCGGGTAGCTACGGCTATGTCAAAGACGGTGACAATGCCAACCAACCCGATATCGAGGTCTATGGTTCGGTGAAGTCCAGCACCGTTGAGGGCGATAACTGGGTGTGCTACGGCACCGTCAGCTACAGCACGGGTACAGTTGTTATCACTCCGCAAAACGGCGCAACCGTGGTCGAGGATGGCAAACGCCTGGTCTTCCCTAGGGATGCCGGGGTGACCGACATTAAGACCGGCCTGAGCACTAAGTCGGGCGGCGTTATCTATACCATGCATCCCTACGTGCGCCTTAAGCCCACGGAGCGCGTCCGTGCGTGTGTGGACCAGCTCTTTAAGGACTCCGACACGCCCGAGACGATCCTGCGCAATACCGCAAAGTCGTACAACTACGACTACAAGGGCAATCTGATTGTGGAGTGCGGCCCCAAGAGCGATGATGATTTCCTGACGGGCGCGGCATCGGGCATCAGCATGGACAAGAGCGTGAGATACGACACCGATAAGGACAGACAGAAGACCACGCTCCACTACACGGTCAACGTGTACGAGCAGACCAACCTCACGACCCTTGCGGACTATAACAATGCCGTGGCGGCCGGTGCCATCACTCCCGACACGGCGGGCACGTTCTACGACCTGTTGCCCAAAGGTGTGGAGCCCAAGCTGGGCACCGTCAAGCTCAATGGAGACAATGCGGTGGAGAGCGTGAGCCTCAAGCGCAACTATAAGGGCACCGGGCGTACACTCATGACGGTGAAAGCGCGCGTTAACCCCAATCCGGAGTACCGCAGCAGGCGGAGCGCCGGTAACCAGCCCTACGACGGCTACGGCGATAAAATTACGCTGACGTTCGACGCGGTCTACTCGTTCGACACCGAGCGCGACTATGGATCCACGCTCGTCAACAACATCGCCTACGAAAGCGCGGAGCCCAGCTGGGGTACCATCGCCGGCTACAAGGGCGAGCCCGACAACCCGCTTGCGGGCAACAACCAGGCGTCCAAGGATGCGGTCAAGGGCGTCGAGGATGCCATGACCGACCTTGATCCCGAGAGCGATAACTCGTCGTTTGTATATGCCCGCGTATCGGTCAAGCTCGACCACCTGTCGTGGTCGGTGGCGCAGCTCGACAAGAAGGTTGACACTAATGACGAGGGCGCGTGGAGCTCGGGCCTCGACAAGGACGGTGCTCGCAACGTGTACGAAAACGGCGCGTACAACTACCGTATCTCGCTCAACAACCCCGATAGTTCGGGTGCCAAGGACATATGCTTCTTCGATGCGCTTGATGCATTCGACCCGTCGAGTGCAAGCGGGTCAGTCGGTAAGGACGACGTAGGGGATATCACGTGGAAGGGACATCTGCAGGGCGTGGACGTGAGCGCCCTCACTCGCGCGGGTGCCGACGCCCATGTGTACTACTCCACGCTGCCGGCGAGCGAGCTTAAGCTCGATGCTAAGAATGGTGGCAAGACAACAGACCTAACGGACCGTTCTGTCTGGACACCTGCGGAATCGTATGCAGGCAGCCTTGACGAGGTGACCGCCGTCGCCGTCGATGCGACCAAGAAGGCCGACGGCAATGACTTTGTGGTGGGCGAGGGCGATACGGCATCGTTTACCATTCGTATGCGCGCGCCCCGGGTAGAGGACCTGGAGCAGGATTCTGCTGCGTATAGCAACTGGTTCGACACCGATCTTGCAAAAGGCGAGAGCGAATCCGGCCTTGCCGGCGGCGCCCATGCCTACAATAGTTCCGTTCTTCGTTGCACGACAATCAGCAATGCCGGTGTGGATTCTCCCAACCAAGTGATCCGCAAGGAGTATACCAAGGTGGGCCTTAAGCCCTTTGGCATCACGGTCAAGAAGGCATGGTCCGACAGCGATGACCAGGACGGCAAGCGCCCCCAGAGCGTGACGGTGCATCTGTACGCCGATGGGCAGGATACGGGCAAGAGCGCCGTGCTGAGCGATGCTAACAATTGGCAGGCAAGTTTTGGGTCTGATGATGGACTGTGCGTTCTCAATGACGAGGGTGATACCATCGCCTACAGCGTCAAGGAAGAGACGCCCGAGGGCTATCTGGCCGACGTGCGCATGAATCCTACCGATAGGGGTTATGAGTTCACGGTCACCAACAAGCATAGGGTCGAGACGATCGAGATCGCCGGCCGCAAGATTTGGGACGACGCCAACGATGCCGCGGGTAAGCGCCCCAAGGAGGTCAAGATTGACCTCTACGCTGATGGCGAGCTGGTCAAGAGCAAGACCGTCAAGGCCGCGGACTCTGGCGATTGGAACTACAGCTTCGGTAGTCTGCCCAAGTATCGCGACCATGGCATAGAGATTGCATACGAGGTGCGCGAGGACACCTACTATGAGGGCTACGTGACGAGCATTGCCGGCACGGATGTAACCAATACGTACAACCCTTACGGTACGCTCAAGATCAGCAAGGCCGTACAGGATGCCACGGACGTGAACGCGCAGAAGGAGTTCTCGTTTAAGTTGACGTTGGCCACCCCCGAGGGCGAGCCCGAGGGCGGCACGTTCGCCTACACGGTGACCGATGCGGCAGGCGCGCAGGTCGCCACGGGCAAGGTGGGCAACGGCGACAGCATTAAACTGCGCGGGGGCCAGACGGCAACGATTCCCGGCATTCCCTCCGAGACCACCTACCAGGTGACCGAGGCTAAGGCCGCGGGCTTCAAGAAGACCGATTCCACGGGCGCTACGGGCACGATTCGTGCCGGCGAGGAGCGCGCCGCCACCGCGAGCTTCACCAATACGTATAACGCCACCGGTAAGGCGTACCTCAGTGCCATGAAGGTGCTCAGGGGGCGCAAGCTCAAGGCCAAACAGTTTACGTTCGACGTGGTGGACGAGGCCGGCAACATCGTGGTTACCGCGCGCAACGGCGCCGACGGTGCGGTGAACTTCGGGGCCATTAAGTATGGTCTGGCCGACGTGGGCAAAACATATACCTATACCATCCGTGAACGAAATACCGGAGCCGCGGGCTACACCTATTCCGATGCCGCCGCCACGGCTACGGTTTCGGTGACCGACAACGGTGACGGTACGCTTGCGTGCGACGTCTCCTACGGGGATGGTTCTGCGCCGACGTTCACCAACGCATACCATGCGTCAGGAGCTGTCGACCTCAAGGCATGGAAGACGCTCGAAGGCCGCGACCTCAAGGACAATGAATTCACCTTTAAGCTGGAGAAGCTGACGGGCGAGGGCGACAGCGAGCAGGCCGAAGCGGTCGGCATTGCCACCAACTCGGCCGACGGCAAGATCGTCTTCAGCCATAAGAACATCCAGGCGCTGCAGTTTACCGAGGCAGACGCCGACAAGACCTATCGCTTCCGCGTGAGCGAGGACGTGCCTGCGGGCGAAGGTGCCGATCCCACAGTGGACTACGACAGCCAGAGCTCGTTTGTCTACACCGTGAAGGTGGTAGACAGCGGCGACGGCACGCTGGGCTTTGACGTAAGCTCCGATGCCAAGCCGGTTTTTAAGAACAAGCTCAAGGACGGTAAGCTGCGCATCGCTAAGACGATGGAAGGCGACAACCCCGATCCCAACAAGGAGTTCACGTTCCGCGTGCAGCTCACCGGCAAGAACCTGCCCGAGGACGGCTCGTATTCCTTTAAGCGCGAGGCCTATACCGGCGAGGGCGACGCCGTGGACGAGGCGGCGACTGCCGCCGCCCAGTCGAGCGAACCGCCTGCCGGAGAGATGGTTTTGAGCTCGGACGGACGGTCGTTGAGCGCTCTCCTGGGCACGGCTGCCGTTGCGGCAAAGCCTGTTGAAGCATCCGCGAGCGCGGTTGAGCCGCTGGGAGCGCAACTTGCCGCCGCCGGTACTAACAATGAGGCCGGCGAGACTGCCGAATCCGAGCAGACTTCTGCAGGAGTGGACGATTCATCCACGAATATGTCAAAGGCCCCCGCAAGGGCAAGGGCAAAAGCAAAGACGGCTGCCGCCGAGGACCCCAATATCAAGGAGTGGTACGGAGATTTCCGAAATGGTCTCTACGAGGACAAGGAGATAAAGCTGCCCGACGTATCGGTGCACGGCGAGCTCAAGAAAAGCGGCAAGGTGGGTTCCAGCAAATGGTACCTCTATAAAGACGGCGCCATGCGCGTGAAAGCGGGAGAGTTTAATTGGCTCGAGTTGATAAATGTCATTAAAACAGAAGGGAATGTTGTCAGGTACCTTGAGCTTGAGAAGGGATGCACGGCGCTCGACTGCCAGTCTCAATACACATATCTGGGTAATCTCGTTTCAATAGTGGGCTACTTGTCAACTCCCAAGGCAACCGACATGAGTTCCATGTTCAGCTGCTTCTCGGCCCTGACGTCCCTCAACCTCTCCGGCTGGAACACCTCGAGGGTGACCAACATGAGATCCATGTTCAGCGGCTGCTCGGCCCTGACGTCCCTCGACCTCTCCGGCTGGAACACCTCGTGCGTGACGAACATGAACTCCATGTTCCGCGGCTGCTCGGCCCTGACGTCCCTCGACCTCTCCGGCTGGAACACCTCGAAGGTGACCGACATGGGCTACATGTTCTACGGCTGCTCGGCCCTGACGTCCCTCGACCTCTCCGGCTGGAACACCTCGGAGGTGACCAGCATGTACGTCATGTTCCGCGGCTGCTCGGCCCTGACGTCCCTCGACCTCTCCGGCTGGAACACCTCGAAGGTGACCGACATGAACTCCATGTTCGAAGGCTGCTCGGCCCTGACGTCCCTCGACCTCTCCGGCTGGAACACCTCGAAGGTGACCGACATGGGCGGCATGTTCTACGGCTGCTCGGCCCTCAAGTCCCTCGACCTCTCCGGCTGGAACACCTCGAAGGTGATCAGCATGTACAAGATGTTCTACGGCTGCTCGGCCCTGACGTCCCTCAACCTCTCGAACTTCGACACCTCCAAGGTGACGACCATGGAGAGCATGTTCGAAGGCTGCTCGGCCCTGACGTCCCTCGACCTCTCCGGCTGGAACACCTCGAGCGTGACGAACATGTACTGGATGTTCCGCGGCTGCTCGGCCCTGACGTCCCTCGACCTCTCCGGCTGGAACACCTCGAAGGTGACCGACATGGGCGGCATGTTCTACGGCTGCTCGGCCCTGACGTCCCTCGACCTCTCCGGCTGGAACACCTCGGAGGTGATCAGCATGTACGAGATGTTCTACGGCTGCTCGGCCCTGACGTCCCTCGGCCTCTCGGACTTCGACACCTCCAAGGTGTCGACCATGGAAAGCATGTTCGAAGGCTGCTCGGCCCTCAAGTCCCTCGACCTCTCCGGCTGGAACACCCCGAAGGTGATCAGAATGTACGAGATGTTCGAAGGCTGCTCGGCCCTGACGTCCCTCGACCTCTCGAACTTCGACACCTCCAAGGTGACGAGCATGGATAACATGTTCTACGGCTGCAAAACACTCAATGAAGTAGTTTTGGGGGGAGAGACCAGACTGAATTGGGGTTCAAGATTTGGGTCCTCCTATGATGATTCCCTGTTTACCGATACGTGGGTGTGTGAACAAGACGGCGCTAAGCGGACTTCGTCAGAGCTTGCCGACCGTGTCGCTCACCCCGGCACGTGGAACCGTATGCGGATTGATTTTTCGTATACCGTGAACTATGCTGCGGACTCCGATGACGTCACTGGAGAAATGGCCTCGGCGAAATCCAAGGAGGGCGAAGCCTTCACCTTCCCGAAGTGCATGTTCTACTTGCTGAACTATGAATTCGCGGGATGGAAGGTCGCTGGCGACAGACTGAGCGAAAGTGTCGACCAGTCCAAGATCTATCAGCCGGGAGACGTGGTCGAGGGGGGCATCAGCCACAGGGGCGGCACGGCGACCCTCACCGCACAGTGGAAGCCCATTAACAACAACGTCGATATTAAGGACGGTTCGTTCGACATCACCCTGCGTGCGGGCGAGGCCGGCGTGATCGACGGCCTGCCGGCGGGCACGGGCTACAGCGTGTACGAGAAGACGCCCGCGGGCTACAAGCTCGTGAGCTCGTCCGATACGTCGGGGACTATCGATCCTGCGGGCATGAAGACCGCAGTGTTTACCAATGGGTATGCGCCCGACGAGCGCTCCACGAGCGCTACGATCGCCGCACTCAAGACGCTTGACGGCGAGCCTGCCGCAGACCGCGCCTTCAACTTCACGCTTACCGCGGAGAACGGGGCTCCCATGCCCGAAGATGCTGCGGACGGTAGCCTGACGGTCGCCAACGGCGCGGGCGGCGCGGTGAACTTCGGCTCAATCACCTATGACGAGGCGGGCACGTATGGCTACACCGTCAGCGAGGTTCCGGGCGCCGATGCCAACGTGACGTACGACGGCAAGACCGTCGACGTGACGGTGGAGGTCAAGGCTGCCGACGACGGCTCCCTGAGCGCGGACGTAACCTACGACGGCAAGTCCTCGCTGCCCGTGTTCGCCAACAAGACGAAGACCGTTGAGCCTCACTACGGCTCGCTCACCTTCACCAAGAAGGTCGAGGGCGCGCCCGAGAGCGATGCGGGCAGGAAGTTCAAGTTCCGCGTCGACTGGGACTCCGCGCGCGATGGCGAGGAGTTCGCCCTCGCAGCCGGCGAGTCCAAGACCTGGGAGGACCTCGACCCCGGTCTCGGCTACACCATCACCGAGCTCGACGTTCCCGCGGGCTATAAGGCGAGCGGCGCGGTGACGGGCTCGATCGAGGCGGACAAGCAATCCAGGGAGAGCATCACCAACACCTACACCGTGAAGCCCAAGGGCAGCTTTACCGTGAGCGCTAAGAAGACGCTCGAGGGCCGTGAGCTCAAGGCCGGCGAGTTTACCTTCGAGCTCGTTGAGGCCGGGGCGGACGGCACGGCCGGCAAGACGATCGCGACGGCCACCAACGATGGCGACGGCAACGTGGCGTTCCCGAGCGTCACGGTGGCCTCCGCAGGCGAGCACCGTTACCTCATGCGCGAGAAGGCTGGTTCCGAGACGGGCGTTGCCTACGACACCGGTAAGCACTATGTGACGGTGACCGCTAGCGTTGCGACCGATGACCCTGCCAAGCTCGACTGCTCCGTCAAGTACGAGGACGGCGGCATCCCCAACGCTACGCCGACGTTTACCAATACGTACAAGGCGCCCGAGGGCAGCTTTACCGCGAAGGCGGTCAAGAAGCTCGACGGCCGCAAGCTCACGGCGGACGACAAGTTCACCTTCGAGCTGCTCAAGGTGAAGGCCGACGGCTCCGACGGCGATGTCGTCGCGACGGCGGAGAACGACACTGACGGCAATGTGATGTTCCCGAGCGTCACCGTGGCCTCCGCCGGCGAGCACCGCTACCGCATCCGTGAGAAGGCCGGATCGGCGGCCGGCATCACCTATGACAAGCGTGCGTACGACCTGACGGTGACTGCGCGTGCGTCTCAGGCCGATGACAGCAAGCTCGAGTGCACGGTTGCCTACATCGGCACCGACGCCGCTGCGGAGCCTCCCGTGTTCACCAATAGCTACGAGGCGAAGGGCACGTTTGCCGCCCATGCGACCAAGAGCGTGAAGGGCGCGGACCTCAAGAAGGATGCCTACACGTTTGAGCTGCTCAAGGTGGAGACCGACGGTTCCGACGGCGAGGTCGTCGCCACCGCGAAGAATGACGCTGAGGGTAACGTGACGTTCGGCGACGTGACCGTGACCTCGCTGGGCGAGCATCGCTACCGCATGCGCGAGGTCGTCGGCGACGAGGCCGGCATGGCCTACGACACCGCGGCGCGCGACCTGACAGTTACGGCGACGGACGCCGGTAACGGGAAATTGGACTGCGAGGTCGCCTACGAGGGCGGCGCCGAGCCCGAGTTCGTCAACGTGTTCCAGAAGCCTGGGACCTTCGTGGCCCGCGCCCACAAGGCGCTCGACGGCCGCGACCTCAAGGAGGGCGAGTTTGAGTTCGAGCTCGTGAAGGTCAAGGACGACGGCTCTGACGGCGAGGTCGTTGCTTCCGCAAAGAACGACGCCAAGGGCAACGTGGTGTTCGGCAAGCTGAGTGTCGACGCCAAGGGCCGCTATAAGTACCGCATCCGCGAGAAGGCGGGCAAGGACGGATCCGTCATTTACGACAAGACCGAGTACGACCTGGACGTGGTGGTAACCGACGACACGGATGGCAACCTCAGCTGCCAGGTGGTCTACGGTACGCCCGACCACGTTGTGCCGACGTTTACGAACAATATCAAGACGCCCGAGGGTTCCTTCAAGGTCGAGTCGACCAAGAGACTCGAGGGGCGGAAGCTCAAGGAAGGCGAGTTCGAGTTCGAGCTCGTCGAGGTCGAGGCTGACGATTCCGACGGTGACGTGGTTGCCACCGCGAAAAACGATGCCGACGGCAAGATCTCGTTCGGCAAGGTCGAGCTGAAGGGCGCTGGCGAGCGCAGCTACCGCATCCGCGAGGTCAAGGGTTCCGAGCGCGGCGTCACCTACGACACCGCTGCACGCGACCTGACTGTCAAGGCGACGGATAACGGAGACGGCACCCTCAAGTGCGTGGTCTCCTACGAGGGCGGCTCTGCCCCGGTGTTCACCAACAAGTACACGGTGCCTAAGGGCTCGTTCAGGGTCGAGGCGAGCAAGGTCCTCGAGGGTCGCAAGCTCAAGGCCGGCGAGTTCGAGTTCGAGCTGGTGAAGGTCAAGGCTGACGGTTCGCTCGGCAAGGTTGTCGCTACCGCGAAGAATGGCGCAGACGGCAAGGTCGAGTTCTCGGCCGTCGAGCTGACGGGCGAGGGTACGCGCAGCTACCGCATCCGTGAGGTCAAGGGCGACGCCGGCGGCGTAACCTATGACGGGAAGTCGTACGGTCTCACGGTGGACGCGCACATGTCCGAGGGGGACGACGCTAAGCTCGACTGCACGGTCTCCTACGACGGCGGCTCGGCCCCGACGTTCACCAACGCCTACAGGGCAAAGGGCTCCTTCAAGGCCGAGGCCACCAAGAAGCTCGACGGGCGCGAGCTGAAGGCCGGCGAGTTCGCCTTCGAGCTCGTCGACGCGGACTGCAAGGTCGTCGCCACCGCCGAGAACAAGGCCGACGGCAGCATTTCGTTCCCCGAGGTCGAGCTGACCTCCGCGGGCACCTACGGCTACCGCATCCGCGAGGCAAAGGGCGACAAGCCCGGTGTGGCCTACGACGAAAATGAGTACGGCCTGACCGTGGCCGCGACCGACAACGGCGACGGCACCCTCAGGTGCGACGTCTCCTACGACGGCGGCTCGGCCCCGACGTTCGCCAACCGCTACGAGGCCAGGGGCTCCTTCAATGCCCAGGCGACCAAGAGGCTCGACGGCCGAGAGCTGAAGGCGGGCGAGTTCGAGTTCGAGCTGGTCGACGCTGACGGCAAGGTCGCGGCGACCGCCGAGAACAAGGCCGACGGCAGCATTTCGTTCCCCGCGGTCGAGCTGACCGCCGCGGGCACCTACGCCTACTCCATCCGCGAGAAGGCCGGATCCGTGCTCGGCGTGAGCTACGACTCGAAGGGGCGCGGCCTGACCGTCAGGGCGACCGACAACGGCGACGGCACCCTCAGGTGCGACGTCTCCTACGACGGCGGCCCGGCCCCGACGTTCACCAACCGCTACGAGGCCAAGGGCTCCTTCAAGGCCCAGGCGACCAAGAGGCTCGACGGCCGAGAGCTGAAGGCCGGGGAGTTCGAGTTCGAGCTGATCGGTCTCAATGACGACGGTACCGAGGGCGACGTTGTCGCCACGGCTGAGAACGACGCCGCGGGCAACGTGGTGTTCCCGGCCGTGGAAGTCGCCTCTGCCGGTACGTATCGCTACCGCGTCCGTGAGAAGGCCGGGTCCGAGTCTGGCGTCACCTACGACACCGCGACGTACGATCTGACAGTGACGGCCGTCGACAACGGCGACGGCACGCTCACCTGCAGCATCGCCTACGCGAATGGGTCGGAACCGCAGTTCGTGAACACGTACACGCCGCCGATCAACCCGCCTGCTAACCCGCCATCGACCACGAAGACCACGCAGACGACGACTACGCACAAGCGGAAGCGCGGCACGATGCCTTCGACGGGCGACGATACATGGGCGCTCGCCTGTGGCATGGTACTTGCGGGCTCCGTGACCTGCGCGCTCGGCATTGCCTCCCGCCGTCGCAAGCGTCGGTAGAATCTGACAGGCGGGCAGCCATGCGAGTGCACACGGCTGTCCGCCGGCTAACTGGTGCAGCTGCCAATGAAAACCCGGTTCCGTTGCTGCGGAACCGGGTTTTTTCTGTCCCGTCTGTCTCATCACAAAGATGTTTGTCTGCGAGGCTCTGTGCTTCGAACCGGCAAACATCTCGATCTGTAACACCAAGCGCGCAAAACCGCTCCTAGAGATCGCGTCGAAAATGTTGGTGTAAGGGTGACACCCTAGCGCCCGTTTAACGAAGAACGGCCTTCGTCCTAGAATCTGAAATCACCACAACAACAGGTTCTAGGAAAGGACGAAGACCGCTATGGAAATCTTATCAGACCCGACGCCGGACATG
>NZ_JBQKDE010000007.1:0-93799 GCF_052121995.1 Collinsella sp. LCP19S3_A7 | reverse complement strand
GGTAGATACGAAGCACCACCAAGATAGCCCTGCGATCTGGTCAGCATGCCCCTTGCGGGAAGTGTCGACTTTATGCTGCCGTTTTTGTCGATTTAGATGTTACGGAATACAGGGGCGGCTCCCCGGCTCGAAGGCGGCCACCGGCTTCCACTGCCAGCTGCCCTCGCAGACCTTGCTGCTCGCGTGGATGACCGTCTCGAACTGCTCGTCCGGGAAGAACCCGTCGAGCACGGCCGCGCCCGTGGCCTCGGCGTTGGTCATGCGGCCGGGCACGCAGGTGCGCAGTATCTTCCAGCGGGGCGTGGGCATGCGCAGAGCGTCGGCGATGGAGCGCGTCGCCTCGACGGTGAGCGCCGTGCCGCGCATCACGGTGGAGTCGAGCTTCACGGGGATGACGACCATGCCGCCCTCCGCCGCGGCGAGGTAGGCGTTGAAGGCGAGCCTGCGCATCACGGGACTGCAGTCGATGAGGCAGACGTCGTAGGAGCCCGAGGCGTCGTCGAGGGCGAACTTGAGTCGCTGCTCGCGCAGGAGCATCTCGTTCTGGTCGACGAGGTCGATGGTCGAGGCCACCACGTCGAGGTTCTCCCCGGCAGCGTAGGCGACCTCCTCCACGGGCGCGCCGCCGTAGAGCAGCTCGACCGACGTGCGCCGCTCGGAGACGGCCCGGTCGTAGAGGCCGAAGAAGTCTGTGGCAGACGCCTGCGGGTCGAGGTCGACAAGCAGGGTCCGAAGGCCCCGGGCGGCGAAGATCGCCGCCAGGTTCACGGCGGTCGTCGTCTTGCCGACGCCGCCCTTGTAGTTGGAAATGGCTATCGTGCGCATGGGTCGCGTCCTCTCTAGCGTGGGGCGCGCCTCGGCGCATCCGGTCCGGCGCGCCCCGAGTCTCGGAGCGTCGGGACAAAACCGTACGGATTTGTCCGACAAGCGGAGTGTACCACGAAAACGTACGGATATGTACGCTTTCGTGGTACAAGGGGCGGATTCGGGGAAACCCGGCCCCGGGAGCCCGGGGCCGGGCGCGCCGCCTAGGAGAGCGGCTCCATCTCGCCGAAGCAGTTGATGTGGTGGCGCAGGAGCGCTCGGTTTTCCTTGACGACCATCATCGCCACCTCGTCGAAGCGGACCGGCGTGTCGGCGTAGTCGTCGCCGTTGCCGGCGAGCCACGTCGCCGCCAGCGCCTCGCGCAGCCCGCGCGCCCTGTGGGCCTCGGGGAAGCCGTCCGTTCCGATCCGGACCGTGGCGTCGACGAAGACCAGGGTCCCGTCCTCGTCCACCGCCACGAGGTCGATTCCGCCGATGCCCTCGGGCCCCTGCCAGGCCTCATCGACGATCTCGTAGCCCTTACGCTCGAGGAAGGTCCTGACCGCGCCCATCGCCTTTTCCTTCATGTCGTTCATGTCTTGCTCCTTAGACTCGGAGGCCCGCCCCTGTGGCGTGCCTTGCGTCGCGTGAGTCGCATGCGGCGCGGGCGTGCCGGCAAGGGAGGAAGCGAAGTCGGGCGTGGAAATAGAAGTATTCCGACGGCAGTTTTTCGCGTTGTTCGCGCGCGCAGCGCATGGAGCGAAGAACCCGAAAAAGTGTCGCGGCCCTTGCGGGCCGCCTGCCGGCGTGCGACCCTGCGCGTCCAAGGAACGCCGGGGCGGGTTTCGGATCGGAAGGGCGCAGGCGTGCGGCATGGAATCAGGCATGGGCGCCGAGGCTTCCAGGCATGGGATGCGATCTGTCGGCGGTTGCTGGGCTCCCGTGGGATTGGAGACGACGCCGCGGCGGGAACGACGGCGCGTTCCCGAGTCGCGGTGCCGTGGTCCGCATCGGGACGGCATTCCCCGCGCCGCTTGCGGCCAATATGCGCACGGGATCGCGGTGGCGAGATGGTTCTCCATGCGGAACGGCTACGGTGCTGCGCAACACGTCCGTCGGAAGAAGGAGGGCAGCCAATGATGGATATCAACGAGAAGGACGAGCGTCGTGAGCTGCTTGACGCGGTGGCGGATGCAGGAAGGCTGGCGAGGGGCCTGGACCAGCTGCTCGAGTCCCTGGCGCACGCCGACCAGCTGGACCTGCTCGACGTCGAGGGGGTCCTGGCCCTGAGGTCGATAAGCGAGAGGTGCGCCGAGCGCATCGGCGACGCCGCGCGAATCCTGGAGGCGCAAAACGAGATCCTCTATGTCGAGGAACGGACCGTTTAGCTTCCTTTCGCGGAAGATTAACTATTTGCTTTGCGGGCAACACCCTAAAGAATCGCAGTTCCTGGTCGGCGCTTAGATGAGCGTTAGCCGCGACCCATTCCAAAGATACTTGCATTGTCGGCGTTGTCGTTAGTTTCGACCTCAGTCGCCATCGCCGGGAACGATTCTTCCTGAGACGCGTCGTCCACTCGCGAGTCAATAGGCTCGCCGAGCGCCAGGAAGAACCTCATCACGTGCTCGACTCTCTGCTGCAGAGACTCGCTCAGCTCGCTGTAGGAGGCCGCCAGCCGTACTTCCTTGGCCAACTCCGCCATCGAGTCCTTCAGCGCCTTCTGCACGCTCACAGAGGGTCTCACCTCGACCTGGGTATCGGTGAGCTTGGCGATGATGTAATCCTGCCTGTTCATGCCGCTCCAGGCGGCCATCTCGCATATGAGCTTATGCTCCTCGGGCGTGCAGCGGAACGCCATCGTCTTACTGCGCTTGCGGGCGCTGTTCTCGCACGGCATCCTTCTTATCCCCTCGCCCCGTCAAGGGCGGCGGCCATCTCGTCCTGCTTCGTGGGGAACAGGTGCGCGTATCGGTAGGTGATGTCCACCGCCTCGTGGCCCATGCGCTCGGCGATGGCCAGCGCGGAGAAGCCCATCTCGATCAGCAGGCTCACGTGGCTGTGGCGTATGTCGTGTATGCGGATGCGTTTCACGCCAGACGCCTTGCACCCTCGTTCCATCTCGTGGGCCAGGAAGTGCTTGGTAACGGCGAACAGGCGCTCGTCGGGGGCGACGTCGTCTCGTAGCTCGATGAAGTCCGCCATCTCGTCGCGCAGGAAGGCGGGCATGACGATCGTGCGCACCGACTTGGGCGTCTTGGGATCGGTCACGGTGTCTACGCCGTGGAGGCTTTGGTACGACTTGTTGATGCGCAGACGCGAACTCTCCAGCATGAAGTCGGACGGAGTGAGCGCCAGAAGCTCGCCGCAGCGGATGCCCGTCCAGTAGAGCAGCTCGAAGGCGTGGAACGAGAGCGGCTTGTCCATGACGGCCTCGCTGAACCTCAGGTACTCGTCCTTGGTCCAGAACTGCATCTCGCCGCCCTTCTTCGAGCCCATCTTGTCGACCCTTCGCACCGGGTTGTCGGTGAGCCCGTAGTAGCGCTCGGCGTGGTTGAAGATGGCGTTGAGTTGGTTGTTCACCGTGCGCAGGTACGTCGGCGCCCAGGGCTTACCGTCGGCGTCCCGGTGTTCAGTAAGCTCGTTCTGCCACCTAATAACGTCGATCGGCCTCACATCGCACATGCGCATATCCCCAAAGAACGGCACGAGCTTGTCGTTGATGATGTGCTCCTTGGTGATCCACGTATGCTCACGTATGCGAGGCTTCACCTCGGAGGCGTACACCTCAACGAACTCGGAAAACGTCATGTCCATGGCCCCGCCGTTAAGGCTCTTGAACTGGCTTTCCCATACGGCCGCCTCCACCTCGGAGGAGAAGCCGCGCTTTGTCTTGTGGCGCTTCGAGCCGCGGGCGTCGCGGTAGTAGCACTGCACGAAGAACGTGCCGTTGCTGTCGTCCTTGTACACCGGCATGTCAGTCCACCTCCGGGAAGTACAGGGCGTCGAAGACGTCACTTCGAACGCGTCCGCGGATAACCACGCGCCCGCGCGCCTCCTGCTCGGCGTTTATCTTCCTGATCACCTCGTAGGCGCTGCCTTTCTTGATCCTCAGCAGCTCCGCAACCTCGTCCGCATCCAGCATGTGCGGTCTCGGCGTCTTTGCCACCTTCTCGTCCATGGCTCCTCCTGTCATTAGCGTACAGATACGTACGGTTTACAGATTCAGAGTAAACGTACATATCTGTACTGTCAATAGAATTGCGTACATTTGCGTACGCTGGTAAGATGTGCGGGTACGTAATTCCAGGAGGAGGGCGCATGTCCGTAGGCGAGAACATAAGGCGGTACCGCAAGTCGCGCGGCATGACGCAAGCGCAGCTTGCCGAGGCGGTCGGCCTGACCGAGGGGGCCGTGCGCCACTACGAGAGCGGCATCCGCGCCGTGAAGCCCGAGCTGCTCGAATCCATCGCCGCAGCACTAGGCGTATCCGTCAACGCCCTCAAGGATTACGGCGTCGAAACCGCGGGCGACCTCATATCGCTGCTCGTGCGGCTCGAGGACTCATTCGGCATCGTGCCCGCAGCCGACGGCACGGGGCTCTCTCTGAACCCCAAGGCGCCTCACGCGCCCAAAGCGGCGATGGCGATCCAGCTGTGGGCCGAGAAGCGCGCACGGCTCGAGAACGGCGAGATCGACGCCGCCGAGTACGAGGACTGGAAAGCCTCGCTGTAGCAGCTCTCCGCATTTCGCTACCACTAAAACCGAATCAGGGCGCCAGGATAGTCGGTGAGCTCCGCTCGCACCTGCGTATGCTGAGTTTTTACTCTCCATTGCATGCCAAGGCATTTCAAGCGTAAACGGGGAGTAAATGACGCGGTGGCTTACACGGCAGCACACAGCAGTACGCCGCGGCATTTCCCCTGGTTACTCCCGTTTTCATTGAGATGGCGAGATTCTTTACTCCCCATTAACCACCTGGGGAAACGCCGTGCAGAGACCGCCGAAAAGCCGATTGAGTTCGATTTGAGTTTCAAAGGACCTAAAACGGCCCCTTTTCGTTATCGGGGACAAAAATCGCACGTCTACTCACTTGGGATAAATTCTTACTCCCATTCCTCCGAATACCGCCCCATACTTTGCCGTCTTGAAATACGGGGAGTAAATAGCAAAATCGCAGGTGAAAGGGAGTAAAAAGGCAAAGAAAAAGCCTCCGTCCCAGCACGGGAACGGAGGCTCAATTTTCGTATTTACTCACCGCCGTCGCTGACGGCTTTGCCATGACTCTCGTACGAAACGAAACTCAGCGGCACAGTACGGCACTCAAAAGTGCAGGTCAGAACCCTATCAGCCTACTCCCACTCGATGGTCGCGGGCGGCTTGGACGTGATGTCGTAGCACACGCGGTTGGCGCCGGGGACCTCGGCAACGATGCGGCCGGAAATGCGGGCCAGCACATCGTAGGGCAGCTTGGCCCAGTCGGCGGTCATGGCATCACTGGATTCGACGGCACGCAGGATGATCGGGCGCTGATAGGTGCGCTCGTCGCCCATAACGCCAACGGACTTGATGTCGGGCAGGACCGCGAAATACTGCCAGCAGCTGTGCTCGGAGTTGCGCTCGCCGGTCTGCTCAAACAGGCGCTGGTTGTAGGCATCCAGCTCCTCGCGCACGATGGCATCGGCGTTTTTGAGGATCTCGAGCTTCTCCTTGTCGACCGCACCGATGATGCGGATGGCCAGACCCGGGCCCGGGAAAGGCTGACGGAACACGATATGACCCGGCAGGCCCAGTGCCAGACCAAGCGCGCGGACCTCGTCCTTAAAGAAGTGATCAAGCGGCTCAATGAGGTCGAAGTGTACGCCCTCGGGGAACGGGATCAGGTTGTGATGGCTCTTGATGGTGGCCGTCTTGCCGCCCGTCTTGCGAGCGCCAGACTCGATGATGTCGGGGTAGATGGTGCCCTGAGCCAGATACTTGACCGACTTGCCATCGGTCTCGAGCTGCTGCGCCACGGCGAAGAACTCTTTCCAGAACTGAGTACCGATGATGCGGCGCTTCTCCTCGGGCTCGGTCACGCCGGCCAGAAGCTCGGCATAACGGTCCTCGGCGTGAACGTGGATAAAGTCGACATCGAACTGCTTGGTGAAGACCTCCTCCACCTGCTCGGGCTCGCCCTTGCGCAGCAGGCCGTGGTTGATGAACACGCAGGTCATCTGCTTGCCCACAGCGCGAGCGCCCAGCGCAGCCACGACGGAGGAGTCGACGCCACCGGACAGGGCCAGAATAACGCGGTCGTCGCCGACCTTCTCGCGGAACTCGGCCGTCATGGTCTCGACCAGGTTGTCCATGCTCCAGTTGGGCTCCAGACCGCAGATCTCAAACAGGAAGTTGCTCAGCAGCTGCTGACCGTACTCGGAGTGCTTGACCTCGGGGTGGAACTGCGTGGTGAAAATCTTGCGCTCGGGGCACTCCATGGCGGCAACCGGACACACGTCGGTGCTGGCGGTAACGGTAAAGCCCTCGGGCACCTCGGACACGGCGTCGCGGTGGCTCATCCACACGGTTTGCTGCATGGGCGTGGAGTTAAAGAGCTTGGCGCCGGCAGTGCGCGTAATAGTGGCGCGGCCGTACTCGCCCACCTCTGAGTGACCGACCTTGCCGCCGAGCGTCACGGCCGTGATCTGATGGCCGTAGCAGAAGCCCAGGACGGGAAGGCCCAGGTCAAAGATGGCAGGATCGATGGACGGAGCGTCCTCGGCGTACACAGAGGCCGGGCCGCCGGAAAGGATGAGCGCAGAGGCGTTCATCTCGCGAATCTCATCGGCCGAGATGTCGCAGGGAACAATCTCGGAATACACGTTGAGGTCGCGGACGCGACGGGCAATGAGCTGACCGTACTGCGCACCAAAGTCGAGTACGAGGACCTTTGCGGAAGCCTTTTGATCCATGGTTTCCCCCTCTTGTTGGCGGGGAGCCGGTGCCCACCCGCATGAATGAACGAAAATAACCTCCATAGTGTACACGTTATATGGGGTTTCTCGTCCCTCGCAGCCCTCAGCGCACGGCAAACGCACGACCAGGGCCCCTATTTGACGGCAATTGAAGTGTTACCAAACGTTACAGATGATGTAATACGTTTGAACATTGGACACCCTGTGCCACAATACTGCCGAACGACTCCGCCTCTGGGGCGGCAAATACGATAGGAACACCAACATGAAGCGCATCCTTCTCATCGCCACGGGCGGCACCATCGCATCGACCGAGGACGGCAACGGCCTCTCCCCCGCCCTGACCGGTGAGGAGCTCGCCCAGAGCGTCCCCGAGATCTCGGGCCTCTGCGAGCTCGACGTCGTGCAGCCCATGAACATCGACAGCACCAATATGCGTCCGAGTGACTGGATGCGTATCCGCGACGTCATCGTCGAGGGCTATGCCGACCACGACGGCTTCGTGATTCTGCACGGCACCGACACCATGAGCTACACCGCGGCGGCGCTTTCTTACCTGATTCAGGACAGCCCCAAGCCCATCGTGCTCACCGGCTCGCAAAAGCCCATGGGCAACCCCTTTACCGATGCCAAGCTCAATCTGTACCAGAGCCTGCTCTATGCGCTTGACGAGCATTCGCACGACGTCTCAATCGTGTTTGGCGGTGTGGCCATCGCCGGCACGCGCGCCCGCAAGCAGCGCACCATGAGCTTTAACGCGTTCATTAGCGTCAACTATCCGCCCATTGCCTACATCCGCAACGACCGCATCGTGCGCAACGGGCTCCACGGCACCCACCAGAATGAGAGCCCGGTTCGTTTCTACGACCGTATCGACCCGCGCGTGTTTGTCCTTAAGCTCACGCCCGGCGTGAATCCAGGCATATTGGACGCCCTGACCGATAGCTACGACGCCGTAATTCTGGAGACCTTTGGCATTGGCGGTATTCCCGAGTTTGGCGAGTCCGACGAGTCATTCCAAGAGGCGATTTTCCGCTGGGTCGATTCGGGTCGCACCGTCGTTATGACCACACAGGTCCCCGAAGAGGGCCTCGATCTGGGTGTTTATGAGGTCGGCCGTGCCTACGCCGACCATCCGGGTATTTTACGCGGCGACGATATGACCACCGAAACGCTCGTGGCCAAGACCATGTGGGCGCTCGGCCAGTCACGTGATGCGGCCGAGATTCAGCGCCTGTTCTACAGCCAAGTCAACCATGACCGCATCCCGATGGTGTAGCTAAAACAAAATCCGCCTCTTTGGGCCTTGTGGGGCACGTGGTACCTCTCGGAACGTGCAAAAAGCGGAGTTTTCAGCACCCGCCCCTTCCGGAAACGTTAAAATCGCTAGCTGTAAATCGCTTTTCGGCTCGATAGGCTCGTCCCACGCGTCTATTATTCCTCATAATAATGAATTTTGTGGATAATCAAAAACAGCAAGCATCGTATTTGCGCCTTCGGTTGCTGTCAATTTATTGAGGGATGCTGAATACTCGGGTTTTTGCACGCCGCCGTCGGGGGGACCCGTTCAGCAAACGACAAATCTGGCAAAAACGCCTACTCAATGCCCTCGAGAAGCTCTGACACCGTCATGCCAAGCGCGGGCGCAAGTTTAAATAAAATCTCGAGCGTGCTGTTTGCCGTTCCGCTTTCGATTTGATCGAGATAAGGTCGGCTGATTCCAACCGCCACGCAAAAATCGACCTTGGAGATACCAAGGGCCTTGCGCGTCCGCTCGACTCGCTCGCCAAGAATCTGTTTCGCATGTTCGTTCATGCAGACGAGTTTGAAATGGAGCAAAACAAAAACGTAAACTATAGTTTACGTTTTGCCTAATATACAGGAGTTTTCTATGTCGGGTTCTTCGGTCCGCATGTACCGAGCCACGCTTCGCACAAACAGCGCACCGCCCAAGCTCGTCGTCGTTGAAGCAGAATGCCTTTCCCCGGATGAACGAACGGCCTTTACGCTGCTATCGAGCCGTGTTGCGACCGCGTTGCTCCCCGATCCGGCGAGAGGCGAGCTCTCCGCTCAATGCCAGACGCACGGCTGCACCCTTGACCAGGCCGTAGTAATAGCAACCAGCCAGTGTGGCCTGCCCCTTCTCTTGGAAGCCGGTATCGCGCTCTGCCTTCGCGGTGCCGGATACGAAAACGAGGCCGCCGCCGATGTGGTCTTTCAACCACGATCGAGCGGCGGCCTCGCAGCAGCCATCGAATATGCTTGCAGGCTCGTTGCCTAAAGGCGCAAGCTAAAAGCCCAGGCCAAAGCCTGTGCCGGTAATCGCCGAATACATAAAGTAGACGTTAATTACGTTGAGAAATACGCCCGTGATGCAGCCGTTTCGCAGGTAGCGCTCGCACACGATGCGCGCCATGGCGGCGGAGTCCTCATTGTTCTTTGCCTGGCGTCCCGCCGTAAAGTACGTCGCCACGCTCAGCAGCAGATTGAGTACCGGCAGCGCCAGCAGCTCATAGCTCTTGCCCCAGCGCGTCACCTCACCGGCGGCATTAAACTTTGTTGCCACCTCGGGACCAATGTTAGGGATTACAAACGCTGCGACCACCAGCGGAAGCACTGCAAGCACCAGCAGCGCGATGCCCATGTAGCCAGCTTTTTTTCCATATTTAAACATGCTCGCCGTCCTTACACGTTAAAGCGGAAGTGCACGACGTCGCCATCGGCCATGACATACTCTTTGCCCTCGATGCGCAGCTTGCCTGCAGCCTTGGCGCCTTGCTCGCCACCGAGCTCGATGTAGTCGTCATAGCCAATGACCTCGGCCTTAATAAAGCCGCGCTCAAAGTCGGTATGGATGACACCGGCGGCCTGCGGGGCGGTCGCGCCCTGACGCACCGTCCAGGCCTTGACCTCCATCTCGCCAGCCGTAAAGAACGACTGCAGACCGAGCAGCTTGTAGGCTGCCTGCGCGAGCACGTCCAGGCCGGGCTGCTCCAGGCCCAGGCTCTCCAGGTAGTCGGCCGCATCCTCGGGATCGAGCTCGGAAAGCTCGGCCTCGATCTTGGCGCAGATCGGCAGCGGCTTGACGCCATCGATGGGCGCCAGGTCCTCGTTGAGCATGTCCTCGTCCACGTTGGCCACATACAAGATGGGCTTCATGGTGAGTAGGAACAGGCCCTTGGCAGCGGCGCGCTCCTCGTCGGTCATCTCCATGGACGCGGCGCGCTTGCCCTCGTTGAGCCAGGCGAGCAGGCGCTTGGCGACCTCAAACTTGGGCATGAGCTCCTTGTCGCGCTTGGCCTCCTTCTCGAGCTTAGGCAGCTGCTTCTCGAGCGTGCCCATGTCGGCCAGGATAAGCTCGGTCATGATGGTGTCGGCATCGCCGGCGGGATCGACGAACTCGCCCGTACGACCCACCTCACGCATGACGTTGGGATCCTTAAAGTAGCGCACGACCTCGCAGATAGCGTCGGTCTCGCGAATGTTTGCCAAGAACTGGTTGCCCAGGCCCTCGCCCTCGTTGGCACCCTTCACCAGGCCCGCGATGTCGACAAACTCGACCGTAGCCGGCACAATGCGGCCAGGGTTGACAATGTCGGCGAGCTTTTGCAGGCGGCTATCGGGCACATCGACGATACCCACGTTGGGGTCGATCGTGGCGAACGGGTAGTTGGCGGCAAGGCCGGTCTTTTTGGTAAGCGCGGTGAACAGCGTCGACTTGCCCACGTTGGGCAGGCCCACGATACCGATGGAAAGGGACACGACAGCTCCTTTTGGTACAGGTACTTCAAACTGTATAAGTATAGCGCCGCCACAGCATCCGGGCGAATCCGGACACCGCGGCGGCGCAAATGAAGCAGAGATTGGGGTAGCTGGCTAGTCCGCGAGCTTCTCCACCTGGTCGAGCATCTTGTCGAGCTTGGCCTTCGCCTCGGCTTTTACCTTTTGGGCCTCTTCGTGGGCTTTGGCCTTCTGAGCGGCCTTTTCCTCGGCTTCGGGGTCGACGACAACCAAGTTGGACGCATCGTGTTCGACCAGCTTGAGCGCATGTTCGGGACAAACCTTGACACAGGCGCCGCAGCCCAAGCAATACGTGGACTCCAACGCGAAGCGGCCGCTTCCCACCAAATCGCAGGCGAACGTGGGACACACGTTGACGCACTCGCCACACGATGTGCACTTGTCAAAATCGCACTCAGGCGTACTCACCTGCATGTTCTGGGCAAGCTCGGGATGGTTCTGCAGCGTCGAAAGCACCAGCTGCCGCCCATGCGTGAGCGAACGGCGACGCTTTGCCGTCGTGGTGCCGCACATGGTGTTGAGCGTGCGCTCCAGCTGAGTAATCTGGTGACGGTGGGCCTTCAACTTCTGCGTCACCGAGGCCAGCGCCGCCGTCGCCGGGTTGAGCTTGGTCACCGTCAGACCCGTCGTGCGGGCAATCTTTTCCATGTACTCCTTGCGCTCGTACTCGCGGAGCTTATGGCACTTGAGGCTCTTGGGGTCGACCTCCAGGCCCATACCCGTGCCAGACCACTCCTCAGCCTTCGCAATCGCCTCGCCCAGGATATCCTCGCCACCGGTGTTGCGGCATTTATCGCACACGCCCAGCGGAAGGTACACGCTCACGTTGGGATAGTCCGCCAGTACCGAGAACCAGGTCTCGGCCGTAATATCGCCCACGCAGGCAACGACGACCTCGTTCTCGCGCGGCATGCGCTTGAGGGCGCGTGTGCAGGTGACGTAGGCGGTCTCGTGGCTCGTTGCCGCCGAGACAATGTCGTCATACAGGTTTTTGGGCGCCAGGCGCGGCGAGATGATTGCCTCGGTCGGACAGGCAGCGGCGCACAGGCCGCACTTGCGGCAGGAGTCGAGAATCTCGATGGAGTCTTCCTCGACCTCGATAGCGTTGACCGGGCACACATCCATGCACGCGGAGCAGCCACTCTTTTCGTTTTTGCAGGTCAGGCACGGAATGGTGTTGCCGCGCGGACGCTCCTTGTAGTCGGCGGGATTCCACTGCGGCGCCGACGGATCGAGCGCATCGGTCACACCGCCAAGCGGGTTTTTAAGAAAGTCGAAACCCTTGCTGATCTCGATAATGTCATCAAACAGATCGTGTTCCTGCGCCATGCGCGGCCCCTCCCTGAGCAGTGCAAACAAGCAAGAGATAATGATACGCCATCGGCCCACGCCTCGGGCAAATTACATGCGGCGCATCATTGAGACAAATAGCCTATGGCCTATCGCCGCCTTGATTGCACAAGGTCAATCAAGCGCCAAGCTATGCCTCGCACATGAGCTGCACGAGCTTTTGTTTGGTCACCTTGGCCTGTTCGTTAGCCATATTGCGCTCGTTCTTAAAAGTTGCGTCCGCAACGCTCAGCAGGTCGGCATCGGAAATCTCGCCAAGGCCCAGCTCCTCGAGTGTCGTCGGCAGACCCACGCGCTGGCAAAACTCGAGCACCTGATCAAGCTCGGGCGCGCACTCCAAACGAAGCTGCACCACCAGGCCAAATGCCACGGCCTCACCGTGCATGGCCTTGCACTCGGGCAGAATCGTCAGGCCGTTGGCGATAGCATGCGCCAACGCCAAGCCACCGCTCTCAAAGCCGACGCCCGAGAGTAGGATATTGCACTCGATCAGGCGCTCAACCGCCGGCGATATACGGCCCTTTTTGAGATCGCGCTTGGCAGCGACGCCGCACTCCATGAGCGTGTCATAGCAGGCACGAGCCGCAACCAAGGCCAAGTGTCCTGGCGCGCCACCGTGCTCGTTGGTACCGTGCGCCGCGGCGCACGAACGCGCCTCGAAGTACGTTGCCAGCGCGTCGCCCATACCAGCGACCGTCATACGCAGCGGAGCCGCCGCGACCACGCCGGTATCGACCACAACCAAATCTGGATTCTTTTCGAGCATCAGATAGCGGTCGAACGACCCATCCTCGTGATACAGCACCGAAATCGCGCTGCACGGACCGTCCATCGAAGCCGCCGTGGGGCATACGCACAACGGCAACTCGGCATAAAACGCAACGGCCTTGGCGATATCGAGCATCTTGCCGCCGCCAATACCCACCACCATGTCGCAATACTCAGCCTGGGCTTCCTTAGCCATTTCGACAACGGCCTCTTCCGTACACGGACCGTTGTAAATCTTAAAGAACGGCTCGCTTAGATCTTCGTCCAGAAATCCATCGACGATCTGCCTGCACAGCCGATCCTCGGTGCCCTGGTCAAACAAGACATAGGCAGCGCAGCCCAACCATGACAAATATCTGCCCTGACGCGAAAGTTCGCCCAGCCCCTGAACATACCGGCCGGGACCGCCATAAACCATAGGAAGCGCCATACGAGAATCCGCCCTTCATCAAACAACGATTGGTGCAAAGCCACCTGTCCCCTTGTGGCAACTTGGCGCATTGAGGACAGGTTAGATTGCACCATAGAAAAAGGGTCCCGCGCACAGAGCGCGAGACCCTTATCAGAACAATGTGTGCCGATTAGAACGTGACCGGGGTGTCGGTGTAGACGCACTCGAGCAGCTGCTCCATCTCCTCCTGAGACGGCTGGCGCGGGTTGGAGCCCGTGCAGGCGTCGAGGATGGCGTTGGCGGCAACGTCGTGCTTCTTAGCCTCGAACTCATCGTAATCGATGATGGACTCGTCGGCCTTCACGCCCTTGGCACCGTAGTTCTTGATGCCCTGCGGGATGTCGAGCTTGTCGTTGAGGTCGCGAATCTCCTGGACCAGAGCCTCGACCAGCTCGTCCTCGGTCTCGCCGGCGAGGTGCAGGATCTCCTTGGCGATGAAGGCGTAGCGGCTCTTGGCGCGAGCGTCCTTGGCGTTGAACTGGATGACCTTGCCCAGGTACATGGCGTTGGCGCAACCGTGGATGATGTGGTCGCCCTCAAAGGCGGCACCGGTCTTGTGAGCCATGGAGTGGACAATGCCCAGCAGACCCGAGGAGAAGGCGATGCCGGCGATGCACTGGGCGTCGTGCATGTGCTGGCGGGCCTCATGATCGCCCTGATAGGACTTGGGCAGCCACTCGACGATCTCGCGGATAGCATGCAGGGCGTTGGCGTCGGTGTACATGGAACCAGCGGTGGAAACGTAGGCCTCGATGGCGTGAGTCAGAGCGTCCATACCGGTGTGAGCGCACAGCTTGGCGGGCATGGTGTAGGTGAGCTCGGGGTCGACGATGGCGACATCAGGGGTGATGTTGAAGTCGGCCAGCGGGTACTTGATGCCCTTGGCGTAGTCGGTGATGACGGAGAACGCGGTGACCTCGGTAGCGGTGCCGGAGGTAGAGGAGATGGCGCAGAAGTGAGCCTTCTGACGGAGCTCCGGGAAGGAGAACGGGACGACTGCCTCCTCGAAGGTCTCCTCGGGATACTCGTAGAACAGCCACATAGCCTTAGCGGCATCGATGGGCGAGCCACCGCCAATGGCGATAATCCAGTCGGGCTGGAACTCGGTCATGGCCTCGGCGCCCTTCATGACCGTCTCGACGGACGGATCGGACTCGACGCCCTCGAACAGCTTGACCTCGAAACCGGCCTCCTTGAGGTCGGCCTCGACGTCCTGCAAAAAACCGCCGCGGCGCATGGAGCCGCCGCCGGTCACGATGATGGCCTTGCTGCCCTTGAGGTTCTTCACCTCGTGGCGAGCGCCCTCACCAAAGTACAGATCGCGAGGATTGGTAAAACGTCCCATACTGTGCCTCCTAAACAAGCCCCTCTTAGACTTGCGTATATAACGGAGCACCCGATTGGCTCCGTTAGGACCGTTTTGCGCGTTGCCGGCGATGACAATGCGCCATGTCTAAACGTCTCAACGCTCAGACAAATAGTATTTTACCGTTCTGGTTGGTCAGTTATTTACCGAAAGTCGACAATGATGAAACGTTTTTTCTATCCCTGAAGACCCTTATGCGGCATTCATACTCCCAAGCTGGGCAAACGTTTTATCAAGGTTGACCACATATCCAGGGCAGGACTGTGCCCCTCCAAAAGACACACCGTTCGCCGCCAAAAATCGACCGTTTGCGGCACCGTGATACCACTCGGTCGTCCAAGGTGCCGACATTTGTGCGACATCCGTCTTCGTGGTGCAAAGGTGCATGTCCAAGTGCGGCACTCCCGATGTGCCTCATGCGGGTAAACTAGAACCTTATATAGAGACATTTGAACCCTAACCGCAGCAAAGGAGGCCCCATGGCATTCGATCCCATTCAAGAAGATTGCCATCGCCTCGTTCTTGAGGCCTTGCGCCGCGACAATATCCCGCTCACCGACGGCCCTGCCGTAGAGCGTCTGATGGAACAATTCACCCGCAACCCCGCGCCGCTCATCGTGCACGACCGCGACCGCGCCGGACATCTGATTGCCAAGGTAGTCGAGGCTGTCGACTACCGCATTCCCTTTATCCCTGACGATACCCAGGCAGAGCAAGAAGAGACCGCTGCCGAAAACATGCTTCGCGAGGCAGCCGCACTCGACCCGACCAACTGGGACGCTCAGCGCATGTTGACCGCCCTCACCGCTAACTCCAACGAGGAGTACGTACAGTACTTGGTATCCAAGCGCGATGAAGTCGAGCACGACCTGGCACTCAAGATCGCCTCGGCGCAGGACCCCTACGAGCGCGAGGCCGCAGGCGACCTTACACGCCGCCCCTACCTGCGCTGGCTTGCCGCCCTTGCGTCGCGCGCCCTCATTAGCGGCCGTTACCGCCTGTCGCTCGAAACCGCAAACCGCAGCCTGGACTTTGCCCCCAACGATCCGGCCGGTGTCCGCCACACTGCGATGCTCGCCATGGCAAAACTCGAATACCCCGCCGAGGAGCTCAAACGCTTTCGCTCTGCCCACTCCGTCCCCTATCTCGCCAACACGCCGCTGCGCCGTCGTCCCAAGGACGCGGAGCGCGACTTAGACCCGTGGACGCTCATCGCGCTGATGAGTGCTGCCTGGCGCGAGCTGGACTACGAGGGCGCCGAACACTACTTGCGCATCCTTGCGCGCTCGTGCCCGCACGCAGCCGAGGCGCTTTACTTTCAAACCGAGTTTCCCGATGGCGTCTATGCCCGCGTCAACGTGGACGTAGGCTCCACCGACGAGCTTGTCCTTGCGCTGTCCGAAGCGACGCCGGTACTGCAGGAGGGCTTGGGCGCCCCCGACAACGCCAGCTTTGCCGCCTGGGTCGCCACCAACGATATCGTGCGTTCCCAGATCGACGAGCGCATCCTGCGGGCGGCCGAGCAGGGCTTGCCGTTTAAGGGAGGAGACCTCTAATGGATCCGAGCGTCTACATCCCCGCCTACCTGGAGCGCGCCTACGTTGCGTCGCACCCCGAACTCACCGATGCAGCACGCGATCTTGTCCATAACGACGTGAGCGTCAACCCCCATAAGTATGCGCAGACCGAGCATGCCCAGGCACTGCTTTCCTATGCCGGTGTTCACCGCCACCTGCTCGACGAGCTCCATCGTATCGAGGATATGGGCAGCGATGATGAGTTTGAGCAGACGCGCAACCGCCTGTTCGACGATATGCGCGATGAGCTGCTCAAGATCGTCCGCGTCGATGCGTATGTCTTCGATGCCCAGCTGCTTGCCATCATTTTGGCGGACACGCCCGTCGACGCCTGCCTGGGCGACCTGATGAAGCTCGAGGCGACCGCAGCCGATTACCTACGGCAAAGCGTGCCCGGATTCGACATGGAGGCTCCGCACTACTGGGCCAACAAGGTGCTGTCAGACGGCGTGACGGCGGCCGATCTCACCGTGAGCGAGCCGACGCTTATCGGGTGGCTCCACACGCTCGAGGCCATCTCGCAGCTGTGCATGGCGAGCGCTCGCTACCGTGCTGCCGTCAACTATTCTCGCCGTGTTCTTAAGGCGGAAGGCTATCCCACCCGAGCTGCCGGCACCGTGCTACTCGCCCTCGCTCGTCTGGAAGACGAGGACGGCTTTTTTGCCCTGGCCCACCAGCTCGAGGAGCAGATGGGGGCCGATGCCCTCGAGAACTCCCCCTGGTACCTACTCGCCCGCACGATCCTGCTGTTCAAAACGAACAAGATGCGCCCGGCGACACGCGCCCTGCGTGAGTTTGCCAACCGCTGCGAGGGCGGCGCGTTCTTTTTGCTGAACCCCATGTATCAGACGCCGTACCTTCCCTGCCGGCCCGAGCCGCACGACCCCTGGGACCTTTCGCACCAGGCAGTTTGGGAGGCCGACGGTATCATCTCGGATACTCCCGACTTTGCCCCCTGGGCCAACGCCTGCGAAGACGTATCGCAGCTTGCCCAGGAATTTGCGCGCCGTTATGGCTTTTAACGGCACGATCGCCACGACCATGTCATTCACGTTAGGAACGGCTTCATGAACTTCCGCTCATCTCTCGCCTGCACTTCGAGCGATATCGCCCGCTGGGGGCTGCGCTCCATCCTTAAGCGCCAGGGCGGCGTACTCCCCGGCCGCATCGCCATGAAGATCGACCCCGAGCTGCTAAGCGACCTCGCGAGCCTTGTCGACCGCAGCGTGGTAGTCACCGGCACCAACGGTAAGACCACCACCTCCAACCTCATCGCCGACGCCGTTGCCGCCAGCGGCGCCACCGTGGTATGCAACCGCGCCGGCAACAACATGGAGCCGGGCGTGGTGGGTGCCTTGCTCGAGGGCCGCAGCGATCTTAAGCGTGCCGCCAGCAGCAAGCGCGTAGGCGTCTTTGAGTGCGACGAGCTCTACACGGTGCGCGTCTTGCCCAAGCTCAAGCCGACCTTCTTTGTGCTGCTCAACCTGTTCCGCGACCAGCTGGACCGCTACGGCGAGATCGACCACACTCAGGACGTCATAGCCCACGCGTTGGAGCTTTCGCCGGCAACGACGCTCATCTATAACGCCGACGACCCGCTCTGCGCCTCGATCGCCGCACGCGTCCCCAATGTGAGCATCGCCTTTGGCATCGACGGCGCCACGGGCACCGAGTCCGATCGCATTAGCGACTCGCGTTTTTGCTCGCAATGCAACGCGCCGCTGGAGTACGACTATGTGCAGTACGGCCAGCTCGGCGCCTATCATTGTCCTTCGTGCGGTTGGGGTCGCCCCGCGCTGGTCCGTCGCGTGACAGGCGTTGAGCTCGGCTGCGACGGCTACGGCTTTGACCTGGCCTTTGGACCCGAGGCAAAAGCGCCCGCAACGCACATCGCCACACGCTACAACGGCCTGTACATGGTCTACAACGTTGCCGCCGCCTTCTTTGCGGCGCGCGAGTTGGGCGTGGACGCAGCGCATCTGCAGCCCACGCTCGATGCCTACGTCCCCGCCGGCGGACGCATGGGCCGCTGGGAGATTGCCGGCCGTACCGTCGAGGCAAACCTGGCCAAAAATCCCGTGGGCTTCGACCGCCAGATCCAGTCCATTAAAACGGCAGGCGGCAGACTCTGCGCCTTCTTCCTGAATGACAACGACGCCGACGGCCACGATGTCTCGTGGATCTACGACGTCGACTTCGAGCGCATCGCCGATACCCCAGGGCTTGTCGCCTTTGCCGGGGGTACGCGCGCGCACGACATGCAGGTGCGCCTGAAGTACGCCGGCATCGACGCCGCCATCATCTCGAATATCGAGCAGGCGATCGGCGCCGTGGCAGATGAGGCCGCCGATGACACCTTCTACGCCGTCGCCAATTACACGGCATTCCCGCCGCTGGTCAAAGAGCTCGACGGACTTAAAGACGCCGATGCGAGCTCGGTTGCCTCCTGCGCCGTAACACGCACCGATGGCAGCGCCGTCCCCACCGACATTGCGCCGGTCGAGCTTCCGCGCCCGCTGCGCATCGTCTATCTGTATCCCGATGCCCTCAACCTCTATGGCGACGGCGGCAACGTCATCGCCCTCGAGCGCCGCTGCGCCTGGCGCGGCATTCCCGCGCGCGTGGACGAGGTCCGCATGGGCGAGACACTCGATCTCACCGACGCCGACATCGTCATGATGGGCGGCGGTGCCGACCGCGATCAGTTGGCTGTGGCACACGAGCTGCTCGCTCAAAAGGACAAGGTTGCGACATATGTTGAGGACGGCGGCTCGTTGCTCGCTATCTGCGGCAGCTATCAGCTGCTCGGTCGTTCGTACTATATGGGCGAAAATCGCATCGAGGGTCTAGGTGTCATCGCCGCCGAGACCGTGCGCGGCTCCGACCGCCTGATAGGCAACGTCGCCGTCAAGACCGACCTGGCACCCGAGCCCTTTGTGGGGTTCGAGAACCACGGCGGCCGCACCCTGCTCGATGCAGAGGCCACGCCGCTCGGAACATCTGTCGTCACGGGCACCGGCAACAACGGCGACGACGGCCTTGAGGGCCTCATCTACAAGGGCGTCATCGGCACGTACCTACACGGACCGGCACTGCCCAAGAACCCCGAGCTCGCCGACTGGCTCATCGCCCATGCCCTCGAGCGCCGTGGCGATGCACAGGCCGCCGCCCTGCTGCCGCTCAAGCCCCTCGACGACACCTACGAGCACGCCGCCCACGACGCCGCGATGAAGCTCCTCCCCTAACGCTCCGCCACCACAAAGGGACAGGCACCTTTGTGGTGGTTTTCCAGTTTGCCAACGATATACGCGCCGACAAAAAAGTCTGCTATACTCTTTCCCGCTGTCCCCATCGTCTAGCGGCCAAGGACGCCACCCTTTCAAGGTGGATATCGCGGGTTCGAATCCCGCTGGGGGCACCATTTGAAACGAGAAGCCCGTTACCCCCGCGGTGGCGGGCTTTTTTCTACCCATGTGCCGGGATTCGAACCCGGCAGGGTGCGGAGCTGAGGAAACGCGCAAGCGTTTTCCAGCGCAGCACGCAAGGAGCGAAGCGACGCAGCGAAAGCGGGCGGCGCCAGCCGCACGCGGATATCCCGCTGGGGGCACCATTTGAAACGAGAAGCCCGTTACCCCCGCGGTGGCGGGCTTTTTTCTACCCATGTGCCGGGATTCGAACCCAACAGGGTGCGGAGCTGAGGAAACGCGCAAGCGTTTTCCAGCGCAGCACGCAAGGAGCGAAGCGCCGCAGCGAAAGCGGGCGGCGCCAGCCGCACGCGGATATCCCGCTGGGAGCACCATTTAAAACGAGAAGCCCGTTACCCCCGCGGTGACGGGCTTTTTTCTACCCATGTGCCGGGATTCGAACCCGGGGCAGGGTGCGGACCCCGGCAAATCGGCGGCAAAACGGACTCCAAAGCGTCCTTCGCAATCAAAAAGCCGGGGCCCGCGCGATGCGGACCCCGGCTTAATAGCGTGACGATATGTTGGCTATGCCCTACACGTAGAACAGAATGTCGTCGTAGGTCGGAACCGGCCAGTAGTCGGCGGCCACGATCTCCTCCATGGCATCCACGGAGGCACGCAGCGTATCCATAGCGGGAACGACCTCGTGTGCATACACATTGGCCTGCTCCTGGCCATCGAGAGCCTCGGCCTTCTGATGCACGGCGTCGAGCGCCTTGATGGAGTCGTTGATGGCGGTGATACCGTTGCAGAGCTTGTTGAGCGTGTTCTGCTCGCACTGCATGGCGGCCTCAGCACCGGCGGCACGAATTGTCTCAAGGCCCTTAGCGACCTTGGTGGCATAGGCGGTGATGACCGGACGATAGGTACGACGTGCCTCGCGAATCATCGTGGTAGCCTCGATGTTCATGAGCTTGTTGTACTTCTCGAGCTTGCAGTCGTAGCGGCACTGCGCCTCGGCCTTGGTCAGAACGCCCGTCTCCTCAAAGAGCGCGATAGCCTTATCGGAAACAAAGGCGGGAAGAGCGTCGGCCGTGGTCTTGTTGTTGGCAAGGCCGCGCTTCTCGGCCTCGATGGGCCACTCGTCGGAGTAACCGTCGCCGGAGAACAGGATGCGCTGGTGATCGGTCAGTACCTTCTTACAGTACTCGAGCGCGGCGTCCTGGAACTTATCCTCGGGCGTACCCTCGAGTGCGTCGGCGAAGGACTTGAGCGACTTGGCCACGGCGGCATCGAGCACCAGGTTGGAGTCGGAGACATTCTGCTCGGAGCCGCAGGCACGGAACTCGAACTTGTTGCCGGTGAAGGCGAACGGAGAGGTGCGGTTGCGGTCGGTGTTGTCCTGCATCAGCTTGGGCAGGGTATCGGCGCCCAAGTCGAGCACGCCGCGCGTGGCATGGACGGAAGCCTTGCCATCGATGATCTTCTCGACGACCTCGGTAAGCTGGTCGCCCAGGAAGATGGACATAATCGCCGGAGGAGCCTCGTTGGCGCCCAGACGATGGTCGTTGCCGGCCGAGGCAACGGAGGCACGCAGGAGCTCCTGGTAGTTATCGACGGCCTCGATCACCGCGGTGAGGAAGACGATGAACTGCAGGTTGTCGAGCGGGGTGTCGCCCGGATCGAGCAGATTCTCGGACTCGGTGCCAAGCGACCAGTTATTGTGCTTGCCCGAACCGTTGATGCCCTCGAAGGGCTTCTCGTGCAGCAGGCAGACCAAATCGTGGCGGGAGGCGATGAGCTTCATCTTCTCCATCATGACCAGATTCTGGTCGATGGCCTCGTTGACCTCGCCATAGACGGGGGCGAGCTCATGCTGGCAGGGAGCGACCTCGTTGTGTTTGGTCTTGGCGGGAATGCCAAGCGCCCACAGCTCATCGTCCAGGTCCTTCATATAGGCCGAGACGGTGGGGCGGATAGCGCCAAAGTAGTGCTCCTCGAGCTCCTGGCCCTTGCAGGGAGCAGCACCAAAGAGGGTGCGGCCGGTGATGACCAGGTCCCTGCGCTTGCGGTAAGCGTCCTTCTTGATCAGGAAGTACTCCTGCTCATCGCCCACGGAAGGAACGACCTTCTTGGGGGTCTTACCAAACAGCGCCAAAACGCGCTTGGACTCACGCGAGAGCGCGGTCATGGAGCGCAGCAGCGGGGTCTTCTTGTCCAGGGCCTCGCCCGTGTAGGAGCAGAAAGCCGTGGGGATGCACAGGACATCGTCCTTGATAAAGGCGGGGCTGGTGGGATCCCAAGCGGTATAGCCGCGGGCCTCGAAGGTGGCACGCAGGCCGCCGTTGGGGAAGCTGGAGGCGTCCGGCTCGCCCTGGATGAGGTTCTTTCCCGTAAACTTGGTAATAGCGGTGCCGTCGTGGTTGGGTTCGAGGAAGCTGTCGTGCTTCTCGGAAGTAATGCCCGAAAGCGGCTGGAACCAGTGCGCGTAGTGCGTCGCGCCCTTGGAGATGGCCCAAACCTTCATGGCATGGGCAACGGCGTTGGCCACATCCAGGTCGAGTGGCTCACCGTCCTCGAGGGTTGCAGCAAGGCGCTTCCAAATGTCCTTGGGGAGGTAGTCTTTCATGACTTCCTCAGAGAACACCATGGTCCCGAAGCGGTCAGTAAGTTCGGCCATACGGAACTCCCTTCGTATCGGCACCGCGTGAGAAGCGGTGTTGATTACTAACGAACGAGTCATAGCTTAGACTCGCCGTGTTTCCGCGACATTACCGTTATGTTGCCGTCGCGAAACTAATCAATGAGGTTACCGCATCGCGGCAATGTTGCCACCCTCAACAGTCAATCAACTGTATAAATTGCAGACCTCTCCGCATGGTTTACGGGTAGTCTTTTTGGGACGGGGCTTTTTTAGCTGCCCTATTTAAATATGGTCTCAAGCTTTGGAGGCGCCGGATTGGGTAGCTAAAAAAGCCCCGTCCCAAAAAGACTACCCTGCGTACCTGGTTGATGGGGTAAAAAAGCTCCAAATTAGCTACGCTGTTATAGGGAATGCCGATAGCGAAACATCTTCGATTGATATTTCCAAATAGCGAGTAAAACTCCACCGTAGCGCAGCGGTGCTGTAGAATCCTTACAACACATCACGCTAATGTATCTAAAGGAGCACGATATGCGCGTCGACGAGGTTTTTAAGCAGGCAGCATCCCAGGGCACCACGCCCGTTTCGTTTGAGATGTTCCCGCCCAAGGGCGAGCTTACCCTCGACACGGCTCGCGAGGTGGCTGGCAATCTGTGCGAGCTTTCGCCGAGCTTTGTCTCGGTCACCTGCTCGGCCGGCGGCTCGGGCAACGGCGCCACCACCGCCCCCATCGCGCATATGATTACGAGCGAATTCGATACGCCCTCGGTGGCGCACCTCACCTGCGTTGGCCGCACGCATGCCGATATCGCCGCCAAGATCGACGAATACCGCTCCGCCGGCGTAGAAAATGTGCTGGCCCTGCGTGGCGATCTTCCCGCCGGCGCGAGCGAGGATGACAAGCCCGCCTCGGACTACGCCTACGCCCGCGACCTCATCCCCGAGCTCGTCGACGCCGGCTTTTGCGTGGGCGCCGCAGCCTACCCCGAGGGCCACATTGCCTGTGAGAATCTCAACGCTTCGGTCGAATACCTCAAGCAAAAACAGGACGCCGGCGCGAGCTTCTTTGTGACGCAGCTCTTTTTTGATAACGAGTGCTTCTACCGTTTTCGCGAGCTTGCCGACAAGGCCGGTATCACTGTGCCCATTACCGCAGGCATCATGCCGTTTATGGGCAAGTCGCAGATCAGCCGCATGGTCTTTATGTGCGGCGCGTCGCTGCCCTCCCCCGTCATCAAGATTCTCGCCAAGTACGAGAACGACCCCGAGAGCCTGCAGGCAGCCGGTGTAGATTATGCCGCCCATCAGCTTTGCGACCTTAAGGAGCACGGTGCCGACGGTCTGCACCTATACACTATGAATCGTCCTGAGATCGCCGCAACCATTATGGAGCGCCTAGGGTAATGGAAAAACCGCACATCGATACAGCCGCTGTCGAAGTGCCGGCCGACCTTGCGTCACCGGCGCTCTACCGTATCGATGATGCCCACCATCCCCGCGTCGATCGTGCCGAGATGCTGCGGTATCTGGGTTACGGCGGCCAGCAGATTGAGCCCGAGCTGTCACGACGTATTGAGCTTGTCGTTGAACGTTTGGAACTGGACATTGAGCCCCGTGGCGTGCGCCGCGTATTTGCCGTCGACGCCATGGGCGTGGACGAGCAGGGAGAGCCCAGCATCCGTCTGGTTGGAACCAACGTTGAGCTGCGCGGTCGCGATATCTATCGACATCTCAAAGACGCCCGCTTTGCCGCGCTCATGGCATGCACCCTCGGCATGGACGCCGAGCGTCGTCTACGCACCACGGGAGCCCAGCAGCCTCTAGAGGGAGCCGTGCTCGATGCCGCGTGCTCCGCCTATGTGGAAGCTGCCGTCGAGCAGATGGACCAGCAGGTCAAGGCTGCGGCCGCCGCACACGGACTCGCCGGTAACTGGCGCTTCAGTCCCGGCTACGGCGACTGCCCACTTACGGCTCAGCGTTCAATCGTGGCTGCACTCAACGCCACGCGGCTCATCGGGCTTACCGTCACACCTACCAGCCTGCTCATGCCCACCAAGAGCGTGACCGCGGTGATTGGTCTGTTTGACGGCGAGGTCCACGACGCCCAGAGTCGCCCCACCTGCAATATCTGCCGCATGCGCGAGCACTGCCGCTTCCGCGCCGCCCACACCACCTGCTATTCCAGCCATTAGGAGCCCCCGATGTTTACTCCGCTTATCACTCATGATCTGGACGGCGCCGCGCTGGCGGCGCCCGTTGATGCCGCCCGCCGCAAGGGCGCCACGTACAAGACGCGCACGATCGACGACCTTTGCATTAAGGACGATCGCCTGCGCGCCGCCATCGAGGGCACGGGGCACCTGCTGTTCGACGGCGGCATGGGCACCATGCTGCAGGCGGCCGGCATGAAGGCCGGCGCCCTGCCCGAGCTGCTCAACTTTGAGGAGCCCCAGGTCATTACCGATATTCAGCGTCAGTATGTCGAGGCCGGCTGCGATGTGATCACCGCCAACACCTTTGGCGCCAACGCCCACAAGCTCGACGGTGCCGCCACCGTGGCAGATGTCTTTGCCGCCGCCGTCGCCTGCGCCCGCGCGGCCGGTGCCCGCTACGTCGCCGGCGATATCGGCCCCATCGGTGCGCTGCTTCGCCCCTTGGGTACCCTCAGCTTCGACGAGGCCTATGACCTCTTTGCCGAGGAAGTGCGCGCTGGCGTCGACGCGGGTGTGGACCTCTTTATTATCGAGACCATGACAGATCTTGCCGAGATCAAGGCGGCGGTCCTTGCCTGCCGCGAGAACTCCGAGCTGCCCGTCTTTGCCACCATGACCTTTGAGGAGGACGGCCGCACCTTCCTGGGCACGAGTCCCGAGGTTGCCGCCATCACGCTCGACGCCATCGGCGCCGACGTCCTGGGCATCAACTGCAGCCAGGGACCGGCCGAGCTCCGAGGGCTCGCCGCACGCATGCTCACCGTTACCGACAAGCCCGTTATGGTGCAGGCCAACGCGGGACTCCCCCACGTGGACGACGACGGTAACACCGTCTTTGACATCCAGGCCCCCGAATACGCCAAGGCCGTCGCCGGCATGATCGCCGACGGCGTAAGCGTCGTGGGCGGTTGCTGCGGAACCACGCCGGCGCACATGGCAGCGCTGCGCACGCTTATCGATACCCACACGCCCAGCCCGCGCCACCGCAAGCCCAGCATGTCGGTCACGAGCGCCCAGACCGTGGTTGACCTTCCCTGTGACGGCCACAAGATCGCCGTCATCGGCGAGCGCATCAATCCCACCGGAAAAAAGCGCCTGCAGCAGGCCCTGCGCGACGGCGACCTGGACTACGTCGTAAGCCAGGGCATCAGCCAGCAGGAGCAAGGCGCCGACATCCTGGACGTCAACGTGGGCCTGCCCGAGATCGACGAGGTCAAGATCATCCAACAGGCCACCGAGCAGCTCCAGGGTTCCACGCTGCTGCCGTTGCAGATCGACTCCACCGACCCCGCAGCCGTCGAGGCCGCCGTGCGCCGCTACGCCGGCAAGCCCATCATCAACTCGGTCAATGGCAAGCAGCAGATCATGGATGAGATCTTTCCGCTGGTCGCCCACTACGGTGCCAACGTCGTCGGCCTCACGCTCGACGAAGGCGGCATTCCCGATACCGCCGAGGCTCGCTTCGCCATCGCCGAGCGCATCGTGGCCGAGGCCGCCCGCTACGGCATCGGACCGGACCGCATCCTCATCGACTGTCTGGTCATGACCGCCTCGACCAATCAACGCCAAGCCGAACAGATTCTGCGCGCCATGTCCCTGTGTAAGGAGCGTCTGGGCGTCAAATGCGCGCTCGGCGTGTCGAACATCAGCTTTGGTCTGCCCGCCCGCCCGCTGCTGGGCTCGGTCTTTTTGGCCGCCGCCTTCGGCGCGGGTCTGGACGCCCCCATCATGAACCCGGGCTCCAAGCGCTTTATGGATACCGTCTACAGCTATCGCGTCTTGAGCGTTGAGGACGAGGGCTCGACCGGATACATCGAGCGCTACGCCGGCTGGACCGATCCGTACAAGATCGCCGCGAACCCGGCGGCGGCTCAGACAGTATCGACCGACACTGTGCCCGCCGCTGGCACCGCCGGCACCGACGGCAACGACGACCCGATTCGTCGCATGGTCGTCTCGGGCCGCAAAGGCGAGATTGCGGCCGAGACCGAGCGTCTGCTGGCAGACCACGACGCCATGGACCTCATCAACAACCACTTTATCCCCGCCCTCGACGAGGTTGGTGTCCTCTTTGACCAGGGAAAGTTCTTCTTGCCGCAGCTCATGGCCTCGGCCGAGGCCGCGCGCGTGGGTTTTGACACCATCAAGCGCCTAATGCCCGCCGGCGAGATTGCCGACAAGGGCAAAATCTGCGTGGCCACCGTCAAAGGCGACATCCACGACATCGGTAAGAACATCGTCAAGATGCTGCTCGATAACTACGGCTATACCGTCTTTGACCTAGGCCGCGACGTCGACCCGCAGGAGGTGCTCAAGACCGTACGGGAGCGCGACATCAAGCTCGTCGGCCTCTCGGCGCTTATGACCACCACGGTCGTCGCTATGGAGGAGACCATCAAACTGCTTCATGCCGAGGTGCCGGACGTCAAGATCATCGTAGGCGGCGCCGTACTCACCCCCGAATACGCCAAGCAGATCGGCGCGGACTACTACGCCAAGGACGCCGCCGAAAGCGCTCGTATCGCCGAAGAGGTCTTTGGGCAGTAACACAACGGAAACAACCGAGCACCAAAACGTGCCGCATGCGCCACTTGGCACGTGCGGCACGTTAGAATAGACAAGACTATGCTCGTTTTGGCAGATAGGAGTGCAAGGATGGCGATCACGCCTGCAGAAATCGCGGAAACCCGCGGCATGGTTGAGGAGCAGAACCTCGACATCAGGACCATCACCATGGGTATTTCGCTCATGGGTTGCGGCGACGAGAACCTCGACCGCATGTGCACGAAGATCTACGACCACGTGACGCACACGGCTGAGCATCTGGTCGAGACCGCCGAGAACCTCGAGCGCGAGTACGGTATCCCCATTGTCAACAAGCGCGTTTCCGTCACCCCGGTGGCGCAGATCGCCGCGTGCTGCAAGGATGAGGACCTCACCCCCATCGCGCATGCCCTCGACCGCGCGGCCGAGACGCTCGGCATCGATTACCTGGGCGGCTTCTCCGCACTCGTCCAGAAGGGCATCGGCGACGCCGACCGCCGCGTCATCCAGTCCATCCCCCAGGCGCTCGCTACCACCAGCCGCGTCTGCTCCAGCGTCAACGTCGCCAGCCTGCGCGCCGGCATCAACATGGACGCCGTGCTCATGGCGGCTCAGACCATCATCGATGCCGCCAAGCTTACGGCAGATGAGGATTCCGTCGGTGCTTCCAAGTTTGTCTGCTTTGCCAACATGGTCGAGGACTCCCCGTTTATGGCGGGCGCCGTTCACGGCGGTGGCGAGGCCGACGCCGTCATCAACGTAGGCGTCTCGGGCCCCGGCGTTATGGCCGCAGCCCTGGAGAAGCTGCCCGATTCCGCATCGATGATGGAAGTCGCCGAAAAGATTAAGCAGACCGCCTTTAAGATCACCCGTGCCGGCGAGCTCATGAGTCGCGAGGCCGCCCGTCGCCTAGGTGTCGAGAAGGGCATTGTCGACCTGTCGCTAGCGCCTACGCCTGCCGTCGGCGACTCCGTCGCGCGCATCCTCGAGATCATCGGCGTGGGCACCTGCGGTGGCCCCGGCACGACCTGCGCGCTCGCCATGCTCAACGATGCCGTCAAGAAAGGCGGCGTCATGGCCAGCTCCAGCGTGGGCGGCCTCTCGGGCGCCTTTATCCCCGTGTCCGAGGACGCCGGCATGATCGCCGCCGTCGAGGCCGGCGCGCTTTCGCTCGAGAAGCTCGAGGCCATGACCTGCGTGTGCTCCGTTGGCCTGGACATGATCGCCATTCCCGGCGACACCCCGGTCGAGACTATCGCCGGCATTATCGCCGACGAGATGGCAATCGGCGTCATCAACAATAAGACCACGGCCGTGCGCGTGATCCCCGCCATCGGCAAGGGCGTGGGCGACTGCGTCGAGTATGGCGGCCTGTTTGGCCGTGCGCCCATCATGCCGGTGAACCCCAACGCCGGCACCGTGCTTGCCCACCGCGGCGGACGCTTCCCGGCACCGCTGAACTCGCTCAAGAACTAGCTGAGGGGTTCGGGCGGGAGCCCCGGTGAGGGCAAATATATAAGGTCGCCTGCTCGGACAGTCCTGACTCGCACGGAGAGCACATTAAGTGCTCTCCGGCTCGTGCGGAACTCGCGATCGACCTTATATATTTGCCCTCACCGGGGCTCCCGCACAACGGACCTCAGTTGGGTTCTATCCCGGTTGCAGTTGCTTCGCTCCTGCACCACTTGGCTGGTGCGGCGGTTTGGCGTTGGAACGGTTCTTTTTCTGATATATGCTGGTTGCGGCTCTTCTTTTGGGAGGAGTCGCTTTTTTGTTGTGAGGAGGGATGGCCCGTGGTTGATGGGGATGCTCGTTCTGAGCTTCTTTCTGCGGATTGGAATGGCGAATGGATGCGCTTGCAGGCTGGTCGGCGGCGGGCTGATGATTCTTTTGAATGGGATAAGCGGGCTCGGCATTTTCGGCCGATTGAGACTGCTCCGTATGCCCGGGACTTTATGAAGCTGTTGGCGTTAAAGCCTGGTGAATCCGTGCTGGATATGGGGTGTGGGGCTGGGTCGATTGCTATTCCGCTTGCTCAGGCTGGACATCCCGTGATTGCCGCTGATTTTTCCCCTGCTATGTTGGGCACGCTTGATGCTGGCATTGAGTACTATGGGCTCGAGGATCGCATTACACCGCTTGAGCTTGCTTGGGATGATGACTGGGATTTGGTTGGACCGGTCGCGAAAGCGGTAGATGTTGCCTTTGCGAGTCGCTCGGTTACTACGAACGACCTAAAAGGCGCGCTTGCCATGCTCGACCGTACGGCTCGGCGGCGTTGTGCTGTCACGATGGTCGCCAACTCCAGCCCGCGCTATGACCTGCACGTGATGAATGCCATCGGCGCCTCGGTTACCCGTAGCAATGGTTTTGTGTACGCCTTTAACATCCTTATTCAGATGGGCGCACTACCGCAGGTCACGTATTTTGAATCGCCCCGTCGTGACACCTTCGATAGCCTCGAGGCCGGCGTGGCGGACTTCTCCCGTATGCTCGAGCATGGCAACGAGGATAAGATCGATCGTCTGCGCGACTATATCGCCCAACATATGATCGAGAACCCCCATGCCGGCGAGCCGGGATCCAAGGGCGTGCCGCAGGGACGTTACATGCTCGACCACATCCGCAAGGTCCGATGGGCGTTTATCGCCTGGGAGCCGGTCTCTGCGCCCCGACCGTAGCCCATCTAAAGTATGCATCGTCTACCCGCCCGGCATCCGCATTCTTTGCGAACTGGCAAACGCGCTCCACACCGCGCCGTTCCTGCGCTATCGTGGGACAGTTCACGTAGATTAAGGCCCCATCGCGGGGCGCCCCATACATAGAAAGCGAGATCCCATGGCACTGACAGGAGCCCAGGTCAAGCAGCTTCGCAGCATGGCCCATCACCTCAACCCCGCCATCATCATCGGTAAGTCCGATGTCAACGAGGGTACCGTCGAGCAGACGGTCGCCTACCTGGAAAAGCACGAGCTCGTTAAGTGCTCCGTGTTGGACGGCTCCAGCCTTTCTGCCCGCGAGGCCGCCGAGGAACTCGCCGAGCGCTGCCACGCCGACGTCGTTCAGGTTATCGGCCGCAAGTTCTCGCTGTATCGAGAGTCCTCGCGCAAGGATATCGAGAAGATCAAGCTCGTCTAAGGGCCGATCGGTTCACACAGAGCAAGCCTGCGGGCGTCCGAATGATGCGGGCGCCCGTTTTTTATCGCTCAATGAACGGTCGGTTGACCCTGCTTTCGACCAGACGCTCGTAGAGACGCTTGGTCTCGGGCTCGGGAACGCCTGCGACCTGTTCCTTAAGATGATGGATATGCCCGCTATAGAGCTCGACGATATCGCGGCGTCTCCCCGCCGCTCCGTACACGCGCATGGCGCATCGCACCATGTCCTCGCGTGCGGTCTCCTGACGTAGCCCCGCTTCTACCAGCCAGATTGCCGACTGCAGGTCGTTTTCTTCCAAGGCAGCGCTTGCTCCCACAATCATGCAGTCGATAAACTTCGACTGCATGATGCGGCGCATGCGCAAAAAGTACGTCGGATTGCAACCGTTGGGGATATACAGCGGTCCGGTATAGAGCTGTTCGATCTTAAGACACAGCTCGACCAGGTGAGGCCCACGCACTCTTGTGCGATTACCCAAAATTTCGCGGCTTATCTGCTCAAATAGCTTCACATCGGTCTTAACGTAATCCCTGCTGAGGCCAAGGCAGTCGTTTTGGATCAGGACGCACGACTTGCCATCTGGCGTGGGTCCCAAAGCGGATCGTAAGCGTGACACAGTCGAATACAAGTTGTTACGGGCGCTACTGTACTCGGCATGTGGCCACAGTTCCATAGCCAAGGTCTCGCGATCGACAAACGAATCGATACCCAACGCAAGCCGCTCGGCAAGCGTTGCCGCTTTCTTACGACGCCACATCTTGTCTGTGATGGGGAATCCGTCGCGCTCGGCACGAAACGCGCCAAACATGCGAATCTCGATATGATCGATAGCGTCGACGGGTTCGACCTCGCCGACCTGGAACAGCCGCTCACTCTCTCCCTCCAAATCGTCGCGCAGCGAATATCGCGATAGCTCATGCACCGGGAGCTTCTTTCGAATCTTGGCAGCAGGCTCGCCCAGGCAATGCATCGCAAGGCGTGCAAACAGCCGATACGCTGGCTCCAGAATCCCAGAACGATTCATAGACATCCAGGCGGCAAGATCGCTGTCACGGCCCGCAGACGCCAAATGCAGCGCTACGACCCAAGCCTCCGCGCCGCCGACTTGTGTCCGACTTAGGTCGAGCAGCTCTGCCTCTTCTCGTACCGACACCATCGACGTATTGCGAAGGCTTGATGCACGCTCCAACAGCAACGCGTTGTCGCGCATGTATGCGATCGACTCGTCAGCAAGCTTGAGCACCTGGACCGCGCGGAACTTCGCGTTGACCGGGCGCCCCTCGGCGAGCGCCTGCCAGCCTTCGAGTAGCAGGCCAAACAGCTGGATTTGATTGTCACGCACGCGCACGGCAAAGCGATCGAGCTCATTAAACGCCGTATCGTCAGTCATTGGCAGGCCTGCAAGCAGACGCCGTGCCGCCAGCACCATACGCACCCAGACAGCCGGTGCCTTAAGCCCACGAGCATCGAGTGCCTCCCGTGTTCGAGACATCTCGTCGTCACGCTCATCGATTCCCATAAAGGACCCATCAAAGAGCTCCACCAACATCCGATCTGCCCGTATGAGAATCTCTGCAATATCGAGTTCGCAATCATATACCTTGTTCGCCTTGAGTCCCGAAAGTGCTGCGCCGTCTTTCGCCTGTTCGGTCAGCCGGCTCTTGACCTCGATATGCGCCGACAGCATATCGAGCGCAGCACAAGATGCCTCATTTTTTGGAAGAGCAGGATTGGCTGGAAGCCCAAGCTCGCAATCTCCATAACAGACGACCGTAAGCACCTGGGCGACTTTCCAAGAAACCAAATCAATCTCGCGGACCGACTGTGCGCTCGCATGTTCGACAATCGAGGCCATATACCGGGCCAGTTTAGTATTCGAAACGCTTACCGCCGCCAAATAGACACCAAGTGCCTCGGTGGGCGTCGGCTCCAACGCGGGCTTGTCGGCATCCGTCGTCCTCAGTACCGCGCGACAGACATCCCCTCCATGCCCAGTCAGAGCCAAATCGACACCATATTGTCCAGCAAGCTCAAGGACGGCGTCGCGATCCAAAAAGGCATCTGCCAAATCCATCGCAGCATCGCATCGGCCCGCCTTGAGCAGAATGCGTGCCGCGCGCATAACGAGCTCTGGACGAATTTCCGCAACCATTTTTCGTAATCTCAGGCGCGCGTTATCCTCGGTGCCCATACACGTAAAGCTTCGGTCGACCGGATCGACACCAAAAATCGGATAATCACGAACAAGATAGGACTGATCGATCATGGAGAGCCTGACACCGCATGCCTCAAGTTCCGCAATCTTGCCCTCGCCCATCAGGGCCATCACGCACGCCACGTTAAATAGGGCGCCGTTATCGATTGATGCCATATCGGCAAGTGCCGCACCGTATACGTTGACAATCTCGTTTTCGAGCAAGCTGGCAACGTCGCCCTCTCCGTACAGCCCCGTCTGCATAGCCGAAACCAACTCGGGAACACCCTGTGTGAGCTGGTAAAAATCGAGCGATGTGCTAATCGAGAACGCCGATGCCCAAGCCGAATACTCATAGGCATGCACCTTGAGCATCTGCGCATTGATCTTGACCGAGTCACCCAGCCCGCGAATCAACTGACGATTTGAGGGGCGGCAGGTGACAAAGACCCCGATCCCCATAGTGCGCAGGCCTCGAATTCGATCGATAAGCTCCTCGGTATCTTGCTGATCGAGGTTGGGGACGTTATCAATCGCAATCAACGATCTCGGTTTGTCCTCAAGTTCATCTGTGACCACTTCGAGCTGCATAAACACCTCGCGGGCAATCGCGCGGTCAGCCTCGATGATTCGTACCAGACCGCGCGTCGGGTCGCTTCTGACTTCCTGAGTGTACTGAAGCAATATCGATGTTTTCCCAAACCCATCTGGTGCATAGAGCAACACAATGCCCGCCTTGCGGCCCTTGACAATCAACTCGCTCATCAGGCGATCACGTCGGACCATATAACCTGTGCCCAATGGCGCCAATTCGAGATCGTCCGTATCGTTCAGCCCGTTCATCATGCTCGCTCCTTACCTCGGCCACATGGACACCGTAATCGCAAGACAGCCCAAGCCATCCCGTAAATCGAACGACGCAGAGTTTTAGGTTGTCTTTCGGTTCGCATTTGGCAAGTTTTTGTTCAGCGAGCGCCGATTGAAACTTTTCCCCCAACCAACCGGTCTTTGCGCAGGTCAATGCGCTTGCCAGCATGTCCCACTCATTTGGCAGTGTAACGCAATGGGGCTTGTAATATTTTGTTGCGCAACTCGCCTACGCGCTGCTACCGTTTGCGACTCATTAGTAGCATATTTGAATAGAATATGCTAGAGAATGCATCACACTATACGAGGCACCACCGTCAAGCTTTTGGCAAGCTAATGTTATGCACACCATAAAGCCCGCGCTCATTCTGATTCCGCTGGCAGATATTGCGGACGGACGCAGCATAAGGGCCCATGAGTCTATAAGCTAGCCGCCATCCCGCATATGCATAATAAAAAAGGCCCCCGCAGAACGGGAGCCTGTAACAAAGTAATAACAAATCGCTCGGATTGTACTACTCGCAGAGCGAAAGGGCAGCCTCGTCGGCAACGACGACGCAGTTGGTGTGCAGCTGCAGGATCGAAGCCGGGCACTCGGGCGTAACCGGGCCATAGCACATATCGTGCACAGCCTGAGCCTTGGCCTCGCCGTTGGCGACGACCAGGATCATGCGGGCATACATGATGGTCTGGGTACCCATGGTGTAAGCCTGGCGGGGAACGTCGTCGATGCTATCGAACAGGCGGCTGTTGGCCTGAATGGTGCTCTCGGTGAGGTCGACGCAGTGCGTACCCTTGGAGAAGTGGTCATCGGGCTCGTTGAAGCCAATATGACCGTTATTACCAATGCCGAGCAGCTGCAGATCCGGGTAACCGGCGGCAGCGACGATCTTATCGTACTCGGAGCAGGCAGCGGCGGCATCGGGGTTGGAGCCATCGGGCACGTGCGTGTTATTCAGATCGACGTTGATGTGATCGAAGAAGTTCTCGCGCATGAAGTAGTGATAGCTCTGGGGATCATCGTGCGAAAGGCCGCGATACTCGTCCAGGTTATAGGTACTGACCTCGGAGAAGTCAATATCGCCCTTCTTGTACCAATCGGCGAGCTGCTTGTAGGCGCCAATCGGAGTGGAGCCGGTGGCAAGACCGAGCACGCAATCGGGCTTAAGGATAACCTGCGCCGAGATGATATTGGCGGCCTTGCGGCTCATATCCTCGTAGTCTTTAGCTTTAATGATCTTCATTACGCATCCTTTCTCGTAGAAGAGAGGCAAGGCTCCCCTTACAAGCACTTGCCCGCGGCCTGCGTCGGCCGCAACCAACGTGTGCGGCCACCAGGGCGAGGTCGCGTAATGTATGTATCTCGTGTCTAGCCGCGTCGAGGCCCCTGCCCGTCCACGGTGACCCGAAGCCTTTTAGCCTCGGACATTTTTCATCTTGCCACGAAGGGCGCCCTCTTTCAAGGGCGCCCTCCGTAAACGTGTTTGAATTGTAGGCCAAAGGGCAAGCGAACGAGTTAGCGCTCGCGAGCGACGATGAGCTGATCCATCTCCTCGACATGCTCGCCGACGGAGCCCTTGATGCTCGAGAACTCAACAGAGTTGCACACCAAAATGGGAACCGTCACATCGTAGCCCTCGGCCTCGATTGCCTCGCGTTCAAACTCGATAAGCACATCGCCCTTATGGACGATATCGCCCACCTGTGCATGCACGGTAAAGTGTTTGCCCTCGAGCTGAACGGTATCGAGTCCAACGTGGATTAAAACATCCAAGCCATCGACCGTGTTGAGCGCAACGGCGTGTCCCGTTGGAAAAATCGCCTCGATCTTGGCATCCGCAGGTGCAATCACGCGCGTGCCCGTAGGCCGAATGGCAACGCCTTGGCCCAAAAGGCCAGTGGCAAACGTCTGGTCGTTAACCTCGGAAAGCGGAATGACATCGCCCGAGATGGGAGCATCCAGCGTAAGGACTCGACCACGCATACCAAAAGACCTTAGGACTTTAGTGAACATGCTCCCCCTTGGACATACCAATAATCAAAACCAGCTTTAGTAGTTTACCACTTGGCATTGGTTTTTGACCATTAGGGAAGTTCGCGCTTGACAACCTCGACGATGTCGTCAACGACGCGCTGAGTCAGCTCGTGCGTCTCGGCCTCGGCCATCACGCGAACCAGCGGCTCGGTACCGCTCGGGCGCACCAGAATGCGGCCGCGACCGTTAAGCTCCTTCTCGGCGGCAGCGACAGCGTCCCAAATGGGCTGGCAATCGTCCAGACCGGCCTTGTTGTCGGAATGCACGTTGACGAGCACCTGCGGGTACTTCTTCATGATGCCGGCAAGGTCGGTGAGGGTGCGGCCAGTGCGCTTGAGAACGGCCAGCAGCTGCAGCGCCGTCACCAGGCCATCGCCGGTGGTGTTGTGCTCCAGGAAGATGATGTGGCCGGACTGCTCTCCGCCGATAACGGCGCCGTCCGCGAGCATGCGCTCCAGCACGTAGCGGTCGCCCACGGCGGTCTGCACCATCTCAAAGCCCTGTTCCTTCATAGCGATGGAAAAGCCCAAGTTGCACATAACGGTCGAGACGATCTCGGAGTTGGCGAGCTTGCCGCGAGCGGCGAGGTCAGAGCCGCAGATGGCCAGGATGTAATCACCATCGATCTCGTTGCCCTCGCTGTCCACGAACAGCACGCGATCGGCGTCACCGTCGTGGGCCAGGCCGATGTCGGCGTGGGTGCGCAGCACGAGCTCGCGCAGGGGCTCAAGATGAGTGGAGCCGCACTCGACATTGATGTCGGTGCCACAGTAGTCGGTATTGATGGCGTGGACCGTAGCGCCCAGACGCTGAAGCGCGGCAGGCGTGGTCTGGCAGGAAGCACCGTGACCGCAGTCGACGGCAACGACCAGGCCGTCGAGTTTAAGGCCGCCGAGGGTGCTGATAGCGTGGTCGACGTATGCCTTGCGAGCGTCCTTCATCTTGATGATGTGGCCCACACCGGCGCCGGTCGGCAGCGTGTCGGCAGCCATGGCCTCCTCGGACATGACCCAGGCGCTGATCTCTTCTTCAACGGCATCGGGAAGCTTCATGCCCTTGCGACTAAAGAACTTGATGCCGTTAAACTCCGGCGGATTGTGTGAAGCGGAGATGACGATGCCGCCGTCGAGGTCGTTTTGGACGGTGAGCAGCGCCACGGCCGGCGTAGGGATAACGCCGCAGCAGTGCGGGCGACCGCCCTCGGCCATAATGCCAGCGGTCAGAGCGCTCTCGAGCATGGTGCCCGAAAGACGCGTGTCGCGGCCAACGCAAATGTCCGGACCAAGGAACTTGGTCGCCGCACGGCCAAGGCGAAACGCGAGGTCGCACGAGAGGTCGGCGTTGGCGACGCCACGGACGCCGTCGGTGCCAAAGATGTTCTGGGGCATAGGATCGCTCCTTCCCAAGTGGGCAAAACGCACTCGCCCACCCTAGTCGAAAAAGAAAAGCGGGACCCGCCGAGCAATCGGCAGGCCCCGCTTGTACATTGTATCTCGTAAGGAGATAAAACCTTAGCGCTTGGAGAACTGGGGAGCGCGGCGGGCCTTCTTGAGGCCGTACTTCTTGCGCTCGACCACGCGAGCATCGCGCGTAAGGAAACCGGCCTTCTTGAGGTCAGCACGGTAGTCGCCAGCGTTCAGAAGAGCGCGAGCGATGCCCAGGCGCAGAGCGCCGGACTGACCGGAGATGCCGCCGCCATCGCACAGAGCGATAACGTCGAACTGACCGGCGGTATCGGTCACCTTGAAGGGAGCAAGGGCGTTCTCAACGAGCTGATGACGGCCGAAATACTGCTCGGCGTCACGCTTGTTGATAGTCACCTTGCCGGTGCCGGGGACGAGACGGACGCGGGCGACGGCGTTCTTACGACGGCCGGTACCCTGGTAGACAACGGTGTTCTCAGCCATCTTTAAGCCTCCAGCTCAATCTTCGTGGGGTTCTGGGCAGCATGCGGATGCTCGGCACCAGCGTAGACCTTAAGCTTGGTCATCTGGGCACGGCCGAGGGTGGTCTTGGGCAGCATGCCGCGAACGGCGCGCTCGATGACCTTCTCCGGGTGCTTCTCCATAGCCTGGTGGAAGCTCTCAGCCTTGAGGCCGCCGTTGTAGCCGCTGTGGCGATAATAGGTCTTCGTGTCGGCCTTGTTACCGGTAAGCTGGACCTTATCGGCGTTGATGACGACAACGAAGTCGCCGCAGTCGCTGTTGGGCGTGAACTGGGGCTTGTTCTTACCGCGCAGGATCATTGCGATCTGGGTGGCAAGACGGCCCAGGACAGCACCATCGGCGTCGACGAGAACCCAGTTGCGCTGGACCTCGCCCTGCTTGGCGTAGTGAGTCGATTTCGAAATCACTTAGACTCCTCCATGTACAGTACGTGTTGTTACAGAGATTCACGGGGCTCTGCAAGTAACCCGTCCATATTACCCCGCCCGTCGCCCGAGTCAACAGGTATTTTGGCTCTGACCAGACTTTCTGCACATGTCGTCCATCGGTAATGATGTCGCGACGCTAGCGCTCGACAAATGCCTCGATATCACTCAGCAGACGCTTTGCCTCCTGACGACCCTGAATATACAGGTCGAGAAGCTTTGCCGGATCGTGCTCGACGTGACCGACCTCGACAGGCTTTTGCGGGGCAACGACCAGCGCGCGGCCCTCGCGCTCATACTTCCACAGATGCATGCGCTGGATGTTATAGCGGTCGTGGCGCGTCTCGATAGCCTCGAGCAGATAGGGGTAGTCGGCATAGCGGGCGCGTGCGGCAGGCATAAACTCGTAGGGCTTTTTCTCGTACGAGCGGTCCTGCGTGACAATGACAACCGCGCGATCGAAGCCGGCCTCCTCCAGCACGTGCTCGATGGGGACCGAATCGGCTACGCCGCCGTCGACGTATTTGTGCCCGTCGATCTCGACCGGCGGCGTCACCAGCGGCAGCGACGTCGAGGCGCGCACGGCATCGAGGTCGAGCACGGCGCTTTCGACCGGCAGGTATGCAGCGGTTCCAAAGAGCATGTCCGTCGCGACGGCGTACATCTCGATGGGGCTCGCGTCGAATGCCTCGTTGTCAAAGGGATCCAAGCGGTCCTGGACATCGTTGAAGATGAAGTCGTAACCCACGATGGAACCCGTAGACGCAAACGATGCGGCACCCATGAAGCGGTTGTCGTTGCAGAAAGTCAGGTTGATGCGGTTGGCACGGCCGATCTGGTGCGACTTGTAGTTCACGCCGTTGAGGGCGCCGGCCGATACACCGTAGACAGCCGGAATCTCGACGCCAGCCTCCATGAGGACGTCGAGCACGCCCGCGGTAAACTGCCCGCGGAAGCTGCCGCCCTCCAAGACGAGCGCGACCTTGCCGGCGTTCTTTGCCTTATCTTCTGCCGTCATGTTGACCTCCTACTGTTTCGTTTTGGCCTTCTTCTACCCAGTTTTGAGATGGAGAGCGCATGGGTTTTGGAGTTGAGGAGGACGGGGCGACTGGCGGAAAGCACGTCCCGTTCTGGGGGGCGATTCCGGGATGGACTTTCCGCCAACAACCCATCCGGAAAACGCATCCCATTCTGAGCGTAGATTCTGGGATGCAACTTCCGCTTGAGGCGTCAACGTGAGTAGTCAATTTGGGACGGGGCTATTTTAGCTGCCCTTTGACTGTCGACGAATTATTGGGGACCGGAACTAATATCGACTGGCTTATAGGGGTAGCTAAAATAGCCCCGTCCCAAATTGACTACTCCACCTTGTAGAGGCTTTGCGCGGAGAATCCGCGTATTTGCTTCGCAAATCCGCACCGGCTTCGGCCGCCTGCCGGCGTCCTCGCCCGCGGGCTAAAAACGCTTACGCGTTTTCTTTACGCCCGCGCCCTGCATAGAGTTCGGTTCTCCGCGGTGCGGGGATGACGCTGGCGCAGGGCGTTGCCGGCTGTCATCCGATCGGCATCGCATCTATATAGGGTCGAGGCTTTGCGCGGAGAATCCGCGTATTTGCTTCGCAAATACGCACCGGCTTCGGCCGCCTGCCGGCGTCCTCGCCCGCGGGCTAAAAACGCTTACGCGTTTTCTTTACGCCCGCGCCCTGCATAGAGTTCGATTCTCCGCGGTATCTATAAGTAATAAAAAAGCAGGTAGGTGCGTTTACCTACCTGCCTGTAGCTATTGGTGGAGGCGCGGAGAATCGAACTCCGGTCCACGAAAGCCCCCTGATTGGCATCTCCAAGCTCAGTCGCTGGTTTAGTCTCGGACGCTTTGCGCGCAGCGACACGCTCGCGGCATCCCAACCGGTTCGGTCTTAGCCCGCGCCATACCGATTACGTGCGCGGGAGCATTCCCCTAACATGACGTCGCGCCGGTGTCGGGGAAATCACCGGGTTGACGCGCCGCTATAAACTAAGCAGCGAGAGCCATAGGCTCAAAAGAAGAGTTGTTGTCAATTCAATTTGACGGTACCCCTGTTTAACGAGGCGAGGAGACCTCGGCTTGCTTCCTCTCTCAGAGCTATCGTGTCGAAACCAGTCGCCCCCGAATGTTGGGAAAGTCTGGATGGTATCGGGCCTGCAAACACCCGATAGCCGTCGACTTTTCAAGGAACACGCGGGGTAAACCCCGCTCGTGGATAGCTATCTTACCACGTTCTAAAGGCAGACAGCTGCTCTATGCACGAGCTGTGAAGACCCTAATGTGCACCATACTTCGCATTTTTGCCACTGAACGCGTCACGTATATTTTCGCCAAGCAAAATTGACCCGTCGAAAGGACAGTTATGGATACCAAGCAGCAACTCGTCAATGCCCTCGCAGGCCTGGGCTCAACCATTACCGAAGCTATGGATGTCATCGAAGGCTTTGTCCCCTGTGGACATCCCGCCCTCACGGTATCGAACGCCCTTGTTGCGCTGGACGCTGACGATGATGCAGCTCTCGCCCAGCAGTTTGAGACCGTCGCGGGCTTTATCGACCACGTGAGCGAGAACCGCGGCGTGGCCGCCTACCACGGCATCGAGGTCGAGCTCGCGGGTCCCAAAGCCGATCTGCTCGCAGCAATCCGCGAGGTAGGCGCCCTTATGCAGACCGCAGGCGTCAAGAACACCCAGGTCAACGAGTGGGTCTACCGCAGTCTAGCAGCACTAAACGATTCCGACGAAAAGGCCGCCGAGAAGCTCGTCGAAGCTCCCGTCATCAAGGCAGCGCTTTTGTAATTAAAGGATGCGTGGCCTTCTGAGCGCCGACGTTCCGAAGGCCACGCAAACAGTTCGCGCTAACCGATAGCCGCGCCACCACGTTCGGCCAAAGCTAGAATCGGCATCATTTGGCGCGGGGTCTTTGCTGCAAGATCGGCATGTTCGAGCAGCTTGCGATTGTTGGTCACCAAGTAATCGATCTGCGCGCGCTTGCACGCGGCGAGTACCAAGTTGTCCTCGTAATCGCGATGGAGCGTCAGATATTTGTCGGCTAGCCACAGATCGGATGCATCAGTACCCACGGCCGTGGCGTTTTCGGTCATGTTCCGAACAAACGCCAACGCCGCATCGCCAATTGCACGGACAGATGCCTCGTCGAGCGCTCCCCCGCCGGCAAGAACGCTACGCTTCAGCTCGTGTTGGACAACGTACAGCACGTCCTTGGCAATATGCACCGGAAAGAACAGCAACGCCCCCGTCTCCGTCGCCTGCCCAATAAACGTACGCGCGGCAAGCGACTCGGTATGGTCGGCGCAAAACGAATCGACCCATACGTTGGCATCCACCATGATCCTAAGGGGACCTCCACTCACAGGATCATCCCCTTTTGGCGATAATGCTCATCCATGGCTTCGGAATAGATTGTGTCCCAATCGCGATCGTCGGATACGGGCGACGTAGCGATGCCCAGGTCCGCGTAAATCTGATCCACCGCCGCCCATGATGCGACAAACGGCGAGGTGGCACCAGCGCTAGGCGGCTGGTCGTCAATGGCCGACAACACCTCTTCGCACGAACCGCCACCCTGCGCAACCTTGGCCACCACCTTTTTGATGAGCTCGGGCAGTGACCCGCCCGAAAGCCGCAGCGCCTCCTCGGCGCGGTTCTTGACCTGGCGATCCACGCGAACGTTCACCTGCGCCATGCCGCTAGCAGCACCCACGTCGATCTCGCTCCCTTCAATTGCTAGCCTCGATAGCAACTCTATATAGAGACGCTATCAAATGGTCAAATACAAAAGGCCTGCATCCGGACGACACCGATGCCGTCTGGGCGCATGCCAGATAACGTGGGCAAACACGTCTCCTAACGCAGATATGCCTTCGCGTTGCTCAGGCTGTAGGCGATCGTCGAGCCGTTGTGCAGCAGCGACGATGCCTGCGAGGCAATCGTGCCGGTAATGCCCAGTGACAAGAGTGCCGAGTTGGTGAGCATCACCTTAGAGTAGGAGCTCGTCAAACGATCAACAAGACCCTGGCTCATGCGGCGCAGGCGCACGATCGCAGCAGGATCCGTATCGGTCAGGATGATATCGGCGACCTCCTTGGCGATGTCGCTTCCGCCACCCATTGCAAGCCCCACGTCGGCCAAAGCGAGTGCCGACGAATCGTTGACGCCGTCGCCCACCATGACAACATGGCTCCCCTCGCCCTTAATGCGCTCCGCATACGCGTACTTGTCCTCGGGCAGCAGCTCGGCCTTAAACTCGTCGACCCCTGCCTCTCGCGCAATGCGCTCGGCCGTGCGCTCGGAATCGCCTGTGAACATAACGACATGCTTGACGCCCAGAGCATGCAGGTCGGCGATGACCTCACGGACCCCAGGCTTGAGCGGGTCCTCGATGCCGAGCACGCCGACGACCTTGCCATCGACCGCCAAATACAGCGGCGACAGGCCCTGCATCTGAGGCTCGATTTGCTCCTAAATGTCTGACTCGAGCTGCGCGCCCTCATCCTCGAATACAAAATGGGCGGAACCGATGATGGCGCGACGCCCTTCGATGGACGAAGCGATGCCGTGCGCCACGATGTACTCGACGGCAGCACGCCGCACGCAATGCCCTGCACGCAGGCATTCTTTACCGGAGCGCTGGCGAGCAGCTTGATGCCAGCCGTACCAAGCAGAAAACCGCCACCGACAAGCAGGGTGTTAAACGTCGGCTTCTTCATGTTGCTTCTCCCTTTTGCCGCATTGGACACGGCACGGTGCCTCAGCACCCGAGTGAATAAGTTTACTAAAGCACACTTTTGGAAAATAATTTAATTTATCTAACTATTAAGGTCAAAAATGGTTAACTTTCTGGAAATCTTAGGGTGCAGACCGGCCGACTTTCGACAATCCGTCTGCCGCAACGTACATCTCCGGCATCCAAGAAAGACTCTCCCCCGTCCCAGCAAATCGAGGTCTAATACTTTTCCCGAGAAGTGAACGAGCAAAATCGGACCCCTGAAGCATCCGCATTTTTTAGTAACAAAACCGCAGGGAAAACTCGGCAAAACCGCAGGAAACAGTGTCCAAAAAGTGTCGATGCTTCAGAGGTCCAAATAAGGTCGTTCACTTCTCGGGAAAAGTATTAAGCTTCGCTTTCCACAGCCCAAAAATGTGACCAAGGGACCGTCCCTGCGCCACATCCACAAAAAAATGAGGGTGCCAACGGCACCCTCATTCACCAAATTCCATTTAGCCCCTCCTGACCCGAACGGCCGAGTCGTCTGGCCAGCGAAGCCCCGAGTCGCCGGGGTGTTTGCTCCAAATGAGTTCCGCATGCAAAGAAGGCCACTAAATGTGGCCTTCGTCTTGCATAGGACTGTTTGAAATTTGGAGGAAATACCCCGGCGACTCGGGGCTTCGCTGGCCTCGCAGCTACGAGAGCGACGTTCTCAGCAACTCGTTGAAGAGCTTCGGGTTACCCTTGCCGCGACTCGCCTTCATGCACTGGCCCACCAAAAAGCCGATGACCTTCTGGTTGCCGTCACGATACTGCTGTGCCTGCTCGGCACAGTTTGCCAGCACCTCGTCCACAATCGGCTGCAGCGCGCCGGCATCGCTCACCTGACGCATACCGCGCTCGTCGACGATCTTGTTGGGGTCGTCGCCGGTCTGGGCCATGGCCTCAAAGACCTCGTGAGCCTGGTTGGAGCTGATGGCATCGGTCGCCAGCAGCTTGGCAAGCGCTGCCACCTGAGCCGGCGCGATGCCGGACTCGGCGAGCGACACGCCCGCGCCCTTAAGGTAGGCGATCATCTCGTTCACCAGCAAGTTTGCAACCGTCTGGGCCTCCTTGCCAGCCATACCGGCAGCGGCGGCCTCAAAGAACTCGGCAAACTCCGGGTCACCGGCGATTTGCTCGGCATCGGCCGCCTTAATGCCAAAATCGGCCTCAAAACGGGCGCGCTTGGCATCGGGCAGCTCGGGAATCTCACCTCGGCAGCGATCGATGAACTCGTCGTCCAGATCGAACGGCGCCAAGTCGGGGTCGGGGAACAGACGATAGTCGTCGGCCGTCTCCTTCACACGCATGACCACGGTGCGCTTGCGGCTGGGCTCCCAGTGGCGGGTCTCCTGATAGATAATGCCGCCCTCCTCGAGCACCTCGGCCTGGCGGCAAATCTCGTAGGCAAGGCCGTCGTGCAGGCTCTTAAACGAGTTGAGGTTCTTAAGCTCGGTTTTGGTACCCAGCTTGGTCTCGCCGCGACGGCGCAGCGACACGTTGCCGTCGCAGCGCATAGAACCCTTCTCCATGGAGCAGTCCGAAATGCCCAGCGTCACAAAGATGCGACGGAGCTTTTCCATAAACAGGCGAGCCTCCTCAGGCGTACGCAAGTCGGGCTCAGTCACGAGCTCAATCAAAGGCGTACCGCAGCGGTTGTAGTCGACGAGCGACTCGGCCGCGGCGGTAATGCGGCCCTCGGCACCACCCACGTGGACCATTTTGGCGGCGTCCTCCTCCATGTGGATGCGAAGGATGCGGATGGGCACCGTGTAGGAACCGTCCTCGCGACGCTCGGGCATCTGCAGGTTGGACGCGTCATAGCTGGCCAGATGGCCGGCGCGCTGATTGCCCTCGCGCATGGTCGACGTCATGGACGTGGACAGGCCCTCGGCGTTGGCCGAGGCGCTCGCCAGGCTCTGGGCCTCGGCCTCGCCAAACGCGCAATCGGGGCGCTCTGCAGCGCCGCGACCAGTCACGTCCAGGTCCAGGTGACCGTACATGGCAAAGGCGACCGGACCCTGCGTGGTCTGGAAGTTCTTGGCCATATCGGGATAGAAGTAGTGCTTGCGGTAGAACATCGAGTGGCGCTGGATCTCGCAGTTGGTGGCGAGGCCGGCCTTAACGATGCTCTCGATGGCGCGCTTGTTGGGCACCGGCAGGGCGCCGGGCAGGCCCAAGCACACCGGACACACGTTGGCGTTGGGCTCGTCATCGTGGCTGAGCTTGCAGTTGCAGAACATCTTGGTATCGAGTGCGGTGAGCTCGGTATGAATCTCCAGGCCGATCACGGCCTCCCAATCCTGCAGGACCTCGGAAAGCTCTTTCATTACAGCTCGCCTCCCTTCCCGGCAAAATCGGGCGCGACGGAAAGCGCGGGCGCACCCGTGGCGGCATCGGCAAAGCCGCGCTCCAGGGCGCGGGCAAACGTTAGCAGCTGACGGTCCTTAAACGCCGGACCCACCAGCTGGGCAGAAACGGGCAGCTGAGTATCCTCGCCCAAGCCCAGCGGCACCGAGATACCACCGTTGCCGCAAATGTTGAGCGAGATGGTGTACAGGTCGGAGAGGTACATCTGCGTGGGGTCGCTGATCTCGCCAAACTTAAAGGCCGTGCGCGGCGAGGCAGGCATGAGGATGGTGTCCACCTTGGCATACGCGGTGTCGTAGTCCTGCGTGATGAGCGTGCGGGCCTTTTGCGCAGCGTAGTAATACTTGTCGTACACGCCCGAGCTCAGCAGGTAGGCGCCGAGCATCTGACGGCGCTTGGCCTCGGCGCCAAAGCCGTGGGCGCGCGACAGCGAGCTCTGGTCGGACAGGTTGGCGCAGCCCTCCTCCTGATAGCCGTAGCGAATACCGTCGAAGCGGGCCAGGTTGGAGAACGCCTCGGCCGGGCCGATGACGTAGTAGGCGGCGATGGCGGCATCCAGGTGCGGCAGGTCGACCTCGACCAGCTCGGCGCCCTGGTTCTGCAACTCCTGGGCGGCGCGCTGAACAGCGGCCTTGACCTCGGACGTCAGGCCCTCGGCCTCCATAAACGCGGGGATGATACCCACGCGCTTACCCTCGATGCTGTCGTTGAGATGCTCGGTAAAGTCGACGGCGCAATCCTGGCTGGTGCAGTCGTAGGGATCGTGGCCCGCGCCGGTAAGCGCGTTCATGGCCAGCGCGACATCCTCGACCGTGCGGCCGAAGGGGCCCACCTGGTCGAGCGACGAGCCAAAGGCGACCACGCCGTAACGGCTCACGGCGCCATATGTGGGCTTAAAGCCCACCACGCCGCACAGCGACGCCGGCTGGCGAATGGAGCCGCCGGTGTCCGAGCCCAGCGAGAGCGCGACCTCGCCCGCGGCGACGGCGGCAGCGGAGCCGCCCGAGGAGCCACCGGGCACGCGCTCGGTATCCCAGGGGTTGTTGGTGCGGTGGAACGCCGAGCTCTCGGTGGAGCTGCCAAAGGCAAACTCGTCCATGTTGGCCTTGCCCATGGGCAGGCAGCCGGCATCGAGCATGCGCTGGACGCAGGTGGCGGTGTAGACGCTCTGGTAGTTCTCGAGCATGCGGGAAGCGCAGGTGGTGCGCGTGCCCACAAGGTTCATGTTGTCCTTGATGGCCAGCGGCACGCCCGCGAGCGGGGGCAGCGGCTTGCCTGCGGCACGATCGGCATCCACGCGCGCGGCGGCCTCGAGCGCAAGCTCGGGCGCCACCTGTAGGAATGCCTGGACCCCGCCCTCGCGCGCCTCGATGGCGGCAAGGGAGGCCTGGGCCACCTCGGTAGCGGTAAAGTCGCCAGCGGCAACGCTCGCGGCAATCTGGACAGCGGTAAGGGAATCGAAGCTCTGCGCCATTACTCGCTCTCCCCCTCTCCCAAAATGGACGGCACGCGGAAGTAGCGGTCGCGCGCGCTGCCGGCGTTTTCGAGCGCGACGTCGAGCGGCAGGTCGCGCTCGGACTCGCGCAGGTCATCGCCCATCACGTTGGACAGGCTTCCGATGGGATGGAACGTGGGCTCCACGTCGGGCAAGTCATATTGCAAGACGGGCTCGAGCATCTGGACGGCATCGTTCATGTAGGACGTCATCTGGGCGAGCTCGTCATCGGTCAGTGCGATCTTTGCGTACTCGGCGATACCGCGCACGTCTTTCTCGCTGAGTGCCATAGGCGCTCCCTTCCGCATAACAGTTAAACCGCTCTAGTATACAAGGCAACGCCGGCTTGGAGCAGGCGCTTTACCCAAATGCAGCGAAAACGTAACGAGGGCGGCGGTTGGCAGGCGGCGGGCCGGCGGTTCTGCAGCGAAACCGTACCGTCCATAGCGAAAACCACCACAAAGGTGCCTGTGAACTGCGCCCTTTGTGGTGGCCGGATCCGCAGGATGGCATGACCCGGGGCGCAAACCATCACAACATTCGACGTTTTTCGGCAAAATCGCGATTTTCATCGAATGTTGTGATGGTTTGGAAGTCCCGAACACCACAAAGGTGCCTGTCCCCATTGTGGTGGTTCTGAACGATGCCCTATGCCGAGACCTTGGCCTTGCGGCGCTTGCGGATCGCGTGGATCACGATGTCCAGCAGCAACAGCACAATGGCCACGACCACGATGAGCACGGCAAACTCGCGCTTGCCCCAGTGGCGACCAGCCAGCGACTTTTGCTTGTCGACGTCCTTCTTGCTGTACTTGGTGCGCACGCAGTGCACCAGCAGACGATGGTCGTTCACGCCGTAGGGCGTGCAGGTGACGAGCGTAACCTTGTCGGCTCCGGGCTCGATGGTCAGCGACTCCATCTCCTCGGGCAGCACCACCTCGGAGTCCACCATCTTGTAGGCGAGCGTCTTGTTCATGGTGTGCAGCAGCACAAGGTCGCCGGCCTCCAGCGAGTGGATGTCGTCGAACATGCTCAGGTTGCGCATGCCCGAGTGCGCGGTGAGCACGCAATGCGTCGAGGTGCCGCCCACCGGCAGGCTCGTGCCCTCCAGGTGGCCGACGCCCGCCATGAGGACTTCCTCGCTCGTGCCGTGGTAGATGGGCATGCTCACGTCGATGGAGGGAATCTCGACCCAGCTCATCATGGGGTCGCGGTCAAAGATAAGTTGCTGAGCGTAGGGCTCGATCTGATCGGCGGGAAGCTCGGTTGCCTCGCCCGCCAGCTGCTCGTTATAGGAGCGCGCCTGGAGCAGAATGCGCTCGCGCTCCTCGGCAGACAGCGCATCCACGGTGCTGGACACGGTGCTGATCTGGTTGAACACGCCCGAGGCCTCGAGCCGGTCCAAGATCCACGGCCAGGTCATAAGGCCCACGCCGATAAGGATGATGACGATGGTGATGAGCCGGTCGGCCCAGCGCGGCAGCCGCTTGCGACGGCGCTTAGGTTTTGGTTGAGGTTTAGACTGAGGGCTTGAGCCACCGTTGGCCGCGGCGTTATTGCTCTTCATATGTTTGGCGCCCTGCACCATCGCCAGTCACTCCTCTACAACTCAAGTTGTCTAAACAAATAATAGCTGATTAGCGAGCTCCTGTGCCGGACAACACAGCCAGACTGCATCATCCGGTCGAGGATAGGCCAGCATTTGCGTTTTCAAAATGTCCCGAATCGGCGGGGCGATTCGGGATACAATAGCTACAGGAAACGACGCACCCCGCGTAAGTACTTAGGAGCGCGGGCGACCAGTTTCCGACGTTGTTAAATGCCCGGGCTCCGAACCCCGGGCATTCTTATTTGCGCTTGTTGCGGCGCAAATGCCTTCTACCGTCCGCACCGCGCGTGCGCCTACGGACCTTAAACCGAACCTCATACGAGTCAAGAAACGCGATGACGAACGTGCCCACCGCCGCGAGGGCGGCGAGCGCGTTAAGGAATTTCAGCATTTGGGGACCTCCGATCGAGTCGTCGGCCGCCCGCGCACGGGATGCGTCGCAAGGTAATTTTACTGCGAGCGCATGCGCTTGCTCCCGGCAAGCGCAACATTTGCAAACATTTGTTCGATATTCATTACACCCGACCTTACGAGCATCGGCACACCGGCTGCTATATCCAAAAAATGGGGCAAACTCCAGTGCGGAATCTGTCCCGAAAAGAGAATGGCAAAGCAAGAACGTCAATGGACGAGAAAAGTGTCCGCAAGTCTCATGGCCATCACATCCCACCTGCCAAAGGGATGGGTGAGCGAGCGTTACTCCTGCTCGGACTCCTCAGCCTGCTTACGGCTGCGGATGAGGTGCGCCACGCCGATGCACAGCACCGCGCCACCAGCGATCCAAGTGAAGGTCACGCCATTGAGGCCGGTGAGGGGAAGGCCGGAGCCCTGCTGGTCGACAATGATGAAACTGAGCTTACCGGTAGACGCGGTAGCCGAATTGTTCTTCACGACACCATTTGCTGCATTGATTGCAGAATCCGCACTAGGGGTAACGTCATCGCCATTCTGGTTAAGATCGCGCTTGATGGTAAAGGTCACACCGTTTGCTGCGGAGTTGTTGTAACCAGGGGCGGGCGTAACCTCCGTGAGGACGTAGGTGCCCTCGTCGAGACCAACAACGTTAAGCTTGCCGGAGTCATCAGTTGTCAGCTTAGCCTTTGCTTCATCGGTCGTCTTGACACCATTTGCCATGATAAACTTGTTAATATCACCCTGCTCTTGCAGCGTAAACTCAACACCTTTGAGTCCCTTTGTTTCATCATCAGAACCGACCTTGGTGACATCGATACCGTAGGTGTAATCATAGGCAGGATGCTCAACCGTGGCGCCAACACCTTCGGCATGCGGATTGTTGGAATAAGTCAGCGTAACCTTATTTTTCTGGGCTTTACCAACCAAACCTTTGAATTCATCTTTGATCTTGCCATTTTCGAAAATCTTGGTGGAGTCGAGCTTGGCCTTGTACTCGACAGTCACCTTCGAGCCACTGTTCAACACAATAGAATTGCCACTCTCATCCGTGCAGTTCTTGAGATCGGTGAAGTCGACAGTTATCTTATCGTTCACGTACTTGGCGGTGTAGCAGTCAGTCTTGACCTCGGTATCACCGATCTTGACCGTGACGTCTGGCGTCGTGCTACCATCCTTAAACTTCGGCGTCATGGATTTGGGGAGCTCATCAGTGAAGGTGTACTTGTAGGTGCTGTAGGTGTTGATGTTGCTTGCAACCGTACCGGTAAGAAGATAGTCGACATAGTCGCCCATCTGAGAGTCAGCAGCCTTGTTGGGATTCTCGAATGTACCAAACGTGCCATCCACTGCGTCATCCTTGACGGCCTTGGTCACGTTGGGGACGTCCTTCTTGGGCTCCGCCTTTACATCTTCACCACCGACGACAGTGAAGATTGGCGAGGTATAGGCGTCGGTATTGCCGTTGGCCGAATCGCTAGATGTGGTCGAACCAACATTTGCAGTCACAAAGAGCCAATAGCCGGTGTTTAAAGCCTTAAAGTCTCCCTTGCTGGAATCGCCTGGGTTTGTCCAGGTTAGAGTCGAACCCTCAAGTGCGGCAGCAATCTTATCCAACGTGGAGCCAGCGTCAACCTTAGCAGTCTGGCCAACTTTATTACCGGCATTATCTTTAATGTACTTGGCCCAAGCCTGAGCGCCTGCATTCGCAGCAGGAGCCTCCGCGACGTCAGTAAATGCACCAGTCACAACACTCATAACATCAGGCGACGCCCAATCAATATCGGAAAGGGTCTTTTCGCCAGACCAGGCACTTCCATCATAATTCTGCGTAACCTTTGCCTTGAAAATCTGGATGCCCTTAAAGGTTGTGTCCTTATAGGTCTTCTCGTCAATCTTTACATTGCCGTCCGTGGCCACCGTCGGCGTGCCCGCCGCAAACGCCATGGTCACCGGGGCCATCACGCCGCCGAAGCTCAGCACTGCCGTTAGGCCGGCGGTTACTGCCAGGCGTGCGATGTTCTTGCTCATGCTCATCTTCTTTTCCTCCGTTTTCCGGTTGGTTCTCATTTGATTGGTCATCATCTGTCTGTGTCTTAGCATTTACTTCGCTACGTCTCGCCCCGCTCTCGGTGGGGCTGCCAGCTACTCTTTATGGCTGCCACCTCCCCGCCTGATCAGGAGCGCGACCACGATGAGCGCGGCTCCGGCGACCGCTGCGGCGACCGCGGCGTACATTGCCATATCGCCAGTCGAGGGCATAAAGCCTCCGGTGGTAATGCTAGGGGGTGTGCCGGTGGGCGTGTTGATGAGCGACGCCTCTAGGCTGCCCGTCGACTCGTCCGCGCTGTCGGCACGCAGGGGCGACTCGGCCGTGATGGTGAGCTTGGGCTTGGCGGCGGCCACCTGGCCGACGTCCAGGCCCTCGGCCTTGACCGTCACGGAGCGCGTGCCCTTAAAGGCGGTGTAGCCCTTGGGCGCCTTGAGCTCGCGGACCTCCAGCTTGCCCGAGTCCACGCCCGAGACGGTCACGCGGCCGTCCTCACCCGTGGTGACGGTGGCCTTGCCCTCCGCATCCCACGTGCCGCCGGCCGCCAGCGTACGACCGCGGTCGTCGGCGATGCTCAGGACCGCCCCGGCAAGCGGCTTGTCGCCGTCGCTGCCGCGCTTGGTGAGCGCGAGATCCCAGGTGTAGGCGCACGCGTCGTCGCTCGGCGTGCGGGTGAGGCCGGCGTCGCCCGACTGGTCGGCAAAGGGAGAGCGCGGGTAGCGCAGGTAGACCTCGTTGGGGTTGCCCTTCGCGATGCCGTGGTTGCATGCGCTGTTGAGCGGCGCGTTGTACACGGCGACCACGCGGGCGCCCGCGGTAAAGGCGTCGGCCCCGCCGAGCGCGGCGATCAGGTCGCCGGTGCGCACGGTGAAGGTCTTGCCGTCCGCTGCTACCTTGGTGGCGCACTGGGCCGTGATGTCGGTCCAGCCCTTCGCGGGCTCAGTGCCGGCGCGGCCGTCCTTACCGGCCGAGACGGCGTCGAAGCCGCCGTCCGCACCCGCCGCCACGTACACGCGCATGCTCGCGGCCACCTTGGAGGGGTCGAGCCCCGCGCTCATGGCGTCGACGAACCGCACCGTGTAGGTGTCGTAGGCCTTGAGCCCCGCCGGGACCGTGGCAGAGAGGCGCCAGTACAGGTCGTCGGCGACCGTGGCGTCGGCGGCCTTCTGCCAGGCGGCGGTGCTGTCCTCCAGCACATGCTTGGAGACCTTGGGGGTCGCCGCCTTGGGCTTGACGGTGACGGCGCTGCCGCCGACCAGGGCCATGATCGGCGCGGTGCCGGCCTCGCCCTGGGCGATGGCGTCGTCGTCGGCGACGATGAGCCAGTAGCCGCAGGGCAGTTCGGCCGCCGTGCCCGCATTAAGGGCCACGGACACGGCGCCAGAGCTCTGGAGGAAACGAGCGAGCTGTGCGCTCAGCGCGCTCGTAAGGTGGGAATCGGCGTTGAGCCACTCGGCAGCTTCCTGCGCTGTGGTCTGGGATTTGGGCATGCCGGCACTGTGCAGCACAGGCATTGCGGCGTCGCGCACGTCGTCGCTTGCCCAGGCGAGGTCGGTGGCTATTTTAGCGTCGTTGTCGCCATCGATGACGTTGGCGCTAAAGATCTGGTAGGCGTCGTAGCTGCTCGCCACGGTGCCGCTCACCGTGATGGAACCGGTCGAGGTCGGCGCGGCCTGCGCGGATGCGGGGAACACAACCGCGCAGGTGCCGATCAGGAGGGCAAGCAGCGCAGACAAGATCGGGAAGGAGCAAACTTTCTTATTCACGACGCTCACCTCCCTTCGCATTCGCCTTGCGACGAATGTGCATCCAGGCTGCAGCAGCGCAAAGCACCGCCGCGCCGGCAAAGTACGTCAGAGTGACGCCCGACATACCAGAAAGGGGCAAAGAGGTGGAGTAGGTGTTGGTGAAGGTGGGGCCGTGCTCATTGGGATTGTTACTGTTAAAGACAATGGGCTCCTGGTCGTCGATAGGATTACCGCCAGCGTCCTGGATCTTGGTGTAGGTTACCGTGGTGGCCTTGATTGTTCCGTCTTTTTGGTCCGTCATTGTGACATCAAATCGATAGACCGACTCGTCGTACTTGTAGTTCGTAAACGGCGTGGTCGGCCGCTGTTCGCGAACGTAATAAGTAAAGGTTTTGCTCGCACCGCGACCCGTGGAGTCGGACGCGAGTTTTTCGAGGTCTTTTAGTTCGTACTTAATCTCGTCGAAGCTTAAGGTCTGGGACTTACCAGCGTCGGTCTTGGTCGACTTATTCTGAACGTTCTTCGTGAACTCTTTGTCGGTCGCAAGCTGAAGCGTAAACTCCTTCATCTCGCCGCCCTCAACGACCTTAGTCGCCTTAGGAGTCCAGGAGCCGCTGGAGGTGTACGGAGTGTACTCGTTGGTGAAAGTCGTTGAGCTATCTTTGCAGGCAATTGGATAATAGTCATCGCTCTTCTGCAAGTTGTCCCATGATTTTGTGACACTCCACATCCCAGATGACTTGTCGAGTTCATGCTTGGTCACTTTGACCTTTTCAATCGTGTAGTTATGGATTTTGAGAGCTATCTGTACGTTCGGCTCGTCCTTTTTCGGAGCAGTCATGAGCTCGGTCGGGTTATCCTTGGCGCTTACCACAATCTCATACACAGCGGAGTCGTACGTGATACCGGGTTCAGCGCCGGAATCTTCGACCAAGTAGTATGTGATAGTGGTTGTGTCAGCTGTACCACTCGTTGCGAACTGTTCATCAAGATCAAACGTGATGTTACCGCTTGCGTCATTTTTTGCAGTTCCTACCTCAGTGCAAGCGTCGCGATTGAATTTCCCATTAACGAAAGGATCTTTCGAATCCTTGCGGTAGACCGCAAAGGTGAACTCATTCCCGGTGAGCGTTTTGTTCTCATCAGCCTGCGAATCGATTAGCTTCTTGGTCGCCTTCAGCTTAAGGCTCGGGTAGACGTACGTATCCGCAGGCACGCCTAGGTACAAGTCGCCATTTGACATGATGCCGCCGCCATGGTTCCAGGAATAATTGCCCGTGATAAACGTCTTTGCCTCGTTTCGCGCCTCATTGATCGCCGCGAGGTCTTGAAGGTCTTGAGCATTAACACCCGAGCTCAGGCCGATGCTGTTATATACCTGCACGCCACCGTTAGCGGGGATAGTAATGGCACCTCTAAGCTCTTTACTTCCCGAGTACTTGGCATCACCGCCGCCAAGCATCTTGCCGGTCACTGCCGCGATTGGTTCGCGGTGACCCTCCGCTGCAAGGAAGAAATCGGCGTGACCGTTTTCGCGAAAGTCAGGACTATTGTAGGCGGTAGTATCCTGGTTCTTTTTGTGGACAAGGCCTTCGTAGCCACCAGCGGATAGGTGAGGGGTGCCTTCGTTGCCGCTATTTTTCTCAGAATTATAATCATCTTTTGCTTCATGCTGATCTTTGGCAGACGTATTGCCAAAGATCGCTGTGCCGTAGGTGTTCGTCACCAAGGTCTTGCCCGTCGGGCAAACCGCAACGCCGCCACCGTAGCCACCGGCCTCATTGCTGCTTATATAGGAGTTATAGACAAATAGCCTGCCCGCATTAGATGCGGTATCCGAATCGCCCTGGACAAAGATACCGCCTCCGCCCCAGTCAAAGCGAGACATGCAGGAGTTATTAGTGATATAGACTGGAGTAGATTTTGACGCACCTTCTATCATCGCGTCAACCATCTGGCCCACGCGAATGCCAGCACCCTCGGAACGGTTGCTCACATTTGCGGCAATAGTTCCCCCCGTAATGTTGAGCCATGCCATTGTCTCGCGAGAACTCGCCCCGTGTCGATCGACATCGGTAATGTAAACGCCGCCGCCTGCTTCCTCAGAATAGTTGCCCGTGATCTGGCCGCCCGAAATGGTGACATAAGTACCGTTTCTAGCGGCAAGTCCAGCGCCGCCATGATCGCCATAACCATCATGGCCACAGAAATTGGTATATTTATTGTTAGTGATGTAGCCACCGGAAACAGTGACGCTGCCGTTTTCGGCCATGATGCCGCCGCCGAAACCAGCACCAGAAGGAAGTGTGCTGTTGCCGGAGATTACGCCATTAGTCATGGTGACCGTGGAGTCTTTAGCATACACACCGCCGCCACTAGGAGCACTGTTGCCAGCAATTACGCCACCGGTCAAATTAAGGGTCGAGGCACCACCTTTCTCGTTGGACACCATAATGCCCGCGCCCGCACCCGAGCTAGAAGCGCCACACACGTAGCCGCCGCGCATGTTGACGGTAGAGCCGCCCTCGGCATAGACCAAGCTGCTAACGCTGCCGTCTTGTTTTTGCGTAATCACGCCGCTCACAAGGTTAAACGTGCCGCCCTTGCCGTATTTGTTATACAGATTGATGAGCCTTAGATTTGTTTTGCCGCCGCACGCCACGATGGCGCCCTTGCCCTTAATATCGACGTTATGGCTGACAAGCGTCTCGATTGTCCCTGTACCACTCGGGGTCGATTTGGTCACGTAGTAGGTAAGATCAGACGGAATGTCATTATCGTATTTTAGCTCGACTTTCTTGCCATAATTATCGGGATTCAGGTCCTGCCCCTGATCAGTCAGCCGTTGGACATCGTTAACCGTCTCAGTCACCGGCGCGGAGTCCTTAATTTCGTCCTTAATTGTAAGTGTTGCGCCGCCAGCAACATCGAATAACGGCTTGTCGGTGTTCAAGCACTTGATCTTATTACCGTTTAGATTAAGGGTGATATTGATGGGGTTATCGTCAGTTTGTTCAAGCTTAATCTCATCGCTGCATTCAATATTGTTAACAAGCGTAAAAGTAGCCCGGCCCTCATTATCGCGAAAACTCTTTTCAGAAAGCTTCGAGCTGAGTTCAGCTCCACTACTGATTTCATGAGTCGATCCATTCTCTGCAGCAAGTGCGATCGTGCCCTCGTCGTTAGCATCATCATCCGCAGGCGGCGCGGCGCCCTCGGCCTCCGCGTCATCGGCTGTCGAGTCTGCTGCAACGGTATCCTCGTTCGCCCCATTCTCGACGTCGTCGTTCGCGTCATTCTCGACGTCGCCGTTATTCTGGTTTTCGGCGACTTTGCCCGTGGGATTGTCCGCACGGGCGTCCTTGCTTAAAGTGCCCTCGTCCGCAGCAACCTCCTCGGCAGCAACCTCCTGAGTGCCATTGGCAATGGCCTGCGAGATCGGAGGCATGACGAGCGACAGCACCAAGCTCAAAACGGAGGCTCCGCACAAAACGCCTGCTAGCACACGATGCATCGCTTTATTGCTCTGCTTAGATTTGTCTGAATTTGCTTTCATCGATGTCTCCTCCCCAAGAGACCGCGATCTTGCTCTTTCACTATCAAACGTATCTGCGCAACCTGAAATTGCGCACGCTTAGTGTACATATTGTAACGATTGTTTAGACATCTGAGCAAAATATACCGACATTTTTCTAGCGGATTCTCAATTCTCTTGACATTTGCTCAGATTTACCTTCGTTTATTCGCTATCTATTTTTTGTTTCTACTGGTAATTTAGTTGCCCATCATTTTTTAATGGCATTAGATTTGTTTGCATAAATTTTTGCTCAAGAGCAAACATCCCGCTCACGGTCGAAAATCGACCGTGAGCAGTAGGTCATTAACCGGAAGGAATATCCTACCAAACTGATGAGAATATCTTTAACCCATCGGTGGTTAGAAGCGTAATGTTCAGACAACCATATTTGTATTTGCGCGCAGATTGTAGGCATCAACTCGCCCAAATCGCCTGAGGCCACCGCAAAGGTGCCTGTCCCCTTTGCGGTGGTTCTCCCCCGGCGCTACAGCAGATGCTCCTCGATAAAGATCGCGATGCCGTCTTCGTCGTTGCTCGAGGTTACAAAGTCGGCGGCGGCACGGGTGGCGTCGCTGCCGTTTGCCATGGCCACGCCCACGCCGGCGTCGGCCACCATGCAGGTGTCGTTATCGGCATCGCCAAACACGCAGATGTTCTCGAGCTCCATGCCGCTGAGCTCCGCCACGCGCACAAGGCCGCGCGTCTTAGACACGCGCGGATCCATGAACTCGTAGAGTCGTTGCGTGGTCTGCAGAGCAGCCGCTTTAACGGTGTCGTCGGCAAGCGTCGACGCCCGCTCAATCACCCGCGGCATTACCTCGGGCGCCATGGTAAACATCACCTTGGTCTGCGGCTCGCGCAAAAACTCGGCAAAGTCAACCACCTTGTAGGGCACGCCGTCGACACGCGACAAGTGCTCGACGCACGCATCGCTCTCGGGCACATAGAGCACGCCGTCCCGAGGGCAAACGGGCGTTGCCGGCAGGTCTGCCATGTGCTCGCAAATGCGCGCGATGGTCTCGCCCGGCAGCGGATAGCTCAGCTCGTTGATGTCGTGCGCGCGGTCGATGACCTCGGCGCCACCGCAGCCCACGAGCACGTCCACCAGGCCTTCGATACCCCAGAGCTCGTACATGGCCTCGGTCGCGTGGGCGTCGCGCCCGGTGCACAGGCCAAAGAGCACGCCACGCTCGCGCAAGGCGCGGATCGCCGCCACGGTGCGCGGGGACACCGTGTGCCGGCTCGTGAGCAGCGTGCCGTCGATATCGCAGAGTACGGCTTTAATGTGGCTGAAGGTGGCGTCCATGGGGGCCTTTCTGGGTTGTGCGGCGGTGCTGAATGTGGTCGGAAATGGTGTACATGGTATACCAAGGCGCAGGCGCGGCCCGTCAAAGCAAAAGCCACCACAAAGGAGCCTGGCCCCTTTTGTGGTGGCCGAACCCGAAGGGTGGCCTGGCCCGGGGCGCAAACCATCACAACATTCGACGTTTTTCGGCAAAATCGCGATTTTTATCGAATGTTGTGATGGTTTTTACTGCTTTGCGGCACGATCCAAATGCCGGTGTCCAAACAGCAGCAGTGCCGCGGGAACCGCCGTCACGACCATACCCGCCCCGATGAGCGTCTGCTGCACGCCAAACGTCGCCGCCAGCCACGGGGCAATCGCCAGCGGCGCCACGCCGGCGAACATGTTGCCAAAGCCCATGACCGAGTTGACGCGACCGAGCTGTTCGAGCGGGGCCGTCGTTTGCACGATCGTGTTGTGGAGCGGGTTGACGACGCCCCAGGCCACGCCCAGGGCAATCTGGCCGACAAGGGCTACGCCCACGTACGGCGTTCCCACGTAGAGCAGGCTTCCCAGGCCCACGGACAGAAGCGCCACAAGCAGCGTCTTAAGGTTGACCAGGTGCGGCGGCAAGCGGAGCGCGACCACGGCGCCCAGCACCGCGCCCACGCCGCAGGCAGACGAGAGCCAGCCCATCCACTCGACACCGACGTGCAGGACATCGCGGTAGAAGAACGACTCCAGCGGATCGAAGGCGCCATAGCCAAAGTTCGAAAGGAAAATAATGCAGAACAGCAGGGCGAGGACGCTGTTGGTAAAGACTGTCTTGATGCTGGTCACGAAGGTGACGCGGGTGGATTTATTGGAGTCGGAGCTTTGATTGGCAGTACTTGCCGTTGTGCTGCTATCCGCGGGAGCACTTTCGCGCGCGGCGACGCGACCTGCTTGCGGCCTAAAGCCCCAACCGGCGACGAGCGCCAGTACGGTAAAGATCATCATGAGCAAAAACACCGCGTGTGACGATGCAGCCGCCGCGACAAAGCCGCCCAGCGTGGGGCCGACGATAATGCTCACGTTGGAGGACATGGTGATGGCGGAGTTGATGTCTTTGAGCTCGACGGGGTCGTCGGTGAGATACGCCGGATAGGACGTGGCGACGGGCTGGGCGAATCCTATCACAAAGCCCAGGAGCATCGCGCCGGCAAGGACTGTTCCGGTCGCGCTGCCACAGGCGATAATCGCCGCGCCGGTTGCCAACGTGCCAAAGATACTCGCCCGGAAATGCCGGCACGGACCCCAAGCGTCAAGCGCCGCTCCACCCGCAAAGGATCCCAGGATCACGAAGACGTTCATAAACAGGACGGCCAGCGATGTCGCAACGACCGAAGCGCCGTCCGCATAGGTGAGTGTTCCGATAACACCGATAAAGTAGCTGGTCTGAAAGCCGGTATATATGAGGAAGCGCATTGCCACCAGGTGCTTAGCCTGCGCGGACAACGAAGGGTGAGGTTTTGAGAGAAGAGATACGAGCACGGAGACTCCTCGTTTCATACGAATACGGGCGGTGGACATTCGTCGCCGTCTGTCAAATCAATCTATCCGCATGAAACATTAAGGACGCATCAGGACCCTTCTCTCCGTTTTTCGCCCGTCATGAACTACTTGGTAGATTGTAAGGCATGTCACAAAAATCTACCAAAGCAAAAACCACCACAAAGGTGCCTGGCCCCTCTGTGGTGGAAATGACGTTTGCCCAGATAAAACCTGCCAAAATGAACCTGTCCCTTTTTGGCAGGTTTTAGGCCAGATGGTCTTGGATAAGGTCGCAGATGGCTCGGGCGTCGTTGATGTTGATGGCTCGGGTCGCAAAGCCTGCGTCGAAGGCCTGACGTGCCAGGGCTTCGTTGCAGGCAAGGGCCAGCGTGCGGCCGTCGACCAGGTCGAGCGAGCTCTTGCCGCGCAGACGGTCGACACCGGAGCGCGCGACCACGATGTTGTCGAAGCCCTCGGTCTTGTAGCCCTCGATGATCACCACGTCGACATCGTTGTAACGCGACAGCAGCTCGCGCGCGGGCATCTCGTCCTCCTCGCGCGTGTCGGCGTACTCCGCCCAGCGCGTGGCGCAGATGAGGCCCACGTGCTTGGATCCGGCTTGGTGATGGCGCCAGGTGTCCTTAGCGGGCACGTCGATATCAAAGCCGTGGTGCCCGTGATGCTTGAGCGATCCCACGCGCAGGCCGCGGCGGGTGAGCTCGGCGATAACCTTCTCGACGAGCGTGGTCTTGCCCGAGTTTTGGTAGCCGATAAACGCGATCGCGGGGACGGCCGGTGTCGGAGCTGCGGGCGCGACGGCGACGGGTGCGCTCGCGGGTGCGGCACCGTCAGTGGCCACGGCCTCAACAGCAGCGGCCTGACGCTATGCGCGGTCCCACACGCCCGAGCGGCCGCCCTCCTTGTGCAGCAGGCGCACGTCGACGATCTCCATACCGCGATCAACCGCCTTGCACATGTCATAGATCGTTAGGCACGCGGCACTCGCGCCGGTCAGGGCCTCCATCTCGATACCCGTCTTGCCCGTCACGCCGGCCGTAACCAGTACGTGAAAGCCAACCTGCCCGTCCGCGCGCGCCGGTGCCCAGCCCTCGGGCACGTCCTCGGCCGGCGTCCCCGCCGGAGCGATGGGCGCAATGTCGCACTTGCTCTTGGTAATGAGCAACGGATGGCACATGGGAATGATGTCGCTCGTGCGTTTGATGGCCATGATGCCCGCCACGCGCGCGCAGGCAAGCACGTCGCCCTTTTTGGCGCGGTCCTGCAGCACCATGGCCTGTGTCTCGGGATGCATGAGGATGGTGCCCTCGGCGATGGCGATGCGATGGGTCTCGGCCTTGTCGGACACATCGACCATGCGCACCTCGCCCTTGGCGTCCACGTGCGTCAGCTCGTTGCGACGTGCGTCACGGGAGGGTTCGGTGGCCGCGCTGGAAGTCGGCTGCGCGGACGCGTCGGTGTTGCCAGCATTCGCCGCGGCCGTGACTTTGTGGGCAGACATCGCGGCCCTGCGAGCGGCTTTGGTGGCGTCGGCGTACCTGCTCTTGGCCATATGATCATCCTCCGATTTGGGACATAAATCGTTGCGTGCCCTCAATTATCGCGTGTTCCTGCGGTTTGTGGGCCACGGCATCGCGCCAAATCGAAAGTACCTGTATATCATCACCACGGCGCAGGGCGTCGCGCACCGAATACTCGGCATCGCTAAACAGGCACGGACGCACGTTGCCATCGGCCGTCAGGCGCAGACGGTTGCAATTCGCACAAAAATGGTTGGACATGGCGCTAATGAAGCCAACCGTTCCCGCCGCGCCCGGAAAGCGCCAATAGCGCGCAGGGCCCGCGCCGGCAGGAGCATCGTTGATGTCGAGCGGCTCGAGCTCGCCCAGTCCCGTCGCGGTGGCCCCGGCATTGATGCGCGCCCGCAGCTCGTCACTCGGCACGGTATCGCTCGCGTCCCACAGCTCGGGATTGAGCGCGGGCGCATGCGGGTCCACAGCGCAATGCGAGCTCGTGTGCTCGTCGCCGATGGGCATATATTCGATAAAGCGCAGGTGAATGGGACGGTCGAGCGTGAGCCGCGCGAGGGCCGCCACATCCTGGTTGAGCCGGCGCACAACAACGCAGTTGACCTTAACGGGCTCAAAGCCCCAAGCCAGCGCCGCGTCGATGCCGGCCATGGTCTGCTCGAGCCGACCCAGGCGCGTGATCTTTCCAAAGAGCGTAGGGTCGAGCGTGTCGAGCGAGATGTTGACGCGGTTAAGCCCGGCATCTTTGAGCTGCGGCGCCAGCTTGGGCAGCAGGGCGCCGTTGGTGGTGAGCGAGATGTCCTCGATCTGAGGGATCGCGCGGATGTCGCGAATAAGCGGAATAATACGGCGGCTGACCAGCGGCTCGCCGCCCGTCAGGCGCACGCGGCGAATGCCCTCCCCCGCCACCAAGCGCACAAAGCGGGCGATTTCCTCGGCGCTGAGTAACTCGTCGTGTGCACGGGGCGCCACGCCATCGGCCGGCATGCAGTAAATGCAGCGGAAATTGCACTTGTCGGTAACGGCAATGCGCAGGTAGTTGATATCGCGGCCAAAACCGTCATGCTGCACGTGCCCGTCCACGCAGCCCTCCCCTCACGCGGCGTTTTATTCTTCGAAAAACATAATACCCCACGAGAGAATCATGCCGACACCCGTACGACAGGACAGGTCGCTTCGAACAAGACCGGCTTTCCAAGCCCATCCTCAACACACAAACCTTGACTCTACAATCGTTGTAGGGTTTTCACTACACTGGTACGGAAACAGACCCAGCCAGAAAGCCCCACCTATGGAACACGACCTCACACGCGGCAATGTCCTTAAGACCATCGCGGTCTTTGCCCTGCCCTATATGCTCTCGTACTTTTTGCAGATGCTCTACGGCATGGCCGACCTGTACATGATGGGGCAGTTTAGCGGTGCCGCCGGCATCACCGCCGTGGGCAATGGCGCGCAGACGCTCTATATCATTACCGTGACGCTCGTGGGTCTGGCCATGGGAACGACGGTTATCGTCGGCCACGCCGTGGGCTCGCGCCGCTTCGATCGCGCCGAGACCGTCATCGGCAACACCATCACGCTGTTTATGGGTGTCTCGGTAGTGCTGGCAGCCATCCTGCTCGCACTGTGCCCACAGATCGTGGCACTTATTGGGACGCCAGCCGAGGCAGTCGAAGGAACCGCCGCCTACCTGCGCATCTGCTTTGTCGGCATTCCGTTTATCGCCGCATACAACATCCTCTCGGCCATCTTTCGCGGCCTAGGCGATTCGCGCTCGCCCATGTACGTGATCGGCGTGGCGTGCATCATCAACATCGCGCTCGATTTTCTGTTTATCGGCCACTTGGGGCTCGGCCCCGTGGGTGCGGCACTCGGCACGGTAACCGCCCAGACGGCAAGCGTTGCCCTCGCGCTCGTGTGGCTTAAGAGCCGCCGTACGAACATCCACGTTAAGCGTAGCGACCTGCGTCCCCAGCCCGAGGTGCTCGGCGGCATCCTTAAGATCGGCGTGCCCGTGGCCGTGCAGGACGGCTGCATCCAGGTGGCGTTTATGTTTATCACCGTCATCGCCAACCATCGCGGCCTGGTCGACGCCGCCGCTGTGGGCCTGGTCGAAAAGATGATCAGCTTTTTGTTCATTGTACCGAGTTCCATGGGCGCCACCGTCAGCGCACTCACGGCGCAAAACGCCGGCGCGGGCAAGGGCGACCGTGCGCGTCAGGTGCTCAAAGACGCCATGACTATCTCGGTGGTGTACGGCTGCCTGATCACGGTGCTGATGTGGCTGGTGGCGCCGGCGTTTATTGGCTTTTTTGCCAAGGACGCTGCAGTAGTCGCTGCCGGCACCGGCTATATGCGCAGCTACATTTTCGACGCGATTTTTGCCGGCATCCACATTTGCTTTAGCGGCTTTTTCGCTGCATACGGCAAGAGCTACATCGGCTTTGCGCACAACGTGCTGGCCGTGGCACTCATTCGCGTGCCGGGCGCGTGGCTGCTGTCGAACGCCTATTCCGACACGCTGTTTCCCATGGGCATCGCCTCGCCGTGCGGGTCGATTCTGTCGGCAGTCATCTGTGTTGTCGCGTTTACCGTGCTCAACCGGCGCGGGGCTTTTGACAAGTTAGCAGCGTAGCGGGGCAACGCGAAATCGCCCTCATTGACGACATCATCAGCGACGACCCCGCGACCTACGTGACGCAGATCACGATGCCGGTTTCCCCAACAAAGTAAGAACCGCCCGGAAGGCATCGCGCTTTCGGGCGGTTCTTCAATTTGACTATTGATGCCTTAAGCCTGGGGCACCTCACCGGTAGCCAAGATCTGCTCGAGCGCGTCCTCGTCCAGCACGGGCACACCCAGCTGCTCGGCCTTGGTAAGCTTGGAACCCGCTTTGGGACCGGCAACCAGATAGCTCGTCTTCTTTGATACGCTGCCCGAAACCTTGGCGCCGAGCACCTTGAGCGCCGCGCCCGCCTCGTCGCGCGTGCGGTTGACGAGCGTGCCGGTGAGCACGAAGGTCAGACCCGCGAGCGGCTGTGCGTCGGCGAGCTCGCCTGCCACGCCAGCGTCGGCTGCGGCTTGCGCGTGCGCGGCGTCCAAATCGACCTCGAGCGACAGGCCCGCCTGGCGCAGACGTTCCAGGACGGCAAGGTTCTCGGGCACGGCCAGGAACTGCTTGACGCTCGCCGCAATCTTGGGGCCGATGCCCTCGCACTCGGCAATATCCTCTTCGCTCGCCAAGATAAGCTTGTCAATCGACAGGAATCGCTCGGCGATGACCTCGCCCACGCTCTTGCCCACGTGACGGATGCCCAGGGCAAACAGCACGCGACCGAGCGGCTGACTCTTGGACTTGTTGAGCTCGGCGATGATTTTCTCGGCCGTCTTGAGGCCTACCGGAATGGGGTCGCCCTTCTTAACGCCCTTTCTGCTGTTGGAGCTGGCATAGGTGCGCCCCGTGTCCAGGCCGGCGATGTCGTCGACCGTGAGCTGGTAGAAGTCTGCGACGTCGTGAATCAGGCCGGCGGCGATCATCTTGTCGACGATCTCGTCGCCTAGGCCATCGACGTCCATGCAGCCGCGGCTCACCCAGTGGAGCAGGCGCTCCTTGAGCTGTGCGGGGCAGTCGATGGACACGCAGCGGTAAGCCACCTCGCCATCCTCGTGGACCACGGGGCTGCCGCACACGGGGCAGACCTCGGGCATATGCCAGTCGACCGAATCGGCCGGGCGCTTGTCGAGCACCGGACCCACGACCTCGGGGATAACGTCGCCCGCCTTGTGCACGATGATGGTGTCGCCCTCGCGCACGTTTTTGCGGCGGATCTCGTCGATGTTGTGCAGCGTGGCGCGCGCGATGGTGGAGCCGGCAACCGTCACCGGGTCGAACTCGGCGACCGGCGTGAGCACACCGGTGCGGCCCACCTGGATGCGAATTTCGCGCAGGATGGTCTGCTTTTCCTCGGGCGGAAACTTAAAGGCAATGGCCCAGCGTGGTGCGCGAGCGGTAAAGCCCAGGTCGAGCTGCTGCTGGAAGCTGTCAACCTTTACGACCACGCCGTCGATGTCGTAATCCAGGTCGCCGCGGTGCTCGAGCGCCTGGGCGCAGAACTCGTGGACCTCGGCCGGCGTGGCGCAACGAGCCACGTTGGGGTTGACGCTAAAGCCGGCGCTACGCAACCAGTCCAGAAACTCGCGCTGGCTGTGGACGTGCAGCGGGTCGGTATCGGCGATGGCATAGATAAAGGTGGCCAGGTCGCGGCGCGCCGTGACCTTGGGATCCTTCTGACGCAAGGATCCGGCAGCGGCGTTGCGCGGGTTGGCGAAGGGGTCGCGGCCCTCGGCATCGGCCTCTTCATTCAGACGAACAAAGCTGCCCTTGGGCATGTACACCTCGCCGCGCACTTCGATGGTGCGCTCGCGGTCGGCGCCCATGTGAGCGAGCGCCGGCTCGGACAGGTGCATGGGCACATCCTTGATGGTACGGACATTGAGCGACACGTCCTCGCCCGTGGTGCCGTCACCGCGCGTGGCGGCGCGCACAAAGGTGCCGTTTTGGTAGGTAAGCGCGACGCCCAGACCGTCGATCTTAAGCTCACAGGTATAGGTGACGCTACCGGCGCCGAGCGCATCCTCGGTGCGCTGGAGCCAAGCGTCGAGCTCGTCCAGATCCATGGCATCGTCCATGGAATACATGCGCGCCATGTGCGTGACCGGCGTAAACTGCTCGCTCACGTAGCCGCCCACGCGCTGGGTATAGCTGTCGGGCGTCACCAGGTCGGGGTAGGTAGCCTCGATTTCCTGCAGCTCAACGAGCATTTTGTCAAAGGCGGCGTCCGTGATCTCGGGCGCATCGAGCATGTAGTAGCGGTAAGCATGGTAGTCGAGCTCGTGGCGCAACTCAGCCGCGCGCGCTGCCGCCTGGGCACGGGTATCGGCCGGTGCGGCGGTATCCGTGCTCGCTGGCGTTTCGGTATCGATGTCCACGCCGTCACCAAACAGGCTCGATTGCTCCATAGCGGCACTCCTTCGCTCGATTTCAAACGGATACAAGAGTACCACCGGTCGCAATGGGGCCGAATAGCAGTCTCAAACCGCACCGAATTGGCAGCGACCGGACCAGGGTTGGACAGTTAGTTCAGATTTGTATAATTACGCGCGCCGAATCGAGCTGAAATATCGGCTTTTCGCCCCAATCAATCGTTCTGAACGGCAAATTAGGTTTGCTTCCGTCTTCGAGACACCCATCTCGGCCCGTCTTTCATTTCAAAACCGCTCAAAACACGCCTCTGACCGCACCCGTTATATACAAATCTGAACTAACTGTCCAAGCCCTTCCGAACCATGCCCTTGCCATTTCTAAATGATCCGTTTTCCTCCGTCCCCAACGGATCAATAAGAGAAGAGGGGCTGTCCCGCGCTGGCGGAACAGCCCCTCTGGCTTCGATATGTGCGATACAGCTCGTTAGAAACCCTGACCGTAGCCTTGCCCCTGACCCTGTTGGCCCAGCAGTTCTTCCAGGTACTGGCGCAGTTGCTCGTCGGTAATGCCGCCGTTGCCGGTGTCGGTCGCGCTGTCGTTCTGCTGCTGGTTCTGCAGCTCCTCATCAGAACCCAGCTCGACCGTGACCTTCTTCTCTTCCTTGCCGCGCACGAGCGTAATCTCGACCTTCTCGCCCACCTCGTGGCTGCGCAGCGCGATAATCAGGCCATCGGCGCTCGTAATCTCATCGTCACCCAGCTTGGTGATGACATCGCCCTCTTGGATGCCAGCCTTGGCGGCAGGACCGTCCTCGACGACACTTGCCACATACGCGCCGCTATCGGTGCCGAGATTGTTAGTGCGGGCGTTGAGCGCGTTGACGCTCGAAAGCGTGGCGCCCAGGTACGGATGAACCGGCGTCTTGCCGTCGATGATTTGGTCGGCGATGTTCTTGGCATAGTTGACCGGAATGGCAAAGCCCACGCCCGAGCTGGAGCCCGAGTAGCTCTCGATAAGAGAGTTAATACCCACGAGTTCGCCATTGTCGTTAACGAGCGCGCCGCCGGAGTTGCCCGGGTTGATGGCGGCATCGGTCTGGATCATGTTGGCGTAGATGGTGTTGCCGCTGGTAGAACTCATGGCCGTGGAGCGATACAGCGCCGACACAATGCCCGTGGAGACAGATTGCTCGTTGCCGAACGGCGAGCCGATCGCCATGACCCACTCGCCCACGTTAAGCTTGGAGGAATCACCAATCTCGATCGGCGTGAGCTTGGAGGCGTCAGCATCCTTGAGCTTGATGACGGCCAGGTCGCTCGAGGCGTCGTTGCCCACGAACTCGGCCTCGTAGGTGGTACCGTCGTCCATGGTTACCACGTACTGATCGTAACCATCGACCACATGGTTGTTGGTGAGGATGTGGCCCTCGGTATCGAGCACCACGCCCGAACCGACGCTGCCCGAACCATCCGACTCGTCGGCAGACTGCGAAAGCGATCCATTCTGGCTGCCGCCCGAAGTGGCGGTGATGGAAACGACGGAGGGCAGGGCCTTGGCAGAAACGGCCTCGGCAAGCGTGGTGTCCTCGGAGTCGATCGTAATCTTTTGCGTCGATGAACCCGAAGCACCCGCCGTCACGACATTCTTTCCGCCGCCAATGTTGAGCGTGCCACTCATAATGAGCGCGATGACCAGCAGGGCGCCGCAGGCGCAGCCGGCGAGCGCCGTAATAAAGATCGGCAGCTTTTTGGTCTTGGTCTTGACCACCGTGTGCTTGTTTACAACCTGCTGACCGCCCAGCGGCTGGCCGGTCCGTGTGTCGTAGGCCTGCACGTAGGGAATGTTGCCGTCGGCAGGCGTCGACTCCACCTGCACGCGCGGCTGCTGCTGGGTCTCGCCAGCGTTGCCCGCATCCTGGGGACGCTGGGAATCGTTCTCGCTCATAGCTGCGATCCTTTCGTCTAATAACCAAAGGCCCGCCAAACATGTGGCGGGCCATCATTGTTCACGTTGAGTTGTACCCCAATATGCGGGCGAACGTGTATGAGAACGCAATCTTTAAGGAATGCTTAAGTTCTGCTGCAAACTCGAAAGGGATCCACGCATGCGGCAAAACCACCACGAAGGCGCCTGCCCCCTTTGCGGTGAAAAGCTAGTCCTTAAACAGATAGCCCACGCCGCGGACGGTGGTAATGTGCGCCGCGATCTGCGGGCCCACCTTGGAGCGGATGCGTCGGATGTGCACGTCGACGGTGCGCGTGCCGCCGCAGTACTCAAAGCCCCACACGCGGTGCAGCAGCACTTCGCGGCTGTAGGCACGGTTGGGATGCGTCGCCAAAAAGCTCAGCAGCGAGTACTCCATCAGCGTCAGGTCGATGGGCTCGTCGTCGAGTGTCACCTGGTAGGTAGCCAGGTTAATCTCGAGGTTATCGATGTTGAGCACATCGTCGGCGGCGACGGTCTCCTCCTCGCCCATCAGGCGCTGCGCACGAGCCTTGAGCTCGTTGGGCGTCGCCGTGGGGCATACAAAGTCGGCATGCGCGTGATTGGGCAGGCGCAGGGTGCCGAGCGCCTCGTCGTCGACGATTACCAACATGGGAACGCCGCCGCGGTCGTCGAGCCATTTGGCAATCTGATCGATGCGGTCGCTGCGGATGCCATCGGAATCGAGGATCAGCAGGTCAAAGTCATGCGCCGCAGTCGGCGAATCGGGGGTTGCCAGGCTCACCTCGACACCCAGGGTGGTCGTCAAGCTGCGGGCAAACTCGTGGAAGCGCGTCGTGCGCGCCATGAACAGGGCACTCTTTTCGGACATATCGACCTCCAAGGAAATGAGCTCAATCGTACTGGAACAAGCCGGCGCGATTAGGAGTTCGCCAGGTAGTGCTTGATCTCCCACTCGGTGATCGTGGACTCAAACTTATGCCATTCGTCGCGCTTCTTTTTGAGGAAGAAGCTGTGGATGTGCTCGCCGAGGGCATCCTTCATAAACTGCGAGTCCTCAAACACGTCGAGCGCCTCTTTGAGCGAGCGCGGCAGCGGCGTATAGCCGGCCTCGACCATCTGACGGTCGGTAAGCTTGAGCGTCTCGGCCGTTGCCTCGGGCGGGAGTTCCAGCTTGCGCTCGATGCCGTCCAGACCAGCCGCCAGCGTGACGGCGTTGACCAGGTACGGATTGGCCATGGGATCGGGGCTGCGCAGCTCGATGCGCGTGGACAGCTGCTTGCCGGGCTTGTAGACCGGGATGCGGACCATGCTCGCGCGGTTGCGCAGGCCCCACGTAGCGTACTGTGGCACGGAGTCGCCGCCCGTGGTGATGCGCTTGTACGAGTTGACCGTGGGGTTGGTGATGGCGCTGATCTCGCGCGCGTGTGCCAGAATGCCGGCCATATAGTGCTTGGCGATATCGGAGAGGTGGTACTTCTCGTCGTCCTCGCCCCAAAAGACGTTGTTGCCGTCGTGGTCGAACAGCGACTGATGCAAAAACATGGCGCTGCCGTCCTCGCCCGCCAGCGGCTTGGGCATAAAGGAGGCGTGGCAACCGCTCTCGTAGGCCTGCTGCTTAATGATGAGTTTGGCCGTGGTGATGGCGTCGGACATGCTCAGGGCCTCGGCGTGACGCAAGCTAATGCCGTGCTGCGAGCGGCCGGCGGCGTGGAAGGTGTACTCCACGGGCACGGACATCTTCTCGAGCGTGAGCACCGTATTGCGGCGCAGGTCGCGAGCGGCATCGCTCACCGAAAGGTCGAAGTAGCCCACGTTGTCGAGCGGCTCGGGGGTGTGCTCGTCGGGGAAGTAGTAATACTCCAGCGCGGCACCCACGTTGAGCAGGTAGCCGGCCTTCTCGGCCTTATAGAACATGCGGCGCAGGGCGTCGCGCGGGTCGCCGGCAAACGGCTTGCGATCGGGAGTGCACACATCGCAGAACACGCGGGCGACGCCGTTATGGCTCGGGCGCCACGGCAGGATCTGGAAGGTCGAGGCGTCAGGGAACGCGAGCATGTCGGCTTCCTCGGGCGTGGCAAAGCCCTCGATGGCGGAGCCGTCAAAGCCAATACCCTCCTCAAAAGCGACCTCGAGGTCTTCGGGGCTAATGGCAAAGTTCTTGAGGCGGCCGAGAATGTCGACAAACCACAGACGCACAAAGCGGATGTCACGCTGCTCTACGGAACGGAGTACGTAATCGATGTTCTGCTGGTTCATGTCGCTCCCCTTTCTTTCGGGCGGGTTTCGACTGGTCTATATCGCAGATACTATCGCAGAAAAATGTTTCCGCAGGGTTAAAGCGTATCAAGCGCCCAAAAAACGTGCGCGAACAGGCAGTTACGAACGAGCGGCTAGCGCGAGGTCGAAGCGCGGTGTTCGATGTGGCCGGGAACCTCGATGCGTTCGGGCGCCAGCTTTGCGGCATCGCCCACGGTGGTGGTAACAACGTCGATACGCTCGGAGAGGCGATCGACCACGCGCTCGGCGATGGTGGGGGTGTCCTGCGCGGCCGTGGTGACTCCGCCAAAGAGCACATGGTTCCAGGGACAGTCGTCAAACGTCGCGATCTTGAGCCCCGCCGGCAGCGAGGGACCAAGCTGCGCCAGCGCCTCGGTCAGGCTCAGGAAAACCAGGCCGTTGACGGCAATGAGGCCGAGCTCTTTTCCTGCATAGCCGCGGATGGTCTCGTCCAGGCGGCCGACGCCCGTGGCACCGCCATCGGCCAGGGTGACGACCTCGCCGGAAAGGCCGCGGCGCGAAAGCTCGTCGGTAAAGGCCTCGTCGCGCTCGCGACGGACGGGGCTGTCGTCGCTTGCTTCGGTGAGCAGGCACAGGTGCTCGCTGCCCGCAGCAGCCAAGGCGTCTACCAGGCCGGCGACCAGCTCACGGTTGTTAGATGTCACCAGATCGACACCGCCGTCGGCAACGTCGCGGTCGAGCAGCACAACGGGCAGGCGTCCCGCTGCCGCGACGATCGCCTCGTCGTTACCACCGCAGGTATTGACGACCAGGCCGTCCACGCCAGCGTCGATAAGCCTGGTGAGCGACTCGGCCTCCTTGGCGGGATCGTTGCCGCTAATGGCTGTCATGAGCGAGCAGCCGCGCGCGGCGGCGCTGGCGGAAAGGCCCTCGAGCATGGCGCTAGAGAACGGGTTGGCGATGTCGGCCAAGATCACGCCGATGAGGTTGGTACGCGAGCTGCGCAGATTGCGCGCGGCGGCACGTGGGCGATAGCCGGTACGCTCGATAACCTCCGCAATGCGAGCACGGGTTTCCTCGGTCATTTGCCCGGGGCGGTTATTGAGATAGCGCGAGACCGTGGCCGGGCTCACACCCGCCTCGACGGCAATGTCCTTGATTCTCATCTGCGCCATAGCGCACCCCGTTTCCCCATTGTCGGCAGTCTGAGCCATTTTAGGCATTTTTTAAAATTCTCGGTTGCAAAACGCTGTAGGTGAGCAGCATCGTTTTTGCGTCTCGAGCAGATGAGATAATGGGCTAGATAGCCGAGTCTTTGGACAGCTCAAAATAATCGGGATGTAAGGCGATAACCGGACCTTGCTCTTCGGGCATCAGGTGCAGGTGTGTCTCGGCCAGATAGCTCGCCGCGTCGGTATCGCCCCTCTTAATGGCCTCGAGAATCCGGCGATGCTGCCGACGAATCGGCTCCCAATCTAGATCCTGCGACACCATACGCAACCAGTTGTATCGCTCAAAATGCGTATTGACGCTCTTCATCCAATCCCACAACATGTGACGGCCGGCAATCTCAAAACACGTCTCATGGAACAGGTTGTCCAGGTCAAAGAAACGACGCGTTTCGCCATGGTCGAGCGACTCGGACTCGGCAAGAATCTGATCGAGCCGATGCTTTTGCTCGGGCGAGGCGGCCGAACAGCATTTAATAAGCACGCTTCGCTCGAGTTTCTCGCGCAAGAAACAGGCGTTCTCGGCGCGCTCCATGCTGATCTTAGAGACGTAGGTGCCGCTTTTGGGACGCGTTTCCACCAGCTCCTGCTCACGCAGGCGCACAAAGGACTCGCGAATGGGCGTACGCCCGATTCCCGTCTCCTTTTCCAGACCAATCGCCGAAAGGCGCGTGCCGGGCTTGAGCTCGGCATAGATGATCTTGGAGCGCAGTGCATTGTATGCCTGATCTTGCAAGCTTTGATTATGCTGGTGCTGTTCCATAAAGCCCTCGGATAAACCCTCGGTTAGTCGAATACCACCATGCAATACTATCGCATCGACACGCCCCAGCTCCCAATCAGTCTTTTTGGGACGGGGCTCTTTTAGCTACCCTAGCCCGCAGATCGGCCCCTTGCCACAAAACTGGCCCATCTACTACGTTAACACGGATAGCCTCGGCCATACCAAAAACCGTGAAAACAAAACCGCAGGTAGGCAGCTTGTCGATTTTCAAAAAAGCCGACTATGGTTGACCCCTGAGGCTTAAACGTAGTAGATAGGCCCTTTTCGTGGCGCAGCACTACTGCACCCCAAATTGGCACCCCGAGCCTGTTATAAGTTGCTGCGAAATACGGACGGTTGATGATCAAGGCGCGCTATGCGGGTTGCTATAGCTCGAACGTCCCACGTCCGATGCACCAAAGCGTTTGCGACAGCTTCGCGAAACGCCTCGAGAGGAATTCGATCGGTTTGGACGCGCTCCATCCCTTCGATACGCTCATAACGGTAGTAGCGTGCAAACATAGCCACCGCCCTGTCCACCTGCTCAATTGCGGATATATTTGTCGCCGCCTCGCGATCCAAGTATTACATCCTCGGTATCACCAAAACGGACGCAGTCGATGCCCGGAAAATCATTCTTATCCGCCAAAATCGCCGCAGCGTTGGTATAGCCATCTTTGCCGAGCAAGCGAAGCGTGCGCATAATATCCGGCGTTAGCTCAGAAATGCCGAGATGTTCAACACACTTATGCTCGAGCGTGTGAAAACTCAAGTCCTGGCGAGCCGACGTGAGCGCGTCGAACGTTACGTTGCTGCCTTCGAGCGTCAGCCTGCCATACTCAAACCGGTCGACCTCCACCGTTGCCGAATCGTTTCGCCTGTAGGCCTTCAAGATATAAGACGAAAACCGTTTGCGTACTGATTCATCCGAGACACAAACGGTTTTCGTCTTGATTTGCGTACGGAATTAAGACGCATAATTTCGCTTTCGTATGGCTCAATCGATCACGATACGATGTATCTGCACCTGGCCTACAACCGCAACATGATTGTGGAAGGCACACAGACAAAAGGCATTTAAGGCTCGGCAATGATCTTTCTATGATAAAACGCAAGCGGCGGCCGCCCAAACACGGGACGGCCGCCGCTTGCGTTGTATCAAATGGTGCAATGGGGTCAGGTTCACATGCACCAAGTTGGTGCAAAGCAACCTGTCCCCATGCAACAAGGGGTTGACTAGAGCTCGCAGGCGACCTTGTAGCCATCGCCGATGGCGTCGCGAATGTTGCCGCACTTGTTGGCATCGCCCAGCACGTGAGTGGTAACGCCGGCTGCTGCCAGGTCGTCGGCCAGCTTGGTATTGGGACGATAGCCCATAGCAAGCACCAGCGTATCGGCACCGGCGATGGTGTGGACCTCGCCGTCCTTCTCGTAGCTGATAGTATCCTCGGTAATCTCGGTCACCTTGGCCTCGGTCAGCACGTGAACGCCCTTTGAGAGCATGCGCGTGATGAGCACCGCGCGACCGGCACCACCCTCGTTGGCGGCGAGCGTCTTGGTCATCTCGATGACGGTGACGTCGCGGTTGGCCGGCGACAGGTCGTTGACCAACGGGGCCAGGTAATCGGCCGTCTCGCAGCCAACGGTGCCGCCACCCACGATGACGATCTTCTTGCCCGGGAAAGCCTTGCCGCCCAACAGGTCGTCGGCCGTCATAACCTGCTTAAAGCCCTGCATGAAGGCCGGGGCGATAGGCTCGGCGCCATAGGCCAGGACGACCTCGTAGCCGGCGTAGTCACGCTGAATGTCCTCGGCAGTAAGCTCGGTGCCAAAGACGCACTTTACGCCGGCCTCGGCCAGGCGACGGTACTGATACTTGATCACGCGGGTGAGTTCCTGCTTTGCCGGCGGAACGGCTGCGATGCGCATCTCGCCGCCCGGCTCGTCCTGCTTATCCACGAGCACCACGTTATGACCGCGTTTGGCGGCAATGTAGGCTGCCTCCATACCCGCGGGACCGGCGCCCACAACCAGTACGTTCTTGGCCTCGGCGGCGGGCTCGTAGCCAGCCTCGTCGCGCTCCACGTCCGGGTTGACGGTGCAGGAGATGCGCTTGCCAAACATAATGCCGTTCAGGCAACGCAGGCAACCGATGCAGGGACGGATCTCGTCGGCGTTGCCAGCGGCTGCCTTGTTGCAGAACTCGGCATCGCACAGATTGGCGCGGCCCATCATACAGATGTCGGCAGCGCCGTCCTCAATCAGCTCCTCGGCGATCCAGGCCTCGTTAATGCGTCCGACGGTGGCGACGGGAATGTTGACGTGCTTTTTAATCTCGCGCGAGCAGGCGGCGTGCGAGGCCTGCTGGGTACCGGCGGCGGGAATCGCGGAGCCACGCTTGATGGTGGTGCCGCCCGACACGTGAATCATGTCGACGCCGGCCTTTTCCAGGCGACGCGAGACGTAGATCATGTCGTTGAGGGTCAGGCCGCCATCGGTGTACTCATCGCCCGAGATGCGGACGTCGATGATAAAGTCCTTGCCGCAGCGCTCGCGAATCTCGGCGATGACCTCGAGCAAGAAGCGCATGCGAGCGTCGAGCGAGCCGCCGTACTCGTCGGTACGCTTGTTGTAGAGCGGAGTCAAAAAGCCGCCGAGCATGCCGTGGGCGTGTGCCGCATGGACCTCGACGCCATCGACACCGGCCTTCTGCATACGTACGGCAGCGTCGCCAAACTGATGCGTGAGCTCGTGAATCTCATCGACCGTGATAGGACGCGGTGCCTCGCGGGCATAGGACGGGCCCACAAAGGACGGAGCGATCAGGCGCGGCGTGCCCGGAATGTTAAAGGCCATGTAGGCGGGGTGGAAGAGCTGCGGCATGATCTTGCAGCCATACTCGTGGACGGCCGCGGCGAGCTTTTCCCAGCCGGGGATAAACGTGTCGTCGTAGCAGCACATGTCACCCGGCAGATAGGTATAGGTGGGCTCAACCGTCACGACCTCGGTAATGATGAGGCCCACGCCGCCCTTGGCACGGGCACGGTAATGATCGACCAAGTCGTCGGTCACATAGCCGTGATCGGCTAGGTTGGTGGACACCGGCGGCATAAAGACGCGGTTCTTGACCTCGGTCGTACCGACCTTGATCGGGCTAAAGAGCATCGGGTAGGCACAGGACTCCATACAGGGTTCCTTTCGTTTGAGCCGCTCGGCGGCAGTTGCTAACACACCTATCGTATCAGCAGCTGCCGTATCTGCAGTCATACATGCCCAAGCGCCGTTCGGCTAATGAATACCGCGGCCCAAGTCTTCGGCGATTTTGTCCACGCCCTTAAGTGCGGCGCACGTCTTTTTGTTGGAGCAATGTCCTGTGCAAACGCCACCCTGAGCACAGTCGGCGCAGGTGCCCTTGCGGTAGATGCGCACGCATACCGCGACAAACGCAATACCGATAACAGCCAGAACAACAATATCGATAGGTGCCATAGCAAGCCTCCTCTAGTTAACCAGCACTTACTTTACCCTATTTTCCACCTACCAAAAAGGGACAGGTTTATTTTGGTCGGTTTTATCTGCGGAAACGCCACATCTTACTTCTGGAGCAAAGCAATCTGTCCCCCATTACGCCAAAAAGCCCGAGTGTCGCTGGGACACCCGGGCTCGTGGAAAGGGGCTAATCCTTATTCGGACTTAAGCGGAAACTGCGGCGGAAGCAGTGTTGGTCTCGTCCTCGTCGGTCCATGCATGCGCAGGGATAGGGCGAAAGATCTGGAAGAGCATCGCAACCAGCAGAACGATGGCCACAATCGTCCAGATACCAAACTGTCCCAACACAAACAGGTTGTAGAACTGGTTGATGAACAGGCCGATCACCCAAGCGAAGGCGCACTCGTAACCGATGGCAATCGCGGTCCACTTGCCGGAGTCCATCTGGTTGCGGATAGTACCCATGGCGGCAAAACACGGAGCGCACAGCAGGTTGAACGCGCCAAAGGCAACGCAAGCGCCCATGGTGGGGAACATACCGGCAAACGCGGTCCACAGGCTCGGGTCGGTCTCGGCGGCATCAGCCACGGACAGCAGCGAGCCGGCGGTGGCGACGACGTTCTCCTTAGCCACAAGGCCCGAGACGGTCAGCGCAGTTGCCTGCCAGGTGCTAAAGCCGAGCGGAGCGAAGATCCAAGCGACCAGGTTACCGAGCATGGCAAGCACGGAGTAGTCCATGAACTCCTCGGGGATGCCGTCCATTGCAGGCAGGAAGCCAAAGGAACCGTTGTAGCTTCCAAAGTTGGAGAGGAACCAAACAACGACGGTGGATGCGAAGATGACCGTGCCGGCCTTCTTGATAAAGGCCCAGCAGCGCTCCCACACGTGCAGTGCCCAAGAGCGGATCGCCGGGAAGTGGTAGGCAGGAAGCTCCATAACGAACGGCGTCGGGCGACCGGCGAAGAGCTTGGTCTTCTTGAGCATAAGGCCCGAGGCGATGACGGCGAAGACGCCCAGGAAGTAGAAGAGCGGGCTGATCCACGCGGCGGTGGTGGAAGAATCGCCGATGATGGAACCCATGAGCAGGGCGATGATCGGCAGCTTGGCGCCACAGGGAATAAACGTGGTGGTCATGACCGTCATGCGGCGGTCCTTCTCGTTCTCGATGGTCTTGGTGGCCATGACGCCGGGGACGCCGCAGCCCGAGGACACGAGCATGGGGATAAAGGACTTACCGGACAGGCCAAAGCGGCGGAACACGCGGTCCATGATGAAGGCGACGCGGGCCATATAGCCGCAGTCCTCCAGGAAGGACAGCATGACGAACAGCAGGAACATCTGCGGCACAAAGCCGAAGATGGCGCCCAAACCGCCGACGATGCCGTCGCAGACCAGCGAATCGACAAGACCACCTTCCTCGGTACCGCCCGCCACAAGAGCGTCGTGCACCACGGTGGTGATACCCGGGATATAGGGGCCGTACTGCGCCGGGTCAACCGAGTCGGCATCGTCGCCCGCAGCCTCGACGGCTGCATCGTAGGCGTCGCGGCCCTGACCGAGCACATACCAACCGTCGGTGCCAAAGAGCTGGTCGTTGGTGAAGTCGGTCACCGTGCCACCTAAGGTGGAAACGGCGATGTAGTACACGCAGAACATGATGACCACAAAGATCGGCAGGCCCAGGATACGGTTGGTAACCACACGGTCGATCTTCTCGGAGGTGCTCATCTTGGCCGGAGCCTTGGTGAGGCACTCGTCGATGATGTGCGCGATGACGCCATAGCGCTCACCGGTGATGATGGACTCGGCGTCGTCATCACAGTCCTGCTCGCACTGGGCGACCAGCTCTTCCACGCGAGCGGCCTTCTCCTTGGTGAGGTTGATGAGCTTGCAGGCGTCCGCATCACGCTCGAACAGCTTAACCGCGTAGTAGCGACGCTTGTTGGCGGGAACGCTCGCCGGCAGGTTGTTTTCGATGTGGTCCAGAACGTCCTCAATGGAGGAATCGAACTTGTGCTCCGGCACCTGGCCCTTGGAAGCAGCGGACTTCTTAACCTGCTCGAACAGTTCCTTAATACCCTTGTTCTTAAGGGCCGAAATCATCATGACCGGGCAGCCGAGCTTCTTGGAGAGCTTGTCCGTGTCGATCTTGTCGCCGTTCTTCTCGACCAAGTCGGCCATGTTAAGGGCAACGACCACGGGTAGGCCGGTCTCGATAACCTGAAGCGCCAGGTACAGGTTGCGCTCGAGGTTGGTGGCGTCGACCACCTGGACGACCACATCGGGCTCGCCGCTCATGAGGTAATCGCGCGAGCATTGCTCCTCGGGGCTGTAGGGGGAAAGCGAGTAGATGCCGGGGAGGTCCGTGATGGTAACGTTCTTGTCGCTCAGGAGCTTGGCCTCCTTTTTCTCAACCGTGACGCCGGGCCAGTTGCCAACGTAGCCGTTGGCGCCGGTGATCAGGTTGAAAAGCGTGGTCTTGCCGCAGTTGGGGTTACCCGCCAGCGCGACATGGATCTGAGAATCCGCCATTCAATCCTTCTTCCTTGTTTGCCCGCGCTGCTTTCTCCGCGCAGGATGGATAATGTGCTTCAAAGTTACTGCATTAAGTTAGAAATATCTAACTTAATCTGCAGAAATATACGTCGTGGGCCCTTACTGGACCTCGACGACGGCCGCCTCCTCCTTGCGGATGGAAAGCTCGTAGCCGCGCACATTGATCTCGACCGGATCACCGAGCGGTGCAACCTTCACGACCTTAAACGAAGTGCCCTTGATGAGCCCCAGGTCCATAAGGTGGCGGCGAAGCGCGCCCTCACCGTGAAGCTTGACGATGGTAGAGCTCTCGCCCACCTTAACGTCACCCAACGTCTTCATCCTCTTGTCCCCCTTTCGGTTTTTATGAAATGCTGCGGATTAACCGACGGTCATGATGTGCATGGCAACCTTGGAATCGATGCCAAAGCGTGCGCCCAGCACCGTGACGATGATATTGGCGCCACTCGAGCTCACCACGTGGATCTCGCTGCCCTCGATAAAGCCGAGGTCCTTGAGACGGTGCTTTATGTCCTCATCGCCCTTTACACGAGAAACGTGCACGGTTTCGCCCGCTTTTACCATCGAAAGCGGCATGGCCGGCATCTGCGGTCCGCAAGACATGAGTGAGCTCCTAACATCGGTTCGTCCTCAACATCGACGCGATAAAAGTTAACCGTGTCTATGTTCGAACTAGTAAACTAACACGCGGTTAACTTTTTGGAAAGAATCTCTATTCAGTTTTCGAAAAAGTTTCCCATATTAAACAAAGGCACCGCAAAGACGGTCTCTTTGCGGTGCCTTGTCATACCAATGTATGCAACAGAGGGGACTCTCCCTTTTTCACATTGTTACGCTTAGAGCGAGAGGTTTCTGATCGACGTGACGCACGAGGCCTCATCCGCGCCCGAAACACGAAAAACAACGCTCTCGCCGCACTCACCATAGAGGGCCATGAGTCCCATGATATCGCGGCCATCCGTGTGGCGATCGCCGATGCTGACCGACACGTCACTACGATGCTTGGCGATAATGTCATAGAGAAGCGCAACCGGGCGGGCATGTAGTCCCAACGGATCTTTAATCGTCTTTGTAAACTCGACCATGTCCCCTCCCGCAGCATCGCACATTTGGCCGGCCAAACCCAGCCACGTGGTAGTTATTGTAGCGTTAGATGCTTGTCGAGAGCTCCTCTGAACACCTCGTGGGCAAAAAGTGGCAAATATGAGTACTGTCGCCAATTTAGTAGCAGCAAAATCGAGAGCAAATTGCCTACTTTGGGCTATTCGAAGAGGGTGAAAGCCGTCAAACGCCCTTTAAAGGGGGTTAGATAAATTGATTTTGAGCCCATTTTCGCTCAGAACAGGCCGAAAAATATGACACCTCTTTTGCGACAGTACTAGTACTCATATTTGGCATTTTTGCCCACAGGGTCCAAAATCAATGTCCCAAAACGCAAAAGGAGGGACCCGAAGGGCCCCTCCATAGGAAAGGGAATCAGGTTGTTCCTCAGCTGTGGATAAATCCCAGCTTCTACTCCATCATATCGAGAACAGACGGACGCAACTCGCTCTCGGCAGCCTCGGGATCGGTCTCGCGCAGGCGGTTGATATAGCGGTTGTACCACATCACGGCAAGGCCCAGGAAGACAACCACACCGCCAACGTTGTAGACCAGCGTCAGCCACAGCGGCTGATCGAGCGGAATGGTGCCGCAGATAAGCACGAAGCAGAAGACCACAAGCAGGAATGCGGCAACGACCAGGCCAAAGCTGCGCGAGCCCATGCGGAAGTCACGGGGAGCGGCGTCGAAGTTCTTGCGCAGCATAAAGTAGGCAAGCAGAATCAGCAGCGGCGGGAGCAGAGCGGTGGCAGCCGTCATGTTGGTGACGATCATGAGCAGGTCGTCGAGGTTGCCGGAGCCCAGGGCCGGGATAATCAGGATGGGGACGACGATGGCGAACTGCAGCCAGGCAGCGCGGGCAGGAATGCCGTGCTCGTTGAGCTCGACGATCTTGCTACCAAAGACGCCCTTGGGGATCTCGGTGAAGAACACCTTGATGGGAGCGGAGGTCCACATCATGAGGGAGCCCAGCGTGGCGGCAAGAAGGATCAGGCCAATGACGCGCGTGGACACTTCCATGGGAATGCCAAAGTGGGCAAAGACGGCGCCGAATACGTCGAAGATACCGGTGGAGATGGCAACGCTGCCCTCGGGGATGAACAGGTTAACCAGCAGCGAAGCGCCTGCATACAGAAGGCCGATGGTCAGGCCGGCGATAACGACAGTGCGCACGAAGGCCTTGACGCCGCCCTTAAGGTCGTTAAGGAACACGCCGACAGACTCAGCGCCGCCAACGCCCTGGATGATCCAGGCAAGCGTACCGAAGAAGCCCCACATAGTTGCGAAGTTGCTCATGTCGGGAGCCATGTTAGCGGGCGTGGGAGCCGTAGCGAACTCAACGCCGCCAAAGGCAGCAGCCAGGGACAGCAGGATGAACACGGCAGTCAGGCCGAGAGCCGCGGTCGAACCGAAGGAGGAAATGGAACCGATCCACTTAGCGCCCTTAGTCGACACCCACGTGGCAATAGCAAAGACGACGATCTCGATAATGGTGATCCACAGCTGCGAAAGCTCGGCATTGGCACCAAAGAACACGTAGCTCGCGTAGATGATGACGTTGGGCAGGACGGACGCAAAGTAGAACAGGTTAACGAACCAGTAGCTAAATGCCGTCAGGAACGCCCAGCGACCACCCATCGAGGTCTTAACCCATGCGTACACACCCGACTCGGAGTCCTTGTTGAGGCCGACGAACTCAGCGGTAACCAGGGTATAGGGGACAAAGTACAAAAGTGTGGCGAAGAAGAACGCCGGCGCAGCTGCCAAGCCGATGGCTGCGTTGTTGTTGATGATGTTCTTGATACCGAACACGGCGGCAACCGTCATGCCCAGCAGAGCGAACGAACCGATCGTTCCTCGTTTTTCAGAGCTCATAAGCCCTCCCAATCATCTATTAAATGTCATCTAAAACCGTCCGAGCTGCAAGCGCAAACACGGACGGTGCACCTGCTAAGGGGAATGGGAAAAAGGGAGTCAACAAAGCCATCCCCCTTAACGGCACAAAGCAAACGTCCAGGCGGACGAATACTACTTGTTGGGGAAGGAATAACCTTCGACCGTCACGTGCAGTACGACGACGCGGGGATCCGTGGCATCGGCCACGACACGGTAGGCCTCGTCGATCTCGACGACGGCAACGCCGCCGGCGGGAATCGTCACAGTCTCCCCCGTACCCTCAAAGCGCTCGCGATCATCGATATCGCTGTAAGCGCGGGTGCAGGTGAGGCCTGCCTTGGGGGCAACCTCGACGGTCAGGTCGCCGTCGAGCGGGGCGAGCACGGCATGATAGCGACGGTGACCGACCAGATCGACAGTAGCCGCCTCGTGGGCGTTCACCCACCAATACACCAGCGAGTCGCCGATGGAGTAAGCCACGTCGTGCTGCAGGTCGGCAACACCATCGAGCGCCTGGCCGGTGCGCATCCACTTCTTGACGGACTTCATCTGAGCGTCGAAATCGGCGCGCGAGTTAAAGACATGCATGGCTTATGCCTCCTTAATGGGTGCCAGCGCCTGAGCAAGGTCGGCAGACGTCAGCGGTCGCAGGGACACCTCGAAGCTGAAGCTCTCAAAACGGGTGCGATAGGAATCGAGCACCTCGGAACCCCAAGAGTTCGAACCAAGACCGAGCAGCTGGTCGTTGATGTTGACCGTGACCGTGTCGCCCTTGACAAGGTCGTAGACGTGCTTGGCGTTATCGATGGCCTCGCAGCTATAGGGCCATGCCGAGAACGAGAACGGGTTGGAGGCGGCGTCAGCTGGACGAGTCACCAGCACGCCGTCACCGTGGCTAGAGCGCAGGGCAACCCAGCGGGCACCCTCGCGGTTAGCGCAATCCTGGGGCATGACATACGGCGTGAACATGTCGTCGACCGTAGTGCGGTAATGGCCGACCGGGTTGGCGCGCAGCGAGTCCGGATAATTCTCGCCCGGGCCGTGACCGTACCACTCAACGGCACGATCGCAACCGGGGACCTCAAAGGAGATGCCGATGCGCGGGATGATATCCGAGTAATCGCCGTAGGGCTCGCCGGAAACCTTGAGGTCGACGCGACCGCTCGGAAGCACGGTGTAGACGAGCTCGACGCGCATGCCGAACGCGCGGACGGGAGGAGCGATACGCTGGCTCACGGTAACGACGACCGCATTGCCATCCTGCTTCCAAGAGACCTTGCGGGTAGACGTCTGCATCACATCGATGAAGTTGTCCTTCCACAGGGAGTCATACTCCTGGGCGTGGTTGTCGACGAGCGGATGCCAAAAACCAACCTGGGGACCAGAGACCATGACGTCGCGGCCGGATGCCTTCCACTCGCTCACGGTACCGTTAACTTTGCTGAAGGCCAGCTCGCCGTTGAGGGAGTGAATGCGGATCTCCTGCTCGGTCTCCTCGACCGTAAGCTCAGGACGAGCGGGGGCGGCGATGGCCGGCGCCGGATGGTTGGCGATGGCAAACTGGCTAGCGCCCAACTGGAACATCGGCTCGCACCAGACGTGAGCGGCCATGGTGTAGGCGCGCACGGTCAGCAGGGTCTCGCCCACTGCGGCCTCGCGAATCACCAGTGGCAGATGGACGGACTCGCCGGGGGCAACCGCACCGGGTATGAGCGTCTTGCGGCAAACCACATCACCGTCCACCAGGGTCTCGGCCGACAGGCAGACATCCTCGAGAGTGGTGAACCAACGCTTGTTCGTGACGGTCAGCTCGCCTGCCTCGGCGTCATAAGCCATGCGGACCGGGCAGATGACCTGGCCGTACTCGGTAAGGCCTGGGCTCGGCTGCTGCCAAGGGAACACCATGCCATCGATGCAGAAGTTGCTGTTGTTGGGGTAATCGCCGTTGTCGCCACCATACATATCGTAGGCAACGCCGTCCTCGGTCACAGCAGCCAAACCGTGGTCGCACCACTCCCAAATGAACTGGCCTTGGATGCAATCCCAACGATCGAAGACCTCCTGGTACTCGGACAGGCCTCCGGGGCCATTGCCCATAGAGTGACCGTACTCGCAGTTGATGCGCGGCTTGGGGAACGGATGCTCACCAAAGTCGTTCATCTGCGACACGCGGGAGTACATGGTGGAGATAACGTCGACGGTATCGGCGTTGCGATCCTCCTCGTAATGGACCGGACGACCGTCGAGCTCGTGAGCCTTGGCGTACATCGCGCGGATGTTGCAGCCATAGCCGCTCTCGTTGCCCATCGACCACATAATGATGCAGGCGTGGTTGCGCTCCTGCATCACCAGGCGCTCAATACGGTCGACGTAGGCCGGCTCCCATGCTGGGTCGTCGGTGACCAGGGCGATATTACCGATATTCTCGAAGCCGTGGCTCTCCATATCGGTCTCGGCGACCAGCATGATGCCATACTCATCGCACAGCTCGTAGAAGCGCGGGTCATTGGCATAGTGAGAGGTGCGCACCGCGTTGATGTTGTGCTGCTTCATGAGCTCCAGGTCGCGGCGCATGCGATCGAGACCCACGGCGCGGCCCTTGTGATCATCGTGATCGTGGCGGTTGACGCCATGCATCTTAAAGTAGGTGCCGTTGAGGTAGATATGATTGTCCTCGACCGTCACCTCGGCAAGACCCTGGCGATGCGGAACGTACTCGCTGACCTCGTCACCGTCGTAGACTTCAAACGTAAGGTCATAGAGGAAGGGGTCCTCGGGATTCCAAAAGTGAGCATCGGTCACGCTGCACTCGGCATGGCCGTCGACACACTCACCCGTAGCCACCACGTTCCCGCCATCGCTGAGCGCATACACAACGCGGGTAGCGCCCTCGGCCACCGTATCGAGCGTGATCAGAGCGGCATCGCCCTCGCGGTGCGTGCGGAACCTAAAGTCGACCAGGTGCGCGGCGGGACGCTGCATAAGGTACACATCGCGGAAGATGCCCGAGGCCCACCACATGTCCTGATCCTCGATATAGCTGCCATCGCTGTACTGCAGGACCTTGACCGCAAACAGGTTGTCGCCCTCGACGAGCGCGTCGGTCACGTCGAACTCGGCAGACAGGCGCGAGCCCTTGGTCATGCCGATATACTGACCGTTGACGTACAGCTCGCCATAGCTCTCGATGCCGTCGAATCGAATGATCTCGCGAGCGCCGGCAGGAACGGCGGGAAGATTGACGATGCGCTGGTAGACGCCCGTGGGGTCGTCGGAGGGAACGAACGGCTGGTCCACCGGGAACGGGAAACCCTCGTCGGTGTAGGCAAGGTTGCCATAGCCGTCCACCTGCCACAGGTGCGGAACCTCCACGTGATCCCACTCGGGCTCGTACATGGAGAGCTCCTCGTTGGAGACGGCAGCAGGCCCCTCAAAGAGGCGGAACTGCCACGAGCCGGACAGCTGGACAAACCCGCGCGACAGCTCGCGGCTGTACGTTGCAGCGAGATCGGCGGTCTCGTAACCCATAAAGTACGCATGGGGTGCCAGGCGGTTCCTGTGGGTGAGCGCTTGGTTTTCCCAATCGTTAATGGCGTCCATGGTGATGCTCCTTCGTCATCATAGTGATTCTTGTGCAACCGGTTGTCCTTATCTTAAGGGCGATGCAAAAAACTGTGCAACCGGTTGTCCGCTGAACGGTTGATTTGGCCGGATTAACGGTGCAACCGGTTGTACAACCGCGACACTTATGTCAACCTGAGTATCGGAACTCAGCGCAAAACAGCATTCTTAAGCTCGTAGGCAACCGCCACGCCCGCTGACATCTCACCCACACGAGACGTATTCGATTGCGGCTTGGTTGCAAAACGACACCGGTCACCGGATATCATCAACGCTGTTCAGGTGCACTATAGTAAGCTGTATCCGCACAAGTCCGTATCAGTGACAACATCGACCACATTTTCCAGGAGACGCCATGACCCAACCAGTTCGCACCGCACCTACGCTTGCCGAGGTTGCCGCAGCTGCCGGCGTGTCGCGCTCCACGGCATCGCGCGCCCTCAACGATTCGCCCCGCATTAGCGAAGAAACCAAAAAGCGCGTCCGCGCAGCGGCCAAGGAAGTCAATTTTGTCCCCAACGCTCGTGGCCGAGCGCTTGCTGTCGGGCGCACGGAAATCATCGCCGTGCTCGTGACCGAGCCCCTGAGTGAACTCTTCAGCGACCCCACCTACAGCGAGTTTTTGAGCGGTATTACCGAGGAACTGTCGGAGTCGTCCTATCTGCCCGTAATCTTGCAGGCGTCTTCTATGCATGAGCGCAACCGCGCACGCGAGCACTTTGAGCGCCGCTCGTTCGACGCCGTAATCGACGTCTCCCCCTACAAGGGCAGCGAGCTGCTCGAGGTACTGCGCGAGCTGGGCGTTCCGACTGTATTGTGCGGTCAGCTCGAGGGCCACCCCTATCGCGATGTGTTCTCGACGGTCTACTCTGACGACGAAGAGGGCGGACGCTTTGCAGCGCTCGCTATGAAAGAGCGCGGGCGTAAGGATATCGTTGCCGTGCTGGGACCTCAGGACAACCCCGCCGTCACCGACCGCCTTCGTGGCTACCGTGCCGTCTTGTGCGAAGACCTCCCAGACGCAAACGTTATCTATACCGGCTGGAACAGCGGAGATGGCTATCAGGCCATGCACCAGATTCTCGCGCGCGAGATTGCTTTCGATGGCGTGCTCTGCGGATCGGACCGTATCGCGGCTGGCGTCATCACCGCACTCAACGAGGCAGGCCTATCCGTTCCGGTGGACGTTTCCGTCGTCGGCTTCGACGATCACGAGATTGCGGCGCGCTGCGTCCCCGCGCTCACGACCGTCCGCCAGCCCCTGCGCGAAGAAGGCCACATGGCCGCCAACATTGCGCTCGACATGATCAAGGGTGCCGAGCCCACCACCTCCGTGATGCACATGCAGCTAATCCAGAGGGACTCGCTATAAGAAACTGGGGCAGGCTTTCCGCCAGACAGTTGTTGCGGAAAGCCTGTCCCGTTTTGAGCGCTCATTCTGGGACACAGTTTCCGCCAGAAGGCTCAACCGGAAACTGTGCCCCATTATTTTGCCGAATTCTGGGCCGCGCTTTCCCAGAGGACCCCCTTTGGGAAAGCGCGGCCCATTCTGGACGCAGATTCCGGGACGCACTTTCCGCGACGTCCGGTCACCCTATGCCCTCGCAGCGCCCGCGCATAAAAAACGAGGGAAGGCACGCGTCCTTCCCTCGTTAGAGACAATATGCAGCCGCTCGCCTACATCAAGCGCAGGCTGACGTCCTTGAGCTGGGCGCCGGAAACGGCACTCGGGGCGCCCGACATAAGGTCGGAGCCGCTGGCCGTCTTGGGGAACGCCATGACGTCGCGGATAGAATCGGAGCCGGTAAGCAGCATGCACACGCGGTCCAGACCCAGGGCAAAACCGCCCATCGGGGGCGCACCAAACTTGAGCGCCTCCATGAGGAAGCCAAACTGCGACTCGGCGCGCTCCTCGGTAAAGCCCAGGAGCTTGAGCATGGACATCTGCATCTCGGCGTTATGGATGCGCATGCCACCGCCGCCGGCCTCAAAACCGTCCATGACAAAGTCGTAGGTGCAGGAACCGGCAGCCAACGGGTCGGCCTCGATCTTGGCGATGTCGGTCTCGGTCGGCAGAGTGAACGGCTGGTGCTCGGCTGCATAGGCCTTGCGGTCCTCATCCCAGTGGAACAGCGGGAAGTTGACGACCCACAGGAAGTCGTGACCCTCGCGTTTGATCTCGAGTGCGTTGGCCATGTGAGAGCGCATGCCGCCCAGGATCTCGTCAGAGAGCAGGCGCGGGCCGGCGGCGAACATCACGAGGTCGCCAGGCTCGACGTTCATGCGCTCGCGCAGAGCCGCCATCTCCTCGTCCGAGAAGAACTTGACGATGGGGCTGTTGATGGAGCCGTCCTCGCGGAAAGCGATCCAGGCCAGACCCTTGGCGCCAAACGTGGAGGCCACGCCGGCGAGCTTATCGATCTTGGCACGTGCCCAGGCACCGGCTCCCTTGGCGTTGATGGCCTTGACGACAGAGCCCTCCTCGTTTGCGGCAGTTGCAAAGACCTTGAACTTGGAGTTGGCAAAGATGTCGGTCAGATCGACCAGATGCATGCCATAGCGGGTATCGGGCTTGTCGGAGCCATAGGTGTCCATGGCCTCCCAGTAGTCCATGCGACGCAGCGGCGTGGGCATCTCGACACCCATGCGACCGAAGGCGTCGGCCAAGACCTCTTCGAGTGCGCTCATGACGTCGTTCTGGTCCACGAAGGACATCTCGATATCGACCTGGGTGAACTCGGGCTGACGGTCGGCACGCAAGTCCTCGTCGCGGAAGCACTTGGCAACCTGGTAGTAGCGCTCGACGCCACCGACCATGAGCAGCTGCTTTAGGAGCTGCGGGGACTGCGGCAGGGCGTAGAAGTTACCCGGCTGAATACGGCTGGGAACGATGAAGTCGCGGGCGCCCTCGGGCGTAGACTTGAACAGGGAGGGCGTCTCGACCTCCATGAACTCACGGTTGTGAAGCGCCTCGCGAATGGCAAAGGTGAAGTCGGAGCGCAGCTTGAGGTTGGCCATCATCTCGGGACGACGGAGGTCCAGATAGCGATAGCGCAGACGGGTGTCCTCGCTGGTCTCGATGCCGTCCTCGATCTGGAACGGCGGGGTGACGGAGGTGTTGAGCACCTCGGCGTGGTCGGTCAGGACCTCGATCTCGCCGGTCGCGAGCTTGGCGTTGGTGGTCTCCTCGCCACGAGCGCGCACGACGCCGTGAATCTTGATGGGCCACTCGGGACGCATGGTCTCGGCGATCTTAAAGGCATCGCCGTCGGAGTGCTCGGGGTCGAAGGTAAGCTGCGTGATGCCCTCGCGGTCGCGAAGGTCGCAGAAGATAAGGCCGCCGTGGTCGCGGCGACGGCTCACCCAACCGGTGAGGGTGACCTCTTCGCCCACGTTCTCGCGGCGAAGCTCGCCGCAGGTACGGGTGTGCATGGAATGCTCGTCGATGGGACGGGTCTGGCTCATACCAGTGATCCTCCTTTATGGATCTGTGCCGCCCCGTGTCGTTCCGGGCGGCGTCGTACAGATTTGCCCAGCCTGCGTAAACCGCGCAGCCGGACATGGCGTTCTATCTTATCGCACCCGCGCCGATGCACCGCGAAAAAGTGGCTCCCGCTCAAAGACTTGACGGAGACGAAACAATTGATGCGGCCTGGCCGTCGCCAAGGCGCGCCGCGTGCGACAATGTGCCTACAATACAACCGCACTCGGAAAGGCCCACCATGACTGCACGCCTCATCGTTATGGATATCGATTCCACGCTCATCAACCAGGAGGTCATCGACCTGTTGGGCGAGGAAGCAGGCGTGGGCGGGCAAGTTGCGCGGATCACCGAACGCGCCATGCGCGGCGAGCTCGACTTTAAGCAGGCGCTCGAGGAGCGCGTGGGCCTGCTTGCCGGCCTGGACGAGAGCGTTTTCGAGCGCACCTTTGAGCGCGTGACGTTTACCCCCGGCGCACTGGAGCTTGTGCGCTCGGCGCACAGCAAGGGCTGGAAGGTCGGCGTGGTAAGCGGCGGCTTTCACGAGGTCGCCGACAAGATTGTAGCTGCCGTGGGCATCGATTTTTGCCTGGCCAACCGCCTGGAGGTCGTAGACGGCAAGCTCACGGGCAAGCTGGCGGCAGACGTTGTGACCAAGGAATCCAAGCTTATCCAGCTACTGGATTGGGCGGTTGAGTGCGGTGTCGATATGGCCCATACCGTGGCGATCGGCGACGGCGCCAACGACATCCCCATGATTCAGGCCGCGGGCACGGGCATCGCATTTTGCGCCAAGCCCAAGACGCGCGAAGCCGCCCCGTTTGCCATCGACGAGCGCAACCTGATGCTCGCCATGGATATCATCCTGCGTGACTAGCCGATCCATCTAACAACAGAATCAAATCCCCTATATCTAGTTTCCGAACAATTTTGTCTTAGTGTTCGGAAACATACCCTTTGAGTGCTAGACTTTGCGCCGTCGAAGGGAAGATATATGGATAAGCGAGATCTTGAGCAGCTGCTGAGCGATGTTGCCGACGGAGCAGTCACCCCGGCAGTCGCCCTTACGCGCATCCAAACGGCGCCAACCGCCGATCTGGGTTTTGCGCAGCTCGATCTTTCGCGCGGGGTGCGCCAGGGAGCCGGCGAGGTTGTCTACGGCGCCGGTAAAACCGCCGAGCAGATTGCCGCCATTATCAAAGCGCTGCGCGATGCCGGTCAGGAGCGCATCCTAGTCACGCGCTTGGACGCCGAGAAGGCAACCCGTACCTCGGAGCTCCTCGACAACGGTATCGACCTGGGATATGTCCCGAACGCCCAGCTCGCTCTCGTAGGCGGCAAGCCCTCCCCTACCGGTAACGGACGCATCGTTGTCGCCTGCGCCGGCACGAGCGACTTGCCCGTCGCCGAAGAAGCCGCGTTGACGGCCGAGTTCTACGGCAACGAGGTCGACCGCCTCTACGACGTAGGTGTCGCCGGCCTGCACCGTCTGCTCGCGCATGCCGAGGAACTTGCCCAGGCACAGGTGGTCATCGCCATCGCCGGCATGGAGGGCGCGCTGGCGAGCGTTATCGGCGGTCTGGTAAGCTGTCCGGTCATCGCCGTTCCCACCAGCGTGGGGTACGGCGCGAGCTTTGGTGGCGTAGCCGCGCTGCTCGCCATGCTCAACTCCTGCGCCAGCGGCGTTTCGGTCGTCAATATCGACAATGGCTTTGGTGCCGCCTACCAGGCAAGTCTTATCAATCATCTGAGCGCCGGAACACCCTGCGCCCGTTAAGGAGCATTCCATGTCCAACCATCAGCATACGCTTATCATCGACGGCACCTCGGGCATCAGCGGCGATATGACCGTCGCGGCCCTGCTCGACCTGGGTGCCAGCGAGGAGCACCTGCGCGAACAGCTCGCCACGCTGCCGGTCGACGGCTTTACGATCGCCGTCACGCGTGCAAACAAGCATGGCATCGACGCCTGCGACTTTGACGTTCAGTTGGCAGAGGAGCTCGAGAACCATGATCACGATATGGCCTGGCTCTTTGGCAACGAAACAGCTGCCGAGCACACGCACGAGCATGAGCACCACCATCATGACCATGGCGAACACGAACACGAGCACTGCCACGAGCATACACACGAGCATGACCATGAGGCTCACGGCCATGGCCACGAGGATCACCATCACGCCCACCACCATCACCACCGTTCTTTGGCGGACGTCACCGCCATCATCGACGGCTCACAGCTAAGCGATGGCGCCAAGCGTCGTGCCCTCGCCATCTTTACCGCACTCGCTGCCGCCGAGGCCAAAGCTCACGGCAAAACGCCCGACACCGTCCTGTTCCACGAGGTGGGCGCCATCGACTCCATCGTCGACGTCTGCTCGGTCGCCATCTGCCTCGACGACCTGGGCATTGAGGATGTTGTGGTCGAGTCGCTCTCCGAGGGCCACGGAACCATCCGCTGCGCCCACGGCCTCATGCCCATTCCCGTCCCCGCTGTCGTCAACCTGTGCCAGGCAGGCAATATCGCCCTCACGCCTGCACCGGTCGCCGGCGAGCTCGTGACGCCAACGGGCGCCTCCATCGTCACCGCGCTGCGCACGTCCGACCAACTGCCCTCACGCTACCACATCGAAGCCGTCGGCTACGGCGCCGGCAAACGCCCCTACGAGGGTTGCTCCGGCACGCTCCGCTGTCTGCTCGTTCACGCGGACGCATAGCCATGGATGCCCGCAAGGCAAAAAGCCGCGCTGCCATCGTTGCGGCGTTCTCCGAGCTCCTGCGCGAAGAGGACTACGGCAAGATTGCCGTCGGCGACATCATCGCTCGCGCCCATGTGGGTCGGGCAACGTTCTATGGCCTCTTCAAGAGCAAAGATGACCTGCTCGCTGAGTTCGTGTGCGATATCTGCACCCATGCCCTCGACGATGACGGTACACCCCTCAATGACCCGCTCGTACAGGTCGAGCATATCCTCAACAACCTCTGGGATCGTCGTCAGGGCGTACGCGCTCTCGTAGCCGGCGCCGGCTCGCGCGTCTTCGCCGACTGTCTCCGCAAGACCATCATGTCGCGCGCAGCCGAAACCGTCCCTGTCGACCCCGCAGGCCCCGCCAGCACCATGGATCGCAACTTCCTCCTCCACCACATAGCCTCAAGCTTCGTAGCCACCGTCCAATGGTGGGCCTGGCACAACTTCCAAGCAGATAAGGCCGACGTAGCCAAAGACTACCTCTCAGCCATAAAACCCCTCTTCACCTAAGTAAGAGGCTCATCCCAAAGCATTGCCCCAACCCAAGGCGCCCGCGCATCCCAAAGTGTCACTCGCACTTCAACGCCCCCCAACAGCAACAAGCCCCTCCCATCCAAATTCAGATATATATGTTGGGTTGCTTGTACGAACGCAACAAAGACCCCGCAGCTGTCCGCATGGGGTAACTTCCCAGCGCATTCCGCAGGACGAAAGAACCCCCGCCGCACGAAGTGCGCAGCGGGGGTTCTTTCATGTCCGAGGACGCGCTGGGAAGTTACCCCATGCGGCCAGTGGACAACTATGTGGCCTTGGACTAGAACATGCCCAAGAAACCGTGCACAAACAGCGCGGCCAGAGCGGCACCGATAAACGGCGCGATGCCAGGAACGAGCAGGCCGTACTTCCAGTTGTTGTCAGCCTTGTTCTTGATCGGCAGCACCTGATAGGCCATGCGAGGACCAAGGTCGCGTGCCTGGTTCATGGCGAAGCCGGTGATGCCACCCATGCCCATGCCAACGGCCCAAACGATCAGGCCGACGCAGATGGCGAGCATCAGAACGTTCTCGCCGGCGCGGCTAGCGGCAGCAAGGATGGCGCTGATGAACACAAAGGTGCAGATAGCCTCACAGAAGAAGTTGCGGGCATAGTTCGTGCCCTCGGTGGTGGGGTTGGTCGAGAAGATGTTGCGCTGGGCAATGGGGTCGACAACGCCCTCGGAAGCCTTGAACTCATCGGTATACATAAACCAAGCGATTACGGCGCCCACAAAGCCGCCGAGCATATCGGCAATCATGAAGGGGATGCAGCTGCTCCACGGCACCAGACCGACGATGCACTGGGCAAGCACCATAGCCGGGTTCATGCACACGGCGCCGCCAAAGACAAACAGGCAGACCGAGATGCCAAAAGACCAGGTGGTGATGGCAAACATGTGGCCGGAGCCCTGATACTTGGTGCCCTTAAGCACGGTATCGCAGTGTACGCCCACGCCAAAGATGATCATGAGGGCCGTTGCACCGAATTCGCAAAGGAGTTTGGTAAGCATAAAACCTTATCTTTCTTGTCGGTTACAAACGATTCGTTTAGGCCGCGCGCTAGTGCTGAGCGACGACAACGCCCAGGCCATCGGGAATGACGGCTACCTTGGCATCGGCACCCTTCATTTCAAAGGCGAGCTTGAGTGCCTCCTCGAGGGTGTTGACCGGCGTCATATGCATATCCCTGAGCATCTGGTGATCGCACAGGTCGGTGACCATGATCACAGGGTGATGCGCCAGGATGCGGGCAAAGATCTGGCTCGTCCACTGGTCGGGCAGGGTCTCGTCCTTAGGACGGTCGATGCAGGCGCGCTCAAACTCTGCCGGATCGTTGTCAGCGATGTTGTGATAGAAGCCCTCGCCACCGTGACCATCGGCGCAACCGGCGACATCGATGATCACGCCGCCCTCGGTAAGTGTGGCCTCGGCAGCGCACATGCCCTTCACGGCCTGATAGACGTTCTGATCGAGCGGATAGCCACCGTTGGTGGTGATGGCAATCTCGCACTCGACGGGCTCAACGCCGGCAAGGCTCTTCACGAACTCGCAGCCGGCCTCGTGCGCCTTGTGAATGTCGCCGGCAAAGGAGCCGATGACCTCGTGCTTGCCGTTGAGCACCACGTTGAGCACAAAGGCAAGGTGAGCCATCTCGGCAGCGGCAAACATGTCCTCGCTCACGTGATTGTGGCACAGGTTGCCGGCGCGCGAATGGGAATCGTTCACAAACTGGCCGTTGTGGTTGTACATGATGGTCTTGTAGCTGGCGATGCCGGGCAGCACGGACTTGCGGCTGCCAGAAAAACCGGCAAAGAAGTGCGGCTCAATAAAGCCCTCGGCAAGCAGTAGATCGCAATCGGCGGCAATCTTGTTGATGATGCACTCGCCACCAGAAGGCAGGGTGCCAATCTTTTCCATCATGCTGTCGTCGGTCGCGACGTGCATGACAATTTCCTCGTTGGCAACGATCTCCTCGCCATACTTGTTGACGAGTTCCTCGTGCGTCGACGGACGATGCATACCCGTAGCAACCAGAATGCGAACGCGCGCCTCAGGCGCAGCGGAGTGGATGTGATGCAGCAGAATAGGCATCGTCACACGCGAGGGAACGGGGCGCGTATGGTCGGAGCTAATGATGACAATATCCTTCTTGCCAGCGCAAAGCTCCTCGAGCGAAGGCGATCCATAAGGGTTGGCAAGCGACTCCTCTACCAGCTCTTCCTGCGATTTTGCAGTCTTAAACTCGTTTTGGTGACCTTCCATCACACCCGCGAAGTTCTTATCCTCGAGCTCTAGATGCAATGTCTTGTGGTCAAACGGCAGTTCACATTCAAACAATGACGAGCGCCCTCTTCCTTTCAACTGACACACTAGATAAACCGTTGGAAGGATACGCCGCTCACTGAAAAACGCCACCGTCCACCGAGTCGTTAACACAACGTTCATATTTGACCCACAACAAAACGGCCGCGATCCCAGGAGGGACCGCGGCCTCCTGTCAAAGAAGCTATGGGCAGGGTGGATTACGCAGCGCCGAGGCAAACATCAATCCTGTGGCATGCGCGTGTAAGCTATCTTGCATAAATAGGTCAATATACTGCATAGAATGACGCATTGGGTTTCGAACCGCAACATGGTAGCCCCCTCCGGAGCGTGCATTTTTGCGAGTATTCAGCATCGCAAGATAAGATTTTGGTGTCAAAAGTCTTTCAAAAGGTAGATCGTCCTCATGACTCGTCCCATCTGGATAACATGCGGCGAGAAACCAGCCATATATGAGCATCGCCAAGGCCCAATTGTCTTGAAAAATCATCAACAAAGGCAGCGAGGGCCGGCTATGGCCTTATGCATCGATCTTTGGCTGCTGAAAACTCCGTTTTTTGCACGTCGCCCCAGGCACCACCCTCACCCAGCGGCCTTCCGCCGAAGCTGGACATCGCAAGGCCCGCCATCAGTTTACTTTTAGGCACACTCCGCAGGACGCAAGAAGCCCTCGCCGCACTCCACGCTATGCGCGAAGCGCGCCATTCTTCTCCTCAGCTTTAATTCCAGAGGACCGAGGACGAAGGGGCCCGACGGGTTTCCCTCTGAATGCATTCCGCAGCACGAAGCCCTTTCCAAACGCGCGAAGCGCGCCATTATTCCCCCAGCAGTAATCCGCCGAAGACCGGACATCGCAGGGCCCGCCATCAGTTTACTTTTAGGCACACTCCGCAGGACGCAAGAAGCCCTCGCCGCACTCCACGCTATGCGCGAAGCGCGCCATTCTTCTCCTCAGCTTTAATTCCAGA
>NZ_JBQKDE010000006.1:0-125297 GCF_052121995.1 Collinsella sp. LCP19S3_A7 | reverse complement strand
CGCCCGGTCCCGTTCCGAACCCGGAAGCTAAGCCCCATCGCGCCGAGAGTACTGCGGGGCCAGCCCGTGGGAGGCCAGGGCGCCGCTGACCGGTGGACGGCACCGAGCCGTACGCTTGGACTGAGAAGGGGGAGGCCTCGCGGCCTCCCCCTTTTTTGCGCTATATATAAGCTGTGCCTTGTGAACGGACTCTTCCTTTGACTCTCTTACTGTTTGGCTGTTTTTTGAACCGTCGCTTTGTATTTGCGCGATAATTACTCGCATTGACGTTAGGGAGGGCTTGATGTTTACCGTTTTCGTTTTGGGCAATATTGCTTCGGGTAAATCGACTGCCTGCCGCTTTCTGGAATCTCGCGGAGCCCTGCTTATCGATTTAGACGTTCTTGCCAAATCGCTGTACGTGCCGGGGTCGGATATCGTCAATGCTCTTGCTGAAGAGTTTGGCTGGGATATTTTGGACGAGGATGGCGGTGTTCGACGTAACGTTCTCGCTTCTCGAGCTTTTGTTTCTCCCGATACGGTTGCAAGGCTCAATAGTATTGTGCACCCCGCTCTCATTGAGCAGCTTTCGCTGAGGATTCTCGATCCTGTTTGCTGTACGGTTTCGTCTCCCCGCTATCCCTTTGCGGCGGTCGAAGTATCTGCTCCGACTGGCTTTGAGGACGCCTTTGGCCTTGCGGATGAAATTATGGTTGTTAGCGCTCCTTTAGCGGTCCGTCGCGAACGTGCTATTCACCGTGGTATGGAGCCATCCGATTTTGATGCTCGCTGTGCTTGCCAACCCGATGAGTCTTCGCTTTGCAGTCTCGCCACGACCGTGATTGATAACGCAGCGGGCGACAGCTCGCTCTTTGAACAACTGGACGCGTGGCTTGCTCGCCATGGCCTTATGGATGCTATGGATAAGGAGACGACAGATGCCTAAGACGCGTTTCTTTACGTGGTATCGCCTTGTGCCGCTGGTTGTCGTTTTCGTCTTTGGCCTTATCTCGCTCGTTTACTCGTGTGCTCCCGCCGCTTTCTTTAAACCGTTCTATCCGATTGACTATGAGGCGTATGTAAAGCAGTCCAGTATTTCGCATAATCTCGATCCGTATCTGGTGTGTGCCGTCATCAAGTCGGAATCAAACTGGGATCCCGAGGCGGAATCAAATCAGGGCGCCCAAGGTCTCATGCAACTTATGCCCGAAACCGCTCAGGATATGATCGCTAAGGGCCTTGTCGACGGGGACGAGTATTCAGCCGATGACCTGAATGACCCCGCTTCGAATATCGAATTTGGGTGCGCGTACCTCTCATACCTGTTGACGTATTTCAATGGGTCGACGGATAGCGCTATTGCTGCTTACAATGCCGGAATGGGCAATGTCGATGGGTGGGCGCAGCAAAACACATCGCTCCATAACGCGATTGCCTTTCCCGAGACGCAAGCCTATTTGATTCGTGTCAATAATGCCTGGATTCGCTATAAGACCCTCTATCCCGACCGGTTCGTATAGGACTATGCCTGCCGCCTGCGTATACTGCAGATGTATGAGTTAGGAGTATCCATGGCGGATTTTGAAGTTGAGCGTGTTGGCGGAGAGCTCAAACGTTTTGGCGTTGAGGGCTCCGAGGTACCGTTTGAGGTCGTGTCTCCCTATGAGCCTGCAGGTTCACAGCCTAAGGCCATTGAGTCGCTTGTGCAGGGTGTGAGGGACGGAGACCGGTATCAGGTTTTGCTTGGCGTGACCGGCTCGGGCAAGACCTTTACCATGGCCAAGACCATCGAAGCTCTCGGTAAGCCAACGCTGGTCATGGCCCCCAACAAAACCCTCGCCGCCCAGCTTGCGAGCGAGCTCAAAGAATTCTTTCCCAACAACGCCGTGGTCTACTTCGTCTCGTACTACGACTACTATCAGCCCGAGGCATATGTGCCGCAAAGCGATACGTATATCGAGAAGGATGCTTCGATTAACGAAGAAGTCGAGATGCTTCGACATCAGGCGACCGCCTCGTTGCTTTCTCGACGCGATGTGATCGTCGTTGCTTCGGTGTCCTGCATCTATGGCATCGGCTCTCCTGAGGACTATGCGGGCCTGGCGCCGAATGTCGACAAGAAAGTACCGCTCGAGCGCGATGACTTTATCCATGCGCTCATCGACATTCAGTACGACCGGAACGACTATGACTTGGCGCGTGGCACCTTCCGCGTGCGTGGTGATGTTGTCGATGTGTATCCGCCCTATGCCGAGCATCCGTTGCGATTTGAGTTCTTTGGCGATGAGGTCGAGCTTATCGCCGAAATCGATGAGGTTACCGGTGAGATGCTTCGTGAGTATGAGGCTATTCCCGTGTGGCCGGCATCGCACTATGTGACCGAGAAGCCCAAGGTCAAGGCGGCCTTGAAGTCAATCAGTGAAGAGTGCGAGAAGCGCGTCGCGGAGCTCAAGGCGACCGACAAGTTGCTCGAGGCGCAACGTCTACAGCAACGGACCGATTATGACCTCGAGATGCTCGAGACGATGGGCTTTTGCAACGGCATCGAGAACTACTCGCGTCATCTGGACGGGCGTAAGCCGGGTGAACCACCGTTTACCCTAATCGATTACTTTCCCAAGGACATGCTCTGCATCATAGACGAGAGCCATGTGACGGTGCCGCAAATTCGTGGCATGCATGAAGGCGACCGTTCGCGTAAAGTGACCCTGGTGGAGCACGGCTTTCGCCTGCCCTCGGCGCTCGACAATCGCCCGCTTCGTTTCGATGAGTTTGAGGCGAGAATCCCCCAGTTCATCTACGTCTCGGCCACGCCGGGCGACTACGAGCTGCGGGTGAGCCAAAACGACGTGGAGCAGATTATTCGTCCGACCGGCCTGCTCGACCCCAAGATCGACGTGCGTCCCGTTCGCGGTCAGATTGACGATCTTGAGGACGAGATTCGCGAGCGCGTTGCCCGCAAGGAGCGCGTGCTGGTGACCACGTTGACCAAGCGCATGGCCGAGGACCTGACCGACCATCTACTTGATGCGGGCATTAAGGTCAATTACATGCACTCTGATACGGCGACAATGGACCGTGTCGAGATCCTGCGAACGCTGCGCGAGGGCAAGATCGATGTTCTCGTTGGCATCAACCTGCTTCGCGAGGGCTTGGATCTTCCCGAGGTCTCACTGGTGGCAATTCTCGATGCCGACAAGGAAGGCTTCTTGCGCAACCGTCGTTCGCTGATTCAGACGATTGGCCGTGCGGCCCGTAACGCCGATGGCGAAGTCATCATGTATGCAGACGTTGTGACCGATTCGATGAAAGCGGCCATCGAGGAGACGCAGCGTCGTCGCGAGATTCAGATGGCATATAACGAAGAACATGGCATTGTGCCCAAGACAGTGCGCAAGGCCATCAACGACATCTCAAGTTTTATTGCCGAGGCCGAAAAAACTGTGGGCTCCAAGGGACGCTCGAAGGGCGACTCTCTTGGCCATGGCGCATTCTATACGCCCGATGAGTCGGGCGAGGGCGGTGTGCCGGAAACGGCGGCGACCGAGCAGACACTTGCGGAGCAGTTGGAAGAACTACCGCATGACGAGCTTGTGCGGATCGTCGAAACCATGGAAGAGGATATGCGTAACGCTTCTGCCGCCATGGACTTTGAGGAGGCGGCGCGCCTGCGTGATGCTGTCGTTCAGATTCGGGCGATGCTCGAGGGTGCGTCTGAGGACGAGACGATCGAGCGCTTACGTTCGCAGGCCCGCAAGGGTTCCACGTTCGCATCGGGTAGAAAACGCCAGGGTGCACGGTTTAAGAAATAGCGAACAGGCCCCGAGTTCCCTGTGGAGCTCGGGGCCTGTGTCTTTTGCGCGCTGGAATTCGTTCGCTAGAGGTCTGCGATCAGGGCTTCGGCACAACGGATACCGTCGGTGGCCGCGCTCATGATGCCTCCGGCATATCCAGCTCCCTCACCACAAGGGTAGAGGCCCGGGGTCGATACGGCATGGCACGTTCGGTCTCGGGTGACAGTGACCGGTGAGCTCGAACGAGTCTCCACGCCGGTAAGAACGGCATCGGGGCGGTCGTAGCCCCGTAGCTTTTTTCCGAGTAGGGGAAGTCCCAGGCGGAGCGACTCGACGATATGCTGCGGCAGGGCTTCGTCAATTGCCGTCCAGGTCACACCGAGCGGATAGGTGGGCTTTACCTTTCCGGGCGCCTTGCTGGCGCGTCCTGCGAGGAAATCTCCGACGAGTTGTGCCGGTGCGTTCCAGTTGGAACCGCCCAGGCGATAGGCGGCCGCCTCGCAGGCGCGCTGGAGCTCGATGCCGGCGAGCGGGTCATCGTCGGGAAGGTCCTCGGGCGTGACGTTAACGAGCAGGGCGGCATTTGCGTTACGGCCGTCGCGGGCATTGAGGCTGGCGCCGTTGACGCACAGGTGGCCCTGCTCGGAAGAGGCGGCGACAACCTGCCCGCCGGGGCACATGCAAAACGAGAACACACTGCGGCCGTTGGGAAGATGGGCGACGAGTTTGTAGGGGGCTGCTCCGAGGGCAGGATGTCCCGCCGAGGCTCCATATTGGGCTCGGTCGATGTCGCGCTGCGGATGCTCGATGCGAACGCCCATGGCAAAGGTCTTTTGTGCGAGGGCCACGTTGTGGTCCTTAAGGAGTTCAAAAATATCGCGAGCAGAATGCCCGCAGGCGAGGATAAGGTGCTTTGTCTCAATTGGCTCGTAAGCGGCGTCTTGGGACGATTGGACATCAATACCGGTGATGGCGCCAGACGCGTCGATGCGAATGTCGACGAGTTTTGTTCGATAACGGACGACACCTCCGAGCTGCTCGATGCGCTGGGATATAGCGGTAACAACCGTGGGAAGGATGTCGGAGCCAATGTGCGGCTTGGCATCCCACAGAATATCGCGGGGCGCACCTGCCTCGACGAAGGTTTCGAGGATGAGGCGATGGGCGGGATTTTTTGTTCCTGTATTGAGCTTGCCGTCCGAGAAGGTCCCCGCGCCGCCCAGACCAAACTGGATATTGCTCTCGGGGTCGAGGATACGCTCCTTTAGAAAGAGGTCGATCGCCTGCGAGCGGCGAAATGCCGGGTCGCCGCGCTCGATGAGCAAGGGCTTAAGACCTGCTTCGGCAAGGGTGAGTGCGGCGAAAAGGCCGGCGCATCCGGCACCGACGACGACGGGGCGCTCTTTGGGTGCGCCGGAAACGGGGGAGGGGAATGAAGGCTCATCGTCTTCTATCGCGCGTACGCGCGAGCGGTCACGCTCGGCAACGCTGTCGACCGCTTCTCGCTCGAGGTGGGGACTAGTCAGCTCAACACGAAAGCTCAGGATAAAATGGACGTCTCGTTTTTTGCGAGCGTCGATTGACTTGCGGTGGAGCTCGATGGACTTGATCTCGGAGTCCTTGCAACGCAGGACGCGCTTGGCGAATCGCTTGCCAACAATGAGGCAGGCATTTTCATCGCCGGCTTCATCGAGTGACGCGTTGACTTGGGTGAGTTCGATCATCGAGGTCTCCTTAGAGGCAAGAAAGAGGCCGTCCGGTATCCCAGACGGCCCGAATGCGTTTTTGATTATAGACTGTGCGGCTACAGGCTGCTTGCAGCGCGAATGCCCGAGAGCCAGGCCCACGCAAGGTTAAAGCCTCCGCAATCGGCGTCGATGTCGAGCGCTTCGCCGCAGACGTATAGCGGGGCGTCGACAACGCTGCGCGCGCGTAGACTGGGTGTTGAGATGCTCTCGACAGATACGCCACCCCGCGTGACCTGCGCCGAGCGCTTCTCGGCTGTTCCCTCGACAAGCAGCTTAAAGTGCTTGAGGATCGAGACCAGGTGGACGACATCGTCGGAGCCTGGATGGCACTGCTCGAACGCTGTGCAGACGACGCGGGAGAGTTGCGGGGCGAGCATGCCGTCGAGCCAACGGGGATCGCGGGGCGAAAAGCCGCCGAGCAGCTCAACGCGCCGGTTAAGCATATCGAGCAACTCGTCTTTAGAGAGGTCGGGGAAAACGTCGAGCAGGATCGTATCGCCGCGCTGGATACGACGGGAGAGGTTGAAGACAGCGACGCCCGAGATACCGAAGGTTCGAAACAGTACTTCACCGTCTTCGTGCCAGAGCTCACTATGGTTACGGGTGAGCGTCAAGCGGGCGCGGACGCGCAGACCATCCAACGTCTTGAGTGCCGCCCGATCGCCGACGACCGTTGCCGATACGGGGCAGAGGATGGGGCGCAGCGAAGTGAGGGGGAGGCTAAACGTATCGGCGATACCGGTGGGGTTGCCACCCGTGGCGATAATTACGGCATGTGCCTCCAGGGCCTCGTTCTTGCGAGGGACATCGGCGAGTGCTTTCCGAAGCGAGCGGAGCTCCGATTTTCGGTCGTCGTGCTTTTTTGCCTTGAGCGCCCGCGCTGGACGGTTTATTTGGAGTGCCCAGCCTTCGGAAGCTTTGCGCGCCGAGGCAACGTTGGCCCCGCAGATTAAGGTGATGCCTAGGCGGTCGCAAACGTTGAGAAGCGCGTCGCGCACCGATTCGGCGCGAAGGGAGCGCGGGTACAGCCGGCCTTCCTCGGAGGTTGTCATGATGCCCAGCGAGGAGAAGAAACCCATAAGCTCTTGTTCGGGCTGGGGGCCCATGACGGATTCGACGAATGCGGGGTGGTTATACCGCTGTGGATCAATCGATTCGTTGGAGAGGTTGCAGCGACCGTTGCCGGTCGCAAGGAGCTTAAGGCCGCAGGCGACATCGCGCTCAACGATGCAGACGCTTTTGCCAGCGCGTGCGGCCGTAATGGCGGCGGCGAGGCCTGAAGCCCCGCCGCCGATTACCAGGACGTCATAGAAGGCGCTCGTGTTCACTTAGGCCTCGTCGGTCTCGTGCGGGGCAATGGCCTCGACGGCAGAGACTGCCTGAGGCAACATGCCATCGGGCAGTGCGGTCTCGACCTCGCCCTTATCGCAGGCCTCGGCGAGTGCCGGATTAATGGGAATCGTGCCCAAGATGTCGAGGTTATAGCGCTCTGCGACCTCGGGGAGCTTGCTCTTGCCAAAGACCTCGATCTTCTTGCCGCAGTCGGGGCACTCAATATAGCTCATGTTCTCGACAATGCCCAGAATGGGGACGTTCATCTTCTCGGCCATGTTAACCGCCTTGGCGACGATCATCGAGACCAGATCCTGCGGGCTCGTGACGATGACGATGCCGTCGACGGGCAGCGACTGGAAGACGGTGAGCGCGACGTCGCCTGTTCCCGGAGGCATGTCGACCAGCAGATAGTCGATGGGGCCCCACGAGGTCTCGCTCCAGAACTGCCTAATGGCGCCTGCGATGACCGGACCGCGCCAAAGGACGGGGTCGGTTTCGTTTTGGAGCAGCAGGTTGGAGCTCATGACCTTAACGCCGTGCTCGGAGATTTCGGGCAGCATAAGGTTGCCAAGGGCATGGACGTGGCGTCCGCTCATACCGAACATCTTGGGGATAGAGGGACCGGTGATGTCGGCATCGAGGACGCCGACCTTGTGGCCGTGACGGGCAAGCTCGGTGGCGATGGCGCCGGTGACAAACGACTTGCCGACACCGCCCTTGCCGGAAAGCACGGCGATGACGCGTTTGACCTCGGACAGCGTGTTCTCCTCAAATTGCGACGGCGACGTTTGTCCGCCGGCGGCCTGTGCGTGCTCGCAACCCATGTATGACTCCTTTGTATATGTTGGGGCCGGGGCCCCGTGATGTGACACGAGCGTCATTGTACCCTCGTTTGCGAGCGGGAGTCATTTGTGATGCATTTGGGCCGAGCGTGCTTGCAGTGCGATGGGCCCAAGCGAATGAGCAGGCTTACTGAACTTTGCTGGCGAACTCGAGGTATTGGATGCGCTGCAGCTTGTCGATCGTCGAGGCGTATGGGCTGTCTTCAGATTCCAAGTCGTAGCGCAGCCCGTCGGCACCAAGATAGCCGGCGACATTGATGGTGGGCACATCTGACCTTGTTGCAAGCAGAGCCTTTTGATAGTCGGTGAGCGGGGCGCCGATCTTATTAAGGGTAATGGCTGCAATCTCGTTTGCCCCGACGGTGTCGTAGACGTTGAGCTCGGTATTGCCGGCGATTTCATAGTTAGCCCAGACGAAATAGGTCGACTGATAGATACGGAAAGCGTGGCTTGCCGTATCTTCCTGAGGGTACAGCTCGTCGTTGAGAGTCGTTGCGGCGCTCGGCTGATGGTCGCCAAAAAAGACAAGAACAACCGGTCTGCCGATATTGCGGAGCTCGTTGATAAAGTACTCGAGGTCCCGGTCGGATGCGTTGATGCAGGTAAGATAGGTGTTGAGCGCGCTATTGGCGCCCTCGCTGGCTCCCTCGACCCAATAGTTTGTCAGCTCCTCGGCGGGAACGGTGCCATAGTCGTAGCCGCCGTGATTTTGCATCGTGACGTCAAAGATGAACTGCGGGGCTTCGTCGGTTCTAAGCAGGTCGAGTATCTTGTCGTAGGTGGCGTAGTCGCATACGCCGGCATGGTAGCAGGGCGCACCTTCGAAATCGCCGATTGAAAGAAAGTCTCCAAAGCCCAGCTGCTGATAGATTTTATCTCGATGGTAGTTGACGGGGTTTTGCGGGTGCATAGCGGTAGCGGTATACCCAAGCTCTTTAAGGTCCTTTGCCAGGCTGTTGACGCCATTCATCTGATACAGCTGATAGGGGATTTTGCCTAATCCGACAAAGGCCGTTGTCGCTCCGGTCAAAATTCGAATTCGGAGTTCGCCGTTCCGCCACCGGCGACCGAAGCGAGCATGGTGCCGCGAACAAGTGTGTCGGGAAGCGAGTTGTAGAATGCGGGGCCGGTGTACCCGGCCGCCTGGAGCTGCTCAAAGCACGAAAGGTCGCTAAAACTCTCGTTCATGACGGCAACAATCGTCGGCTTGATTTCATTGAACTGGGCAACGGCCGCCGCGCGCTGCTCGCTCGAGCCATACGTGCTGTCGTAGGTGGCGGCGAGCTCCTGCTCGATGCTCTGCGCCTCATCGGGCGTATAGTCTTCGGGCTTCTCAATGGGCAACTCGTTGACCATTTCGGTGAACGAAGTGATAAAACCCTGAGACGCATACGTGGTGATGGGCTGCCAACGGTCAAATCCAAAATTCAGCGCCTGCTCCAAGTCGATGCTGGAAAAGCCCGAGAGCCCCACAACGGTCACTAGCAGAAAAGCGCAGAGGTTAGCGGCGATTGCGGGGAAGACATGGGTGGGCGTACGGAGCTTTCTCGGTCGGATAAGCGAAAGAAGCCCCAGGGAAATCTCTAGCAGGGCTAGAGAGGTTACGATTCTGGCGGTAAAGGTAAACTCGTATCCCTCGCTCACTTCCATTGCGGTGCCAAGGGCCAAGATATCGCTTGGCAGGATGGCCTCGCCTTTAAACGTTATGACGAAGTGCTCGGCAATGCCAAGGATGCAACAGACGACGGGCACGAGGACCATGACGCCTCCATGACGCTGTCCCAGCAAATAAAGGGAGAGCAGAACCGTCGCGAGCAGCCCGACGGAAAACCCGAATGAGTTGGCGGGAATGCGATAGAACGTTTCGTTGCAGGAAATTTCGAGTGAAACGAACGAGAGCGCTGAAACAGCGGCGATGACAAGGATGTCACGGCAAATACAGGCAACCGTTCCCGTCGCAAGATCGGTTTGGTCGATAAGTCCCGAAACCAAGGGCTCGACAAGAAGTATGACGGCGGCAGCACCGAGCGCCGAATAAGAAAGGACCCATAGGGAACTGCCCTCATTTACGAGCAATTGATTCGTAATCCATGCAGCTACCATGCCGAGCGGGATGAGGAGCGTCGCGCACCAAAAGACGCGGGCAATGGGCGGCTTTTCATTGTGTTTGATTGAAAAATACACGCGCACGACGACGGTGGCCACGATAAGGACGGCGATGAATATGGGCAGATTGGCCATGACGCTCGAAGTGATTTCAAGGGGGATATCTTCGGTCATGGACGTTCCTCTGTTACAGCAAATTAAGTTCAGTATTAGATTACTGTAACCTTTCCACGGCATTTCGAGAAACAAAGCGCCCGATACGCAAAGCTAAAGGTCTGCGAATCTTGTATTACGAACATCTGTGCGTGTCGAGTGCGCTAAACTCATCGGCAGTATGATTCGATGCAATAGGAGGCAAGGAGCTTCCATGTCTGATTCTTCTATCGTTATTCGCGGCGCTCGTGAGCACAACCTCCGTGATATCGATGTTTCCATTCCGCGTGACCAACTCGTGGTCATTACCGGTCTTTCTGGCTCGGGCAAGAGCTCGCTGGCATTTGACACTATCTATGCCGAGGGCCAGCGTCGATACGTCGAGAGCCTTTCGAGCTATGCGCGCCAGTTCTTGGGCCAGATGGACAAACCCGACTTGGATTCAATCGACGGCCTTTCGCCGGCGGTGTCGATCGACCAAAAGACGACGTCTAAAAACCCTCGCTCGACGGTTGGCACCGTAACCGAGATTTATGACTATCTGCGCCTGCTGTTCGCCCGTGTGGGCACCCCGCACTGTCCCGAATGCGGCCGCGTCATTGAGCGCCAGACGACCGACCAGGTTGCCGACAAGGTCTTGGCGGCGGGGGAGGGTCGCCGCGCGTTTGTGCTGGCACCGGTGGTGCGCGGGCGAAAAGGCGAGTACACCAAACTGTTTGAGGACCTTCGCGCCGAGGGCTTTAGCCGCGTGCGTGTCGACGGTGAAGTGCGCTCGCTCGACGATCCAATCGATCTGGACAAGAAGTTCAAGCACGATATCGAGGTCGTGGTCGATCGCATCGTGATCCGTGAGAACTCTCTGGGCCGTATCGCCGAGTCCGTTGAGCAGGCGACCGCGCTGGCTCACGGCAATGTAAATGTGTACATGCTGCCCGATCGTGATGCTCCCGAGGGGACCGAGGGCGAGCTGCTGGAGTATTCGTTGGCCTTGGCGTGCCCGGAGCATGGACACTCCATCGACGATCTTCAGCCGCGTGATTTTTCGTTTAACGCTCCCTATGGCGCATGTCCTGAGTGCGACGGCCTGGGCTTTAAGAAAACCGTTGATGCCGAGGCGCTGATCGAGGACCCCTCGAAGTCCATTGCCGACGGAGTCTTTGGTAGCCTGTTTGGCAATTCGAACTACTACCCGCAGATTTTTGCTGCGGTCTGTAAACACTTTAAGGTAAGCGCCGATACGCCGTGGGAGGACTTGCCCCCTCGCGTGCGTCGTGCATTCTTGGATGGCCTGGGCGATACGAAGATCTCGGTTGACTACCAAAAGCTCGACGGACGTCGTAGCCAGTGGGATACCAAGTTTTCGGGCGTTCGCAACATCCTGTACGAACGCTATACCGAGACGACGAACGAGAACACCAAGGCGCGCTTGGAGAAGTACATTCGCGAGGAACCGTGCTCGAGCTGCCACGGCGCTCGTTTGCGCCCTGAGATGCTCGCCGTCACCGTGGGCGGCAAGTCCATTTACGAGGTTTGTTGCCTGTCGTGCCGTGAGTCGCTCGAGTTTTTTGAGGGCCTGGAGCTCACCGAGCGCCAACAGTTTATCGGCGGGCGCATCGTCAAGGAAATCCTGGAGCGCTTGCGTTTTCTGGTCGATGTTGGACTCGACTATCTGACGCTCGATCGTGCCTCGGCGACGCTTTCTGGTGGCGAGGCGCAGCGTATTCGCCTGGCAACGCAGATCGGCGCGGGTCTCATGGGCGTGCTCTATATTCTAGACGAGCCATCGATCGGCCTTCATCAGCGCGATAACGAGCGCCTGATCAAGACCCTTGAGCGTCTGCGCGATATCGGCAATACCGTCATCGTCGTCGAACACGACGAGGACACGATCCGTGCCGCCGACTACGTGATCGACATGGGGCCCGGCGCCGGCGTCAACGGCGGACACGTAGTCGCGGTGGGAACGCCTGCCGATATCATGGCGTGTCCTGAGTCGATGACGGGCGCTTATCTGACCGGCAAACGAATGATCCGGGTGCCTGATGAACGGCGCAAGCCCGGTCGCGGCTGCCTTAAAATTACGGGCGCTCGAGCTAACAACCTCAAAAACGTTACTGCCAAGATCGAGTTTGGTACGCTTACGGTTGTTACCGGCGTGTCGGGATCGGGCAAGAGCTCCCTGGTTACCGACACCATTGCGCCTGCCCTTACGAATGCTATTCACCGTTCGACGCGCCCTGTGGGTCCGTATAAGAAAATCGAGGGCATCGAGTGTATCGATAAGGTTATCGATATCGACCAGTCGCCGATTGGCCGCACACCGCGTTCCAACCCTGCTACCTATATTGGCCTGTGGGATGATCTTCGCGCGCTGTTTGCGAGTACGCCGGAGTCGAAGGCGCGCGGCTACTCGCCGGGTCGTTTCTCCTTTAATGTGAGTGGCGGGCGCTGTGAGGCGTGCAAGGGCGACGGACAGATCAAGATCGAGATGCACTTCCTTCCCGATATCTACGTTCCCTGCGAAGTTTGCGGCGGTAAACGCTACAACCGTGAGACACTCGAGGTCACCTACCGTGGCAAGACCATCTCGGACGTGCTCGACATGAGCGTCACCGAGGCGCTGGCGTTCTTTGGGAATATCCCGCAGATTAAGCGCAAGCTTCAGACTTTGTATGACGTTGGCTTGGGCTATGTGAGTTTGGGGCAGCCTGCCACGACGCTTTCGGGCGGCGAGGCGCAGCGTGTGAAACTCGCCAAGGAGCTTCATCGACGCCAGACGGGCAAGACGTTCTATATTTTGGACGAGCCGACGACTGGCCTTCATTTTGAGGACGTCCGCCAGCTGCTCGATGTGCTGCAGCGCTTGGTCGATGCGGGCAACACGGTGCTGGTGATTGAACACAACCTTGATGTCATCAAGGTTGCCGACCGCCTGATCGATATGGGTCCCGAGGGCGGCAATGGCGGCGGAACCGTCGTGGTCTCGGGTACGCCGGAGCAGGTCGCGGCATGTTCGCAGAGTTACACGGGCAAGTTCTTGGCACCGCTGCTCAAGCGCGACCGCGAGCGTCAGGCACAACTCGACGCCCAGTAAAGAGACGCCGTCGTACGAGAAGCGCCACCGATTCCTTTCGATTCGGTGGCGCTTCTGTGTGTCGAGATGACGTATGCGGCTAAATTGGACATATACTTAGGCGTTACGTTCGAATGCGAGGGAAGGGACATGCCATGGCAAAGGCTGCAAAGACGCCGAAAACCAATGCGATGCGCGAGCTGGAAAACGCCGGCATCTCCTATATTCTCCATACGTATGAAGACGATGGCGATGAGTCGGTGGGTTTAGGCGTTGCAATTTTGGAACAACTTGGCGAGGAACCTGGCCAGGGGTTTAAGACCTTGGTTTGCGTGACGCCGTCCAACGAACACGTTGTGTGCTGTATTCCCGTTGCCGACGAGCTTGACCTAAAGGCCGCAGCGCGCGCCGCTGGTGAAAAGTCGCTGACCATGATGCATGTCAAGGACTTGCTTGCCGCGACGGGGTATGTCCGGGGCGGCTGCAGTCCAGTCGGCATGAAAAAACGCTTTCGGACGCTGATCGATGAGACATGCGTCCTTTGGGATACCATTTTTATCTCAGGCGGTAAGCGTGGCTATCAACTTGAGCTTGCCCCCGACGACTTAGTTGCATTTTGCGGGGCGACGGTTGCCCCGATCACGAGAGAGGACTGAGCGATGCCGCAGGAAGAATCGAAGCGCGGAGCTCACTTTGCAAAGGGTTCGGCTTCTCAGACGCCCGCGCCTGAGGCTTCTTCGGTCGATGACCAGATTCGAAACGCTTGGTCCGTTGCTGCAGATCCAGGGGAGACGGCTGTGTATTTGCGTGCCGCCGGTGCCGGTACGGTGCCTCCCCGTACAATTCTCTCTTCGGCTCGTCCCGATGAGACGGCGGTGTTTTTGGCCGCGGCTCAATCCCGTGCCGGACGGATGCCTGACGCCGGGGCGTCTCGTGCGCCGCGTCCCGATGAGACGGCGGTGTTTTTGATGGCGGCTCAGGGAAAGGGCGCACTGCAGGGTGTCCCAGCCGATCGTCCCGCGAGGCCTGCAACCGACGGTGATGGCGAGCGGTTGCTTTTGGATGACGAGTGGTCACCGCTCGGCTCGACCGATCCGGTCGAGGGCGTTGCTGTTGAGGACGATGATTGGGATCTATTGTCGTTTTCTGGTCGAACCGCTGCCGCCAGGGAAGTTGACACGGTGTTTGGTAATAATGCCGTAGCTAACGATGACGCTTCGTTTGACAACGATGTCACGCCTGTTGACGGAGCTTTTTCTGCCGATGATGCCGTTTTGGTCGACGACCCCTTCGCGATAATCGATGAGCCTGATATCGAGGTTGATTCTCGACAACACACTGAAGTCAGCCCCCAATCACAGGACGACGTAGATGATATGGGCTCGTCGGACTACTCTACGGTTGGCCGTTCTGCCGGCCTCATGACTGCACTGACCATTGTGTCGCGCGTCACCGGGTTTATCCGTACTTGGGCTATGGCTGCCGCCATCGGCATGTCGCTGCTCTCGTCTTCCTATCAGGTCGCCAACAACCTGCCCAATATGCTCTATGAGCTCGTGATGGGCGGTATGTTGGTTACCGCCTTTTTGCCGGTGTACATGGGCGTGCGTCGTGAGCAGGGTCGCGACGCCTCAAACGAATACGTAGGTAATCTGCTCGGCATCCTGCTTTTGCTGCTGGGCGGCATTTCGGTGTTGGGCACCGTGTTTGCTCCGGGCTTTATCTGGACGCAGTCGTTCCTTTCGGGCGATGGCGGAAGCATGGATACCGCTGCATTCATGTTCCGTTTCTTTGCCATTCAGATTTTGTTCTACGGCTTGGGCTCGGTGTTCTCGGGCGTTCTTAACGCGCATCGTGACTACTTTTGGTCGACGTTCGCCCCGGTACTCAACAATGTGATTGTCATTGCGAGTTTTATGGGCTTCGCTCCCGTATCTGCCTGCTTTGGTGAGCAGGCGGGCGTCGTTTTGATTTCGCTCGGCACGACGCTTGGCGTTTTTGTCCAGATGGCGTGCCAGATTCCCGCACTCGGTAAGCATGGTGTCCGGCCTCATATTCATATCGACTTTAAGGATCCTGCACTGCGACAGACGCTCGCGCTCGGCGTCCCGACGTTGCTCGCTACGGTATGCATGTTCGTGTCGACTTCCATTACCAACGCAGCCGCGCTGGTGGTGCAGCCCGAGACCGGTCCTTCTGTAATTGCCTATGCGCGCCTTTGGTACACACTGCCTTATGCCTTGATAGCCGCCTCGCTCTCGACGGCGCTTTATACCGAGCTTTCGCACGATGCCCAGGAGAAGGATTATGACAGCGTGCGCGCTGGTATCTCGCGCGGCGTGGCCCAGATGCTCTTCTTCCTGATTCCTTTCGCGCTATATCTCATTGTGTTTGCCCGTCCGCTCAACATGATTTATTGCGCCGGCAAGTTCGACGATTCGGGTGTGGCGCTTGTGTCCGAGTTTCTGGTTTATCTGGCGCTCTCCCTGCCGCTCTACGGCGTGGTCGTGTTGATGCAGAAGAGCTTCTCGGCGTTGCTCGACATGAAGCCCTATAGCCGCTATTGCCTATACTCTGCCATCGGCCAGGCTGGTTCGGTTCTGCTGTTTGGTGTGGTGCTGGGCTATGGCATGCCTGCCATTGCGATGTCGTATGTTGTCGACTATGTGATTCTGGTCGGCTGTTCGCTGTGGTGGCTGCGTCGTCGTCTGCAGGGTCTTCAGGTTAAATCTATTCTGCACGGCTGCTTCTATGGCCTTTTGCTCGGCGGCCTGGGTGCCGCAGCGGGTGCCGGCGTTTTGTGGGCGCTCGAGAGTTTTGTCGGAGCGCTTGGCGGATCGATTCTTATTACCTTGGGCTATGTTTGCATCGCGGGCATGGTTTCACTTGCCGTGACTTTTGGCCTTGCCGTCCTTCTAAAGATGCCTGAGGTCTCCGCGCTTCTTCGCCGCAGGTAGGCAGTCGTGGCAGGTCATGACAACATTCCAACGCTTGCCGAACAGGTTTCGCATGTGCCCATGCAGCCTGGCTGCTACCTTTGGAAAGATGCCAAGGGCGATGTCATTTACGTTGGCAAGGCTAAAAATCTGCGCTCGCGCATGCGTCAATATGTGACGCTGCAGGACGAGCGCCAAAAGATTCCACTGATGATGCAGCTGGTTGCAAGCTTTGACTATATCGTTGTCGAGAACGAGCACGAGGCGCTGGTGCTCGAGCGCAACCTGATCGGTCAATATCATCCGTACTTTAATGTCGACCTTAAGGACGATAAGAGCTATCCCTTTATCGCTATCACCAAGAGCGATCTGTTCCCAGCTATTAAATATACTCGTGAGCGTCATAAGCCGGGAACGCGTTATTTTGGTCCCTATACCGACAGCCGCGCGGCGCGCGAGACCATTGATACGCTGCGCAAGGTAATCCCGATCTGCTCGGCTTCTTGTGCGGAATGGCGTCGATGCCGCCGTATCGTCGAGTCCCACAAGGGCGAAGAAGATATCGTCAATATGATTTGCGCTCAAAACGGGCGTCCCTGCTTTGACTTCCATGTTGGCCGCGGTCCGGGGGCATGCGTCGGTGCGATCTCTCCAGCCGACTATGCTAAAAACGTTAAACGCGTCGAGCGATTTTTGTCGGGCCATCGTAAAGATGTCGTTGATGAGCTTACATCCGAGATGACGGACGCCGCCGAAGCGCTCGATTTTGAGCGGGCGGCGCGCGTCAAGCGTCGCTTGGAAGTTATTAGGGGCCTGGACGACCGACAGCAGGTCGTTTTTCCGTCGAGTGTCGATCTCGATGTGATTGGTTTCTATCGAGAAGAGACCATTTCGGCCGCCTGCGTGTTTGTTGTGCGCGAGGGGCGAACGGTTCGAACCTGTGAGTTCATTCTCGATAAGGGCCTGGATGTCGATGAAGAGGAGCTTCAGTCGGGCTTTCTCAAGCGCTATTACGACGAGACGGCTGATATTCCAGCCGAGGTGAACCTTTCCGTCGAGCTTGAGGATGCGGAGGCGCTAGGGGAATGGCTTTCGGACAAGCGCGAGCGTTCCTGTCATCTCCATAGGCCTCAGCGCGGCGAAAAACACCGGTTGCTCGATATGGCATCTAAAAATGCGCGTCATGCCCTCATGCGTTATATGATGCGCACGGGATACGCCGACGATCGCACCAATCGAGCGCTCCTGGAGCTTGAGAGCGCCTTGGCGCTACCTGCGCCGCCAATGCGAATCGAGTGCTTCGATATCTCTACGCTTCATGGCACCTTTACGGTCGCCTCGATGGTGGTGTTTACCAACGGCCACGCCGACAAGAGCCAGTACCGCCGCTTTAAAATCCAGGCCGAATTGGACGAGGCGAACGACTTCGTTTCGATGTCCGAGGTTTTGGGGCGTCGCTATGCTCCCGAGCGGATGACCGACGAACGTTTTGGCTCGCGCCCCGATTTGCTCGTTGTCGACGGCGGCAAGCCGCAATTGACGGCTGCAATTAAGCAACTTGAGGCCCTTGGGCTCGATATACCAGTTTGTGGTTTGGCAAAGGCCGATGAGGAGGTTTTCGTGCCTTGGGACGAGACTCCTGTCGTACTTCCGACCGGGTCTGCGTCGCTCTATCTCATCAAGCAGGTGCGCGACGAATCGCACCGTTTTGCCATCACGTTCCATCGCGAATTGCGCGATAAAGCCATGACGGTTTCGGTACTCGATGACGTTCCAGGCGTGGGACCCACTAGAAAACGTGCAATTATGCGCCATTTTGGCTCGATGAAGCGGTTGCGCGCGGCGAGTGAGCAAGAGATCGCGGAAGTTCGCGGCATACCTGCCGATGTTGCCAAGGCGGTCCACGAGGCGCTCGTTGCATGGAATGCCGAGCGCGCCGAGGCCGCGGCTGGCCATTCCGATAGCTAAACACGAGCATAAACAACTGATATACATGATTGCGCGATTTTCAACCATTTATTTCGCCATGATTGCCTGCTGGTTTCGGGTTTTATTAACGCTAAAACGTTTGACTAACCCAAGCGAAAACCCTGCTATCCTGCGGATTGACGAAGACTGATATCTCACCTCGCCGATACATACTGTCTGCTGTATCGTTTGTCAACGAATTCGGTGAACGGTAGTAAATACCGTTCAAGCGTATGTATGTATCGGTCGCCGAGCGCGGCACCTCAGTTGGGTTTGTCGGTAGGTAAGGTATATATCGTCCGCAAGTTGCGCGGGGGCAAGTTTAGGTGCCCCCGGGTAAGATTCTCTATTGATAGGAGAAGACATGGCCATCATCAATAAGGGTATGTCCAGGCGTTCGTTCCTTGGCCTCACCGGCAGCGTCGCTGCTGTCGCCGGCTTTGGTCTCACTGGCTGCGGTGGCAGCTCTAGCGACGAGGGTTCCGCTCCCGCCGATTCCGCCAACCGTGGCGGCGGCGTGATCACCGCCGGTTCCGCTTACGCTCCGTCCAGCTTCGACCCCGCCAGCACCGGCTCCGCCGTGGGCCTGGGCGCTAACTGGCACGTCGTCGAGGGCCTCTACGGCATCGATTACCACGACTACAGCACTTTCAACGAGCTCGCCACCGATGATCCCAAGTCCGTGGACGACACCACCTTCGAGGTCACCATCCGCAAGGGCGCCAAATTCTCCGATGGCACCGAGGTTACCGCTGACGACGTCGTCGCCTCCTACACCGCTTGCGCCGCTTCTGCCACCTACGCTCCGTTCTTCCAGCCTTTCGAGTCCATCGAGGCCAAGGACGCCAGCACCGTGACGGTCAAGACCAAGGTCCCCAACTTCTCCCTGCTCAAGGATCGTCTGGCCATCATTCGCGTTACTCCTGCCGCTCAGAGCGAGGAGGATCGCGCCAAGCAGCCGATCGGCTCCGGCCCCTGGATGTACGATTCTATCTCCGATACCGAGATCACCCTGGTTCCCAACCCCGAGTACAACGGTGAGTATGCTGCCGAGGATAAGAAGATCCAGTACAGCATCCTGACCGACCCCACCGCTCGCGTCACCGCTCAGCAGGAAGGCTCCACGCTCGTCATGGAGCTCGTTACCGCTGATGCCGTCGACCAGCTCGAGGGCGCCGGCTGCAAGATCGACAACGTCCAGGGCTTCGGCACCCGCTTCATCATGTTCAACGTCGCCAAGGAGCCTTGGAACGACGTCAAGGTCCGTCAGGCTGTCATGTATGCGCTCGACACCGAGAAGATGATCAGCAACACCTTCGCCGGCCTTGCTACCGCTGCCAGCTGCTACCTGCCCAAGAGCTTCACCAACTATCATGAGGCCTCCACGGTGTACAAGACCGACGCCAAGAAGGCCAAGAAGCTTATCGAGGAGTCCGGTATCACCCCGGGCGCCATTACCCTGCGCACCACCGATAACGAGCAGATCAAGGGTATGGCTGCCCAGGTCAAGAACGACCTCGACGCTCTCGGCTTCGATGTGACCATCCAGACCGATACTTCGCCGGCCACCTATGCTGCCATCGACGGCGGCGAGGCCTACGATATCCTCCTTGCCCCTGGCGATCCTTCCTGCTTCGGCGCAGACCCCGACCTGCTGCTCAACTGGTGGTACGGCGACAACGTCTGGATGCAGACCCGTTGCCCGTGGAAGGAGTCCGCTGAGTGGCAGAAGCTCCACGGCCTTATGGACGAGGCTCTTGCCGCCGAGGGCGACGAGCAGCAGAAGAAGTGGAACGAGTGCTTCGACATCATCGCCGACAACGCCGTTCTGTACCCCGTTGTCCACGTTAAGACCGTCTCCGCTTCCTGGAACGACCCGTCCACTGCGCCCAACGGCGAGGCCCTCGATGGCTTCAAGGGCATCGGCACGACGAGCATGTCCTTTAAGGGCGTCGCGACCGTCAAGGCGTAAGACTCGCTTGAGTCTATATGCAGGATGTCGGCCGTTGGGACCGTATCCTCATAGTTGAAACAAAGACCCGGGCGGCAACGATGTCGCTCGGGTCTTGTAATGAGTGTCCGTACTCATATACCAGTTGGTCCTACCGACAAAAGAAAGGGGAGAGAACGTGAACAACTTTCTACGTTTGATTGGAAGGCGTCTCGTGGCGCTGCCGATCATGGCATTGGGCGTCACCGTCCTGGTGTTCTTCCTTATGTCGTTCTCCAAGACCGACCCCGCCTACACGGCGTTGGGTGACGGTGCCTCGCCCGAGGCGGTTGCCGAGTACCATGAGAAGTATGGTCTGGACGACCCCTGGCCCGTGCGCTACGTGCGCTATATGGGCAATTTGATTCATGGCGACATGGGCACCTATGGTGCTGCTCGCAACTCCGTTGCCAAGCGCATCTCCACGGCCCTACCCGTCACGATGCAGCTGACCTTCATCGGTCTTGCCATCGGTGCGGTCGTATCGTTTTTGCTCGGCGTCATCGCGGCACTGTATCGCGATAAATGGCCGGACCAAGTGATCCGCGTCTTTTCCATCGCCGGCTTGGCAACCCCGTCGTTCTGGCTTGCCGTTCTGTTGATCCTGCTGTTCTCTTCCTACCTTAAGGTACTCCCGGCATCGGGTGCCCTGCCGCACTTCACCACGAATCCGGCTGGCTATCTGGGACGCATGATCATGCCCGCCATCGCCTTGGCATTTCCGCTGACGGGTCAGATGACTCGTATCGTGCGTACCGCCATGGTCGAGGAGCTCGACAAGGACTATGTCCGTATGGCTCGCGGCGCCGGCGTTCCCGAGAAGGTCGTCGTCGGCATCAACGTTCTTCGCAACGCGCTAATCACCCCGGTCACCACCCTCGGTCTTAAGATTGGCTATCTCATGGGCGGCGCCGTCGTCATCGAGGTCATCTTCAACCTCCCCGGCATGGGTACTGCGATCCTGCAGGGCGTTCAGGGCAACGAGGCGAACCTGGTTCAGGGCGTCGTCATCGTCGTTGCTCTTGCCTTCATCATCATCAACATCGTGGTTGACATGCTCTACCTGCTCATCAACCCGCGCATCAGGACGGTGTAGATTATGGTAAAGATTCGAGAGAAGCAAACCGAGCAGCTCGAGAAGGCTGCCTCCAAGGGGCTCAAGCTCGGTGGCTGGAAGAAGATGACGCTGTCTTCTAAGATTGCCGCCATCGTGCTGGTGCTGGTCGCCCTGACTGCGATTCTTGCCCCCCTGCTTGCCCCCTATAGCCCGGTCGAGATCTTTACGGCTCGCCAGGCTCCCGGCAACGGGTTTATCTTCGGAACCGACGACAAGGGCCGTGACATCCTTTCGCGTATGCTCTACGGTGGTCGTTACTCGCTGATCATCGGCTTTGGTGCTACCGCTATGGCTCTGGTCTGTGGCTCCGTTGTCGGTGCTCTTGCTGCGGTTTCGCGCAAGGCCGTCTCCGAGACGATTATGCGCATCCTGGACATCATCATGTCTGTCCCGGGTATCGCCCTCGCAGCCGTCTTCGTTTCCATCCTGGGCAACTCCGTGCCGTCGATTATCTTTGCGATCGGCTTTATGTACACCCCGCAGATCGCCCGTATCGTGCGTGCCAACATCGTATCCGAGTACGGTGAGGACTATGTCCGCGCGGTCATCGTCTCCGGCGCCAAGGCTCCGTGGATTCTGATCAAGCACGTTCTTCGTAACTGCATTGCCCCGATCATGGTCTTCACCGTTACCCTGGTCGCCGACGCAATCATCTTCGAGGCTTCGCTGACCTTTATCGGCGCTGGAATCCAGGAGCCCACTGCTACGTGGGGCAACATCCTCGCCGACGCCCGCGGTGGCGTGCTCGCCGGTCGTTGGTGGCAGGCGCTGTTCCCGGGTCTGGCCATCATGATCACCTGCCTGGCGCTCAACATCCTCTCCGAGGGCATTACCGACGCTATGGCCGCTGCTCCTTCCGCCGCCCTGGATCCGACCGATTCCTCCAAGCGCCGCGAGGCCGACCTGCTGGTCTCCGACCCCGTTCGCGCCTACAAGGAGCAGGCCCAGTCCCTGTCCGCCCGTCTTGGCGCCCTGCGCGATGTCGAGCTCAAGCGTAACGACCGCCATGTGCCCGATGAGTCCGTTGAGCCGATTCTTTCGGTCCGCGATTTCTGCATCCAGTTTGAGCACCACGGTGATATCAACGTGGTCGACCATGTCAACTTTGACGTCCGTCCCGGCCAGACCATGGGCCTGGTAGGCGAGTCCGGCTGCGGTAAGTCCATCACCACGCTGGCCATCATGGGCCTGACCGATGAGGACGAGCATCTTTCCGGCGAGGTCCTCTGGGAGGGTCGTGACCTGCTCAAGATGAGCAAGAAGGAGTGGTTCGGCCTGCGCGGTACCGATATCGCCATGGTCTATCAGGACGCCCTGTCCTCGCTCAACCCCTCTATGCTTATCTCCGCCCAGATGAAGCAGCTCACCAAGCGCGGCGGCACCCGCAGCGCCGAGGAGCTCCTGGAGCTCGTCGGCCTCGATCCCAAGCGCACGCTCGAGAGCTATCCGCACGAGCTTTCCGGTGGACAGCGTCAGCGCGTTCTGATCGCTATGGCCCTTACCCGCGACCCCAAGCTGGTCATCTGCGACGAGCCCACGACCGCTCTGGACGTTACCGTCCAAAAGCAGGTCATTAAGCTGCTCAACGATCTTCAGGCCAAGCTCGGCTTTGCCATGATCTTCGTTTCGCATGACCTGGCGTTGGTCGCCGAGGTCGCCCATAACATCACGGTTATGTACGCCGGTCAGGTTATCGAGCAGGCGCCCACCAAGGAGCTGCTCACCAACCCGATTCACGAGTACACCCGCGGTCTTCTGGGTTCCGTTCTGTCCATCGAGAGCGGTTCGGGCCGCCTGCACCAGGTGCCCGGCGCCGTCCCCAGCCCGCGCGATTTCCCCAAGGGCGATCGCTTCGCGCCCCGCTCAAGCCATCCGCACATCGGCCTGGACACCCGTCCGGTCTTCAAGCGCGTGCCCGGCACCGAGCACTTCTATTCCGAGCTCCCCGATGAGGTGCTCAAGGCAAATGGTTTGACCCCTCATGCGGAGGTGATGTAGATGAGCGAGACTGCGGTCAACGGCGTCGAGCCGATTATCTTCCTTGACGATGTCCACGTCACCTTTAGGACCCGTACCGGTTCGATCCTGCACCCCAATCTGGTTCATGCCGTCCAAGGCGTGACCATTAAGCTCATGCCCGGTCAGACGATCGGCATCGTCGGCGAGTCCGGTTGCGGCAAGTCCACCACTGCTAATGTCATGTGCGGCCTGCAGGCCCCCACGAGTGGCAAGGTCTACTTTAAGGGCAAGGACGTCACCAAGCGTACTGCCGAGGATCGTCGTCACATGGGCCGCGTCATCTCGGTCGTGTTCCAGAACCCCGCGACGGCACTCAACCCTCGCATGGTCGTTCGTGAGCAGCTGCTCGATCCCATGCGCGTCCACAACCTGGGTACCGAGGCCGAGCAGGAGAAGCGCGTTAAGGAACTCCTGGAGCTCACCGGTCTGCCCAGCTCTGCCGCCGAGGTTCTTCCCGGCCAGCTTTCGGGCGGTCAGCGCCAGCGCGTGGCAATTGCCCGTGCCCTGTCGTTGAACCCTGACGCCATCATCGCCGACGAGCCCACCTCGGCTCTGGACGTTTCGGTCCGCGCGCAGATCCTCAACCTGTTGACCGATCTTAAGAAGGAGCTCGGCCTGGCCATGGTGTTCATTAGCCATGACATCCAGACGGTCCGCTACATCTCTGACGACATCATCGTCATGAACGGCGGCAAGATCGTCGAGCAGGGCGAGGCCAAGCAGGTCTTCCAGAACCCGCAGGACCCCTACACCAAGATGCTGCTCGGTGCTGCGCCGTCGCTGCTGCACCCCAAGCTTGGCGAGTAGGTTCGCTTTCCCTCCTGTGCGCCCGGCTCCCTTGCCGGGCGCACCCTCGTTGCGATTTCGAAAGGTTGGGTTCACGAGCCATGCCAAGCGCTCAGGAGCTACAACAGCAATTTGGTGGTTATCGGGGCGCCATGCCTCGTCCATCAGATTTCGATCTCTTTTGGAACGACCGCATGGCCGAGGCTGACGCCGTCGAGATCGACTATTCGGTCGAGGCGGCATCGATTGCCGATGCCGCGACCTGCCAGTTTTTTGACCTCTGGTATACCGGCATGTGTGGCGCCCGCCTGCATGCCAAGTATCTCAAGCCGGTTTCGGACGAGTCCGTGCCGCTGGTGCTACAGTTCCACGGCTATCCGGGCGCAAGCCGCAGCTGGTTCGAGCAGGCGTCGTTTGCGGGTATGGGCATGGCACTTGTCGCCCTCGACTGCCCCGGTCAGGGTGGCCCCTCCGAGGATATTGGTGGATTTGAAGGCACAACGGTTGCCGGGCATATCGTTGCCGGTATCGACGGCGACCCGGCCAATCTCTACTACGTACGCTTGCATCAGGATATCCGCATTCTGTGCCGCATTGTTCGCGAGCTCGAGGGCATCGATCTTGCCCGTGTTTTTGTGAACGGTGCTTCGCAGGGCGGTGGCTTGGGCATTGCGACCTGCGCGCTTAACAGCGAGCTTATCAATCGTGCCGCCATCCTCTATCCTTTCCTGTCGGATTTCCGCCTGGTCTGGGATTTGGATGCCGACGACATTGCCTACGAGGGCCTGCGCTATTGGTCTCGCTGGTTTGACGAGGACTCGACTCGTATTGACGAAGCCTATGCCAAGCTGGCGTATTTCGATTCCAAGAACTTTGCCCCCATGGTCAAATGCCCCGTGCTGTTTGGCACGGGAACGGCTGATATCGTCTGTCCACCGGCGACGCAGTTTGCGGTCTACAACAACCTGACCTGCGAGAAGCGCCATGAGTTCTTTGAGGGTTTTGGCCACGAGGAGATTCAGGATTTTGACGATCTGATCATTCCGTTTTTCTGCAAGGAAGGGGAGGCTCATGTCTAAGTGCGAGAGCAATGTCAATGAGCTGATTGACCCCGAGCTTGCGGGGATCTCTGGGACGGTTTCGTCAAGGCTCTCCGATTTCCGTGATTGTCGCGGCGATGCCTTGGCGGATGTTTCCGAGTTGGAGGCAGCCGCTTCGGACCTTGAGGTTTGCGGACTGACTGTCACGGCGATTGATTTCGCCAATCCGTGCGCGTGCTACTCCGAGGTTTCCTTTGAACTTGCCGGGGAAGTCGTACACGGCCGTTTGATTGAGCCCTCAGGTTGCGCCCGGGCATCCGAGCTTGTGCCGCTATGCCTGATGTTTCACGACATCGACCGACCCGTACGTGGATGGCATCACATGACGAGGTTTGCCGCCATGGGATATGCCGTGCTTGCGCTGGACGACGATGTGATTGGGCTCAGCGAGCTGAAGCAGGGGGTTACCTCGCCCGTTTTTGTTGAACGCGTCCGCTGGGGCTGTGCAATGGCAAAGGTCGCGCGCAATCTTGACGGCATGGACCCCGACCGCATCTTTGCATGGGGCGAGGGCCTTGGCGGTGGAGTCGCGCTGGCGGTTTCTGCTCTGGACGAGCGGGGCCTTGCCTGCACGGCGGTTGCCAATCCGCTTCCCGGCGGCCTCGAAGCGCTGTCGTCTCGGGTGCGCGGATCGGTACTTATGGGTACATCGCTCATGGATGCCGTGAGCGATCCCAAGGGCCAGTTTGCCGTATTCAACGGTCTTGAGTGTGACCGGAGGCATATTATCTATGCCAAATATGCTCACGAACGCATCAATGCGTTCGAAAACGAAGTCGTCGACTTCTTTAACCAAGCGTTCTACCTGTGTTCTTTGGCCTAGACGGCCTGGACACTGCCAACAAGAGTGGGCGGCATAGGGCCACCCGCCAGACAACTAAGGAGATTCTTGTGGCAACTCAGAAATTCACCGGCGTTATTCCTCCCGTCGTTGTTCCCGATACCGAAGATCACCAGCTCGACGTTGCCTCCTTTGAGCGCAGCATCAACCGCATGATCGACGCCGGCGTCGATGGCCTGTTCTTCCTGGGCTCTTCGGGTGAGGTCGTTTTCTCCACCGACGAGCGTCGTCGACAGATCATCGCCGAGGCCGTTCGAATCGTCGACCACCGCGTTCCTGTTCTGGTCGGCATCATCGATACCGAGACCGAGCGCATGATTGAGCACGGTAAGGTTGCTCAGGAGCTGGGCGCCGATGCGCTCGTCGCCACCTGCCCGTTCTATGCCCTGCAGGGCATGACCGAGGTCGAGGAGCATTTCCGCATCCTGCACGAGGAGCTCGACCTGCCCATCTTTGCCTATGACATTCCCGTGTGCGTTCACACCAAGCTCCCCTGGAAGCTCCTTGCAAAGCTCGGCGCCGAGGGCGTCCTTGCTGGCGTCAAGGATTCCTCGGGTGACGACGTCTCGTTCCGCTACCTCGTTCAGGAGAACGAGAAGAACGGCCATCCGATGAGCATTCTCACCGGCCATGAGGTCGTCGTCGACGGTGCCTACCTTGGTGGCGCCGACGGCTCTGTCCCGGGTCTCGCCAACGTTGAGCCCGAGGGCTACGTGCGTCAGTGGAAGGCCGCTCAGGCTGGTGACTGGGCTACCGTCAAAGCCGAGCAGGATCGCCTCAATGAGATTTCGCACATCTGGGACGTCACCTCGGGCGTCCAGGGCTATGCCGGTGGCGTTGGCGCCTTCAAGACCGCTATGAACCTCATGGGCATTTTCGACAGCCCGACCATGCCGCGCCCGGTGAAGGCCATGACCGGCGAGAACGTCGAGGCGATTAGGAAGGTCCTCCAGGACAACGGTCTCCTGTAAAGCTTTCCCGGGCACCCGATCTTGGGGCTCAAGCGATCGAGCGTGACCCATTAGGTCAATGCCCGACCGCTTTCACCCCAACCCCGGGCACTCGGGAAGCCTTTAGCAAGCTGCGGCGATAACACCGCCTTTATTTCCTGTAGTTGTTTTTATCTCCTAAGGAGAGCGACATGGAGAACAAGTACATCTGCTCCGTTGATATCGGTGGCACCAAGATTGCGACCGCCATTATGGAATATCCGGCTGATGGCGGCGTGCCCCATCCCGTATTTGAGGCTGAGGTTCCCACCGAGGCCCAAGAGGGCGGTGAGGCCGTCTTCCAGCGTATCGAGGCGTCCATCAAGGCCGCTCTCGAGGCGAATCCCGATGTCGAGGTCCTTGGCGTCGGTATCGGTGCCGCTGGCGTCGTCGATCCCAAGACGGGCGCCATCGCGTATGCCAACGAGATCATGCCCGGCTGGTCCGGCGTTCAGTTGGGGCCGCGTCTGCGCGAGGACCTCGGTCTTCCCGTTGCCGTTGTAGGCGACGTGCAGGCTCATGCTCTGGGTGAGGCCCATTGGGGCGTCGGCAAGGGCAAGTTCTCCGTCTTGTGTCTGGGCATCGGTACGGGTATCGGAGGCGCATATGTTGAGAACGGCCGCGTGATGCAGGGCTTCCATGGTGCTGCCGGCCATATGGGCCACATCGAGTGCTCGGCTGCCGCCGGCATTCCCTGCGCCTGCGGGCGTTCCGGCCATCTGGAGTCGGTGGCTTCGGGTACGTCGATTGGGCGCATGTACGACGAGCGCTTCGGTCGCGTTGACCCCAGCCGTCCCTCGGTTGGCCGCGACGTGAACGACCTGTGCCGCGCGGGTGACGCAAAGGCGACCGAGGTCATCCACGATGCCGGCTTTGCATTGGGCGCTAGCTTGGGCTCGCTCGCCAACATTCTGGATCCAGAGGTCATCGTGCTTTCGGGTGGCGTAATTCACCAGGGACCCGATTGGCGTTCGCAGACGTGGAAGGATTCGGTACACGAGGGCTATGCCAGCCAGGCGCTCGATCCGCTTCAGGACACGCCGATCCTCATCGGTTCTCTGGAGGGCGACGCACCGCTTATCGGTGCCGCCGAGCATCTTCTTGCCTCGTTAAAGTAAACGTATCTGCTGTAGGAGCCTCCCGAGACGACACGCCTCGGGAGGCTGTTCTGAGAAAGGTTATAGCCTTATGACCGTCGATCCTTTAATTCAATCCCTGAAGGGTAAGCTCATCGTGAGCGTTCAGGCGTATATGGGCGAGCCGCTTCGTACGCCCGAGACCATGGCTCAAATGTCTCACGCTTGCGAACTCGGAGGCGCCGCCGCCATTCGTTGCCAGGGCCTTGCCGACATTGCTGCCATTAAGGGTCGTTGTGAGGTTCCTGTTATCGGCCTGTGGAAGGATGGACACGAGGGCGTTTACATCACGCCGACGCTGCGTCACGCCCGCGCCTGCGTTGCTGCCGGTGCTGACATCGTGGCGATTGACGCCACCGATCGTCCGCGCCCCGATGGCAAGTCGCTCGAGGACACTTTTCGTCCGCTGCACGAGGAGGGCGTGCTTCTGATGGCAGACTGCGCCACGATCGAGGATATCCGCCGCGCGGTCGACATGGGCTTCGATTTGGTTTCCACTACGCTTTCGCATGGCGTCGCCGCCATCGATTGCACCATGGCAGACGGCCCCGACCTGCCGCTTTTGCGCCAGGCAACCGAGGAGTTCCCCGGTCTTCCCATTATTTGCGAGGGTCGTGTGCATACGCCCGAGGAGGCTCGCGCCGCGATTGACGCCGGCGCCTGGGCCGTTGTCGTTGGCACTGCCATTACGCACCCCACAAGTATTACGAGTTGGTTCAAGGCTGCGCTTGAGGCGTAAGACGGGCCCCGTATCCGCTTGGGGCGGTATACTCAACTAAGGCAATTGATCGTGCGGGATCCGCTGGCCGGGTCCTGCGCTTTTTTAGGAGGCAGCACATGCAAAAGGGAGATGCCATGGATGCGGCGGAGCGCACGGAGCGCATTCCCGATATCGTCATCATCACCGGAATGTCCGGATCGGGCCGAACGCAAGCCATGCATGTGTTTGAGGACATGGGCTATTTTTGTATCGACAACCTGCCTCCGCGCCTGATTGCGCAGCTCGCAGAGCTTGTTGGCATCAATACGGGTGTGGGTAGACATCTTGCTGTTACCTGTGACCTTCGCAGCCAAGGTCTGTTTGATGAGCTGCTTGACGCCGTTGCCGCCTTGGAAGATCGCGAGATGAGCTGTGACATTGTGTTTCTCGATGCATCTGATGAGGTGCTGATTCGCCGCTACAGCGAAAACCGCCGCCGCCATCCCATTGCGAAGCCGGGGGAGACCACGGCCGACGCCATCCAGCGCGAGCGTTTACAACTCCAGGGCGTGCGCGACCGAGCCGATATGATCATCGATACGAGCCGCCTTCGTACCTCTGCTTTACGCAATAAGCTGCGTGCGGCTTTTTCAGAGCTGTCCGACCAGCAGCTCATGGACGTCCACGTCTTCTCATTTGGCTTTAAGCATGGTATGCCCGTCGAGGCAGACATCATGATCGATGTTCGCTTCCTGCCTAATCCATTCTACGACCCCGAGATGCGCACGTTGACCGGCCTCGATAAGAAGGTCTCCGACTTTGTCCTGGACCATCCCAAGACGCAGGAGTTCTGGAAGGTTTGGACGCAGTTGCTCGATACGGTCATGCCGGGTTATATCGCGGAGGGCAAGCCGCAGCTTTCCATTGCCATCGGCTGTACGGGCGGCCAGCACCGCAGCGTTGCCATTGCAGAGGCTACGGCCCGATACCTGGAAGGTGCTCAGTATCACGTGAGCATTTCTCACCGCGACTTGTCGCGTGCCAACACGAAAGCATAGGTTTGAATGTCGTTTACCGCCGAGGTGCGTGACGAGCTTGCGCGCTGCGAACCCGAATGTGAATATTGCGATCTGTCGACACTTGCCGCTCTTACACGTGTGAGTGGCACGCTTTCGCTGGCGGGCTCTGGTCGGTACCGTTTGACGGTTGCGACCGAGACGGGTGCCGTTGCACGCACGATGATTACGCTGACGCACCGCATCCTCAAGCTCAAAACGGAGTTTACCGTTCGCAAGTCGGTCTTGCATAAGGTGCGAAACTATCTCATCACCTTGCCCGACCAGCCCGACCTCGATAAGGCTTTGGTTCTGCTGGGCATTCTCGACCGCAGGGGAGGGCTCGTCGCCGGTGTGCCGCGCCATATCGTCGCCCGGCCCTGCTGCAGGCTCGCCTACATTCGCGGCGCTTTGATTGCCGGCGGCTTTGTGGCAGACCCGCGTGGCGATTTTCACCTGGAGATTGCGGTGCAGGGCGAACAATACGCCAAGGGGCTTTGCGACCTGTTGGAGCAGGTCGGGGTTCATGCACGCGTCAACGCCCGGCGAGGATCATATGCCGTGTACATCAAGAGCGCCGAGGAGATTGAGCATTTGCTCAAATTGATTGGTGCCAAGCGCAGCGTTGCCGAAATCGAGGAAGCCCGTGCGGTCAAGTTGGTGAAAAACGACGTAAATCGTCGCGTGAATGCTGAGCTGGCCAACCAGACGAGAAGCGCCGGCGCTGCCCAACATCAGCTCGCGCTTATCGAGGAGCTTGAGCGACGCGGCATGCGCGATGTGCTCCCGGATGCCTTGGCGGCCTTTTGTGACTTACGTGAGCGCTATCCCGATCTCTCACTGCGAGATTTGGGGGAGATGGCCGACCCTCCTTTGTCAAAGTCGGCCCTATATCACCGTGTTTTGCGTCTTGAAAAGCTCATTGAAGCGAACAGGTAGTTTAAAGCGGCAGTTTATATAGTACTTGAACTGCTGTTTTATGCTTTAAAACGTTTTAAAGCAAATTTGATTTTCAATTTCGAGCATTCTCGTGAAATTCAAGTCAAAAAAAAGGTATATTAGGCGAGTGGTTAGTTTGTGGGCCTCAACGGCGGGCGCTGTAGCTTGCGGGGGCCTTACGAAAGGAGACACAATGGCAGTAAAGGTTGCTATTAACGGCTTCGGTCGCATCGGTCGTCTGGCCTTCCGTCAGATGTTCGGTCATGAGGGCTCCGAGATCGTCGCTATCAACGACCTCACCTCTCCCGATATGCTCGCTTACCTGCTGAAGTACGACTCCACGCAGGGCAACTATGCTCGCGATCACGAGGTCGTCGCTGGCGAGGATTCCATCACCGTTGACGGCAAGGAGATCAAGATCTACAAGGAGGCCGACGCCAACAACCTGCCTTGGGGCGACCTCGACGTCGACGTCGTTCTCGAGTGCACTGGCTTCTACACCAGCAAGGCTAAGGCTCAGGCCCACATCAACGCTGGTGCCAAGAAGGTCGTCATCTCCGCTCCGGCCGGCAGCGATCTGCCCACCATCGTGTACAACGTCAACCATGAGACGCTGACCGCTGAGGACAACATCATCTCCGCTGCTTCCTGCACCACCAACTGCCTCGCCCCGATGGCCAAGGGTCTGAACGACTTCGCTCCCATCGTGTCCGGCATCATGACCACCATTCACGCCTGGACTGGCGACCAGATGCCGCTCGACGGCCCGCAGCGCAAGGGCAACAAGCGTCGTAGCCGCGCCTGCGCCGTCAACATCGTCCCCAACACCACCGGTGCTGCCAAGGCTATCGGCCTGGTTCTCCCCGAGCTCAACGGTAAGCTCATTGGTGCCGCCCAGCGCGTCCCGACGCCGACCGGCTCCCTCACCAACCTCTACGCTGTCGTTGACAAGAAGGTTACCGCCGACGAGGTCAACGCCGCTATGAAGGCCTACGCTGCCACCATCTCCGAGACCTTCGCTTACAACGAGGACGACATCGTCTCCACCGATATCATCGGCGAGACCCATGGCTCCATCTTCGACGCCACTCAGACCATGTGCTCTGACCTCGGCAACGGCCAGACCCTCGTTCAGGTTACCTCTTGGTACGACAACGAGAACTCCTACACCTCTCAGATGGTCCGCACCATCAAGTACTTCGAGAAGTTCGTTGCTTAATTTGGCTTTTAGCGAATAGCTCGTTGAGCGTCTAAAAAAGGGCGCGGCCTTATAGGGCTTACACCCTAAGGTCGCGCCCTTTTTATAAGAAATCGTCTGCCGTAATGGGAGGCAGACACGTACGAAAGGTAGAAGCAAACATGGCCTTTACCAAGAAGACCGTCCGCGACATCGATGTCGACGGCAAGCGCGTTCTCGTCCGCGTTGACTTCAACGTGCCTATCAAGGATGGCGTCGTTGGCGACACCACCCGTATCAAGGCTGCCCTGCCCACCATCAACTATCTCGTTGAGCACAATGCTCGCGTTATCCTCATGAGCCACCTTGGCCGTCCTGAGGGCACCGGCTTCCAGCCCGAGCTTTCCCTCGAGCCCGTCGCCAAGAAGCTCGCCGAGCTCTCTGGTCTCGATGTTGCTTTTGTCGCCGACACTTATGGCGAGAAGGCCGCCGAGGCCGTCGCCGCCGTCGAGCCGGGCAAGGTCCTCGTTCTCGAGAACGTCCGTTTTGACAAGCGTGAGAAGAAGAACGATCCCGAGATCGCCAAGACCCTCGCTTCCTATGGCGACGTCTTCGTCCTCGACGCCTTCGGCACCGCTCACCGCGCCCAGGGTTCCGTCGTGGGTCCCGCCGCTTACCTGCCCGCAGTCGCTGGCTTCCTTCTGGAGAAGGAGGTCGACACGCTGACCGGTATCTTCGCCGAGCCCGAGCGCCCCTTCGTCGCCATCGTCGGCGGTTCCAAGGTTTCCTCCAAGATCGGCGTTCTCGATCACCTCATCGACTCCGCCGACACCCTGATTATCGGTGGCGGCATGGCCTATACCTTCTTCCTGGCTCAGGGCATGACCGTCGGTCAGTCCCTCAAGGAAGAGGACTGGGTCGAGCGCGCTGGCGAGATGCTCAAGAAGGCCGAGGAGAAGGGCGTCAAGATCCTGCTCCCCATCGACAACCGTGTTGCCGACCACTTTGGCGAGGACGCTGTCCCCGAGGTTGTCGCTTCCGACGCTATCCCCGACGACCGTGAGGGCATGGACATCGGCCCCAAGACCGAGGAGCTCTACGCCGAGGCCGTCAAGGGCGCCAAGACCGTATTCTGGAATGGCCCCATGGGCGTCTTTGAGTTCGACAACTTCGCTCACGGCACCCAGGCTATCGCCGAGGCCGTCGCCGAGGCTGATTGCACCTCGATCATCGGTGGTGGCGATTCCGTCGCAGCCGTCAACAAGTTTAACCTGGCCGACAAGATGAGCTGGATCTCCACCGGCGGTGGCGCTTCCATGGAGCTCGTCGAGGGTAAGGCCCTGCCCGGAGTGGAGGCGCTTCTCGATGCCTAATCGCACCCTTCTTATCGCTGGTAACTGGAAGATGAACAACGACGTCGCCGAGGCTGCCAAGCTCGCCGACGAGCTGGCCCAGGCTCTGCCCGAGGTTCCGGCTGGCGTCGAGGTGCTCGTCTGCCCTCCGACCATCGACATTACTACGGTTCATGACCGCATTCAGGCTGCCCCCATCGCCCTCGGTGCACAGAACGTGTACTGGGAGGCCAAGGGTGCCTTCACCGGTGAGTCCTCTTGCGACATGCTCAAGTCCGCTGGCTGCACCTACTGCATCATCGGCCACTCCGAGCGTCGTGACTACTTCCACGAGACCGATGAGGACCAGAACAAGAAGGCTAAGGCTCTCGTTGCCGCCGGTCTTGTTCCCGTCTTCTGCTGCGGTGAGTCCCTTGAGGTTCGCGAGGCCGGCACCTATGTCGAGCATGTCGTGAACCAGGTCAAGGCTGGTCTCGAGGGTCTTGAGATCACCTGCCCCAAGCAGGTCGTCGTCGCCTACGAGCCCATCTGGGCCATCGGCACCGGCAAGACCGCTACCGCCGAGGACGCTCAGGAGGTCTGCGGCGCTATCCGTGAGACCCTCAAGGAGATGTTCGGCGAGGAGCTCGCCAACGGCATCCGCGTTCTTTATGGTGGCTCCGCCAAGCCCGCCAACATCGCCGAGCTTGTTGCCAAGCCCGACGTTGACGGCGCCCTCGTGGGCGGCGCTTCGCTCAAGGCTGCCGACTTCGCCTCTATGGTCGTCAAGGCAGGCGAGTAGGGCATATGGCACAGCGTCATCTTCCTGCACTCCTAATCATCATGGATGGCTGCGGCTTGGCTCCGGCCGACGGCGAGAACGCCGTCGCTGCCGCCAAGACGCCCTTCCTCGATAGCCTGTATGAGAAGTATCCTCACACCACGCTCGGTGCTTCGGGCGAGGACGTGGGCCTTCCCGACGGCCAGATGGGCAACTCCGAGGTGGGTCACCTCAACATCGGTGCCGGCCGCATCGTGTTTCAGGAGCTTTCGCGCATCAATAACGCCATCAAGGACGGCTCCATCGCCAAGAACGAGGTTTTCGTCAGGGCTATGGATGACGTCAAGGCCGAGGGCAAGACCCTGCACCTCATGGGCCTCATGAGCCCCGGCGGTGTTCATTCTCACATGAGCCATGTCGAGGCCCTGGTCAAGATGGCTGCCCAGTATGGCATCAAGACCGTTCGCGTTCACGCCTTTATGGATGGCCGCGACGTCGATCCGCAGTCCGGTGCCGGCTACATGAGCGAGTTCTGCGCCTTCCTGGCCAAGATCTCCGAGGAGACTGGTTGCGACGCTCGCGTTGCTACCGTCTCGGGCCGTTATTGGGCCATGGACCGCGACAACCGTTGGGAGCGCATCGAGCGCGCCTACGACGTCATGGTCAATGCGTCCGATGCCGATACCGACCCCGTTGCCGGTATCAAGGCCTACTACGAGAAGGATCCGCGCGGCGATGAGTTCGTTGAGCCGTTCGCTGCCCACAACGAGGGCATCCACGAGGGCGACGCGGCCATCTTCTTCAACTTCCGTCCCGACCGCGCTCGTCAGATGACCCGCGTGTTCACGGACAAGGAGTTCGACGGCTTTGAGCGCGAGCAGATCAAGCTCTCGCACTTTGTGACGATGACCGAATACGATCCGACGTTTGACGTCGAGGTCGCCTTCCCCAAGACGTTCCCCGAGAACGTTCTGGCCGACGTAATCGCAGCCAATGGCCTGAAGCAGCTGCACACCGCCGAGACCGAGAAGTACGCCCACGTGACGTTCTTCCTTAACGGCGGCATCGAGGAGCCCAAGGAGGGCGAGGAGCGCGTGCTCGTCGCTTCCCCCAAGGTTGCTACCTACGATTTGCAGCCCGAGATGAGCGCTCCCGAGGTTACCGAGAAGCTCGTCGCTGCCATCAACGAGGACCGCGCTGATTTCTACATCGTGAACTTCGCGAACTGCGACATGGTTGGTCACACCGGTGTCTTCGACGCGGCCGTTAAGGCCGTCGAGGCTGTTGACGATGCCCTGTCCAAGGTTGTCCCGGCGATTCTCGCTAAGGGCGGCTTTGCGCTGATTACCGCCGACCACGGCAACGCCGATCACATGTTTGACGTTGCTTCCGACGGTTCCAAGCATCCGTTTACGGCTCACACCACCAACCGCGTGCCGTTCATCATCGTTGATGAGAAGGCACAGCTCACCGGTATCGAGGACGGTCGACTTTCCGATATCGCCCCGACTATGCTCACCATGGCTGGTCTGGAGCCTTCCGCCGAGATGACGGGCCGCGTGCTCGCTACCGAGGCCTAAGAGAAAACGCCAAGCGTTTCTTTGCAAGGGGGTTGACCATATTCGGGCAACCCCCTTTTTTGGTATTTTTGCCATTTCTACCTCGTCCCCAAATGGCAGGTGGGGAGTGTCGGGGGTTGTGGTACAGTACTGGAGTTTGAATTGTTCTATTAAGGAGCTTCTCTATGGGTCCGTTTCAGATTCTGCTGTTTGTAGTTTGGGCTGTCTCTGCCGTGGCGCTGACGATTCTCGTCCTGATGCATTCCGGTAAGGGCACCGGCGTTTCGGATATGATCGCCAGCTCGCTGTATAACTCCAGCTCTGCCACGGGCGTTATGGAGCAGAACCTTGACCGCCTGACCGTCATCATGGCTGTCGTGTTTGCCGTGTGCGTCGTGCTGTGCATGTTCTTCTTCCCGCAGGGCATCGTGGGCTACTAAGCACGAGCCGCATAAAATAATTGAAAAGGGTTCCGCAAGTGCGGGACCCTTTTTGTTTACATATTTGTAACAGAGTCAGAATATCACCACATACTGCGCCCAACTAAAGAAATTCTCGACCGTTAACCGGAATTAGCCCCAAACCGTGCATAAAATGCGCTACTGTATTGAAAACGTTGGCCTGTTGTGCATAACCAGCCATAGCAACGGGCGGCGTTTCGATAGTTCGGATCGGATTGTCTCGACATATGTCCGACTGAACATTTCTTTGTCCTATCTCATAAGGAGGATGGCATGGCTGATTCTATGTTCCACCAGCCCGTTATGGGTCGTCGCGCCTTTGTCGGCGGTACCCTTGCTGCGAGCTCCATGGCTTTTCTTGCCGCATGCGGCAAGAAGGGCGGCGACGCTTCCGGTTCTGAGTCCGGTTCGACGCTGAACTTCTACATCAATAACCCGGTCTGCATCGACCCCTACAATGTCCAGGAGGACCAGGGCACTCAGGTCGAGTACCAGCTCTTTGACGCTCTGACCTCTTATGACGCCGAGAAGGGCGAGATCGTTCCGCTGGCTTGCGAGTCCTTCGAGGCCAACGACGACGCCACCGAGTTTACCTTCAAGATCAAGAAGGCCAAGTTCCACAACGGTGATGACGTTACCTCCAAGTCCTTTAAGCTCGGTTGGGAGCGTCTGGTCAGCACCAAGTCCGCTGTCGCTAAAGAGTATGGTCCTTCCGAGGTCTCCTATCACCTTTCCATGGTCGAGGGCTATGACGATCTGCTTGCCGGTAACACTACTGAGCTCAGCGGTGTTACCTGCCCTGACGATGAGACCCTCGTCGTCAAGCTGACTTCCGCTTACGCCGACTTCCCCTTCGTCGCCTCTCATCCGGCTCTGTCCCCGGTTCCCGAGTGCGCCGAGTCCGATGTCAAGAGCTTCTACCTTGCCCCGATCGGTAACGGCCCGTTCATGATGGACGGCAAGTGGGAGGATGGTCAGGAGATCAACCTCAAGAAGTTCGACGATTACTATGGCGACAAGGCCAAAATCGATGGCATCCACTTCCAGGTCATCAAGGACGTGGAGACCGCTTACAAGGAGTTCCAGGCCGGTAACCTTGACATCTGCGACGTTCCCGTTGCTCAGATCGACGCCGCCAAGAAGGATCGCGGCGAGTCCAAGGATGGCTACACCATGAGCGACGGCGAGCGCATGCTGCTCGGTGCCGAGCCTTCCACCTACTATCTGACTTGCAACACCACGGCCGAGCCGTTCAACAACGCCGATCTGCGCAGGGGCATCTCCCTGGCCATCAACCGCGAGGCCATCTGCAAGACCATCTTCAAGGGTACCCGCACCCCCGCTGACGGCATTGTTCCTCCGGGTATCGATGGCTACAAGGAGGGCGCATGGGAGTTCTGCGCCTATGACGTCGACAAGGCTAACGAGTACCTCGACAAGGTTGCTCCTGCCGACGCCAACGGTGACCGTGGCATTAACGTGACTCTGTCCTACAACCAGGACGGTGGCCACAAGGAGATCATGGAGTCCATCATCGGCGACCTCGCCAAGGTGGGCGTCAACGCCGTCTCCGATACCCCCGAGTGGTCTGCCCTGCTCGAACAGTATCAGAACCTCAACTATCAGTTCGGTCGTCTGGGCTGGATTGCCGACTACCCGATCATGGACAACTTCCTGTATCCGCTGTTCCACTCCGACTCCCTCGGTGGCGACAACCGTTCTGGTTACAACAACCCCGAGTTCGACGCCAAGGTCGACGAGGCCCGTACCACGATTGACGACGAAGAGCGCGTCGCTAAGATGCAGGAGGCCGACGCAATCGTCGCTGCTGACTGCCCGGTCATCCCGCTGATGTTCTACACGCACACCCTCGCTGGTTCCGACCGCATCAAGCACCTCTATGTTGATCCGCAGAAGCATGCTGATCTGGGTACCGCTGAGCTCGCATAAGATTTGCAGCTTTGGTGAGGGTCAAGTTTTTACGTAGACCTCATGGGAAACATACAGTTCCCCCTAACCTGGGGTAAACTGGCTGATGGTAATTTTGGGATGCCGGTCTGGCGATCGGCATCCCATTTAGGTTAATCCCTAGATAGGGGAGTGGTATGGGTAAGTACATCGTTAAACGTGTGCTTCAGTTCATCCCGGTATTTTTGGGCGTTACGCTGATTCTGTTCGCCCTCCAGAATATCGTGCCGGGAGACCCGATCAAGCTGATCGGTGGAGACAAGGCTCTGTCCCCCGAGGTGGAGCTTCAGCTTCGCGTCCGCTATCACCTGGTCCAATCGGACGAGGACGGCAACGCGATCCTTGACGAGAACGGCGACCCCGTTCAAACGTCGCTCGTGGACCGTTACTTCTATTACATGAACGGCCTGCTTCATGGCGATCTGGGTAATTCCTATCAGCGCAAGCTGCCGGTTACGGAAATCTTTGCCCAGAAGTATCCGTATACGGTCAAACTTGCCGCGTGCGCCATCGTACTCGAGGCAATCATGGGTATCGGTGCGGGTATCATTTCGGCGGTAAAGCGTTATTCCTTCTGGGATATTTTGGTAACGCTCACCACGTCGATCCTCGTTGCCGTCCCGGCCTTCTGGCTCGGTATGTTGCTGCAGCTGTTCTTTGGCGTCATTCTCAAGGACGCCACGGGTGGTGCATTCTCCATGCCGATCTCGGGTGCCGGTGGTTCCAGTTCTCAGTATCAGGATTGGATGCACTATGTGCTTCCGACCATTACGCTGGCTTCGGTTTCGACCGCTTATGCCGCCCGCATTATGCGCTCGCAGCTGCTTGACGTCATGAGCCAGGATTACATCCGTACGGCAAAGGCCAAGGGTCTCTCCAATCGCGCGATCATCATCAAGCATGCGCTTAAGAATGCACTCATCCCCGTCGTTACCTATATTGGTGTCGACTTTGGTGCCATGCTTTCGGGCGCCATCCTGACCGAGACGGTTTTTAACTGGCCCGGTATCGGCTATGAGGTCTATCGCGCCATTAGCATGCGTGACTGGCCCATCGTTATGGGCGGCGTTACGCTCATCGTCGTCGTCGTCATGGTGATCAACCTGCTCGTCGACATTAGCTATGCATTCCTCGACCCGCGCATCCGCCTTGGCGGTCCGTCGGATAAGGCCTAAGGGAGGTACGTCTCATGCAGGAAACTGATTCTCAGTCTCAGGAGCAGGCTACCGCCACCATGGCCGCATCTGCTCCCGCCAAGTCTCGCACGCTGTGGGGCGACGCTTTTAAGCGTCTTCGTAAGAACAAGCTCGCCGTTATCGGTGTCTGCTGGATCATTATCGTCGTTGTGGTTGCCTTGACCGCAGATCTGTGGGCTAAGCCCTGGCTCGGTTCGCCGACGGCTTCCGATTCGACCACCATGGCCGAGACGTCGCTGCTGGCTCCGTGTGCAGAGCACCCGTTTGGCACCGACTCCCTTGGCCGTGACATTCTCGTCCGCGTTATCTACGGTGCACGCGTTTCGCTGTCCGTCGGCATTATGGCCACTGCGATCTCCACGGTGATTGGTCTGGTCATGGGCGCTCTGGCCGGTTTCTACGGCGGCATCTGGGATACGATCATCATGCGCTGTGCGGACATCTTCCTTGCATTCCCGTACGTGCTGTTCGTTGTCGCCATGATCGCCGTTATCGGCCGTGGTCTTCAGAACGTCTTTATCGCCATCGGTATTCTTGGCTGGCCTTCGATTGCGCGCGTCTTCCGATCCGCGATCTTGACGGTCAAGGAAAACGACTATGTTGACGCTGCGCGCGCGATGGGTGCATCTGATGCTCGTATCGTCGTGCGTCACATCTTCCCGAACTCCGTTGCCTCCATCGTGGTCTACGCGACTATGAACATTGGTGGCGCCATTCTGACCGAGTCCGCTCTGTCCTTCCTCGGCATGGGCGTTATTCCGCCTACGCCTTCGTGGGGCTCCATGATTCAGGACGGCCAGCAGTATCTTCTGACTGCTCCCTGGATGATGATCATGCCCGGTCTGGCAATTCTCTCGACGGTGCTCGCCTTCACCCTGCTGGGTGACGGTCTGCGCGACGCCCTCGACGTCAAGATGAAGGACGCATAAGGATGAAGAAGAACAAGAACTATGTGGACCTGAAGGACCAGCCGGTTCCCGAGGGCCAGCATCTGCTCGAGGTTGATGACCTTAAGATGTATTTCCACACCGAGGATGGCGTCGTTCGCGCTGTCGATGGTGTGTCCTACACGCTCGATCGTGGCGAGACCCTGGGTGTCGTCGGTGAGTCCGGCTCCGGTAAGTCCGTGACCGCCATGACCATCATGGGTCTTATCTCGATGCCTCCGGGAAAGATTGAGGGCGGTGACGTTCGCTATCGCGGTCGTTCTATCCTCGAGATGACCGAGGAAGAGATGCAGCACATTCGTGGCAACGATATCGCGATGATCTTCCAGGATCCTATGACTTCCTTGAACCCGGTCTATAAGATCGGCAAGCAGGTGGGTGAGGGCCTTCGTCTGCACCGTGGCTACTCCAAGCAGGAGGCGCTCAAGCGCGCCACCGAGCTTTTGGACCTCGTTGGCATTCCCGAGCCCGAGAAACGCGTCAATGAGTATCCGCACCAGTTTTCTGGTGGTATGCGTCAGCGCGTCATGATTGCCATGGCCCTTGCCTGCGATCCCGATATTCTGATTGCCGACGAGCCCACGACTGCCCTGGACGTTACCATTCAGGCTCAGATTATTGAGCTTATGCAGGAAATGCAGGAGAAGAACGGTAACGCCATCATCATGATTACCCATGACCTGGGTGTTGTCGCCGATATGGCCGACAAGATCATGGTTATGTACGCCGGCCGTCCCGTCGAGTTCGGTACTGCTGAGGAAATCTTCTACGAGAGCCGTCACCCCTATACCTGGGGCCTGATTCGCTCCATCCCGGAGCAGGCCATCGATGAGAAGAAGCCGCTTACGCCGATTCACGGCAACCCGCCTTCGCTCATGAACCTGCCCGAGGGTTGCGTGTTCTCGCCTCGTTGCCCCTATGCGACCGATAAGTGCCGCAAGCAGCGCCCCGAGCGTTTTGTCACCGAGTCCGGCCACTATTCTGCGTGCCATTATTCCGGTGACCCCGAGTTCCTCAAGAACGCCCCTGAGACGTCCCGCACGCGTAAGGATTCCAAGAAGGGAGGCGAGGCGTAAATGGCAGACAATAACGAGCGCACTCCGCTACTGAAGGTCGAGCACCTCTCTAAGGAGTTCCCCGCAGAGTCCGGCATGTTCGCCAAGCGTTTTTCCAAGCGCGTCGTCTCTGCTGTAAACGACATCTCTTTTGAGATTTATCCTGGTGAGACCTTTGGTCTGGTTGGTGAGTCTGGTTGCGGTAAGTCCACTACGGGTCGCACCATCATGCGCCTGACCAAGCCGACCGCCGGTAAGGTGTTCTTCCAGGGTAAAGATGTTGCCGAAATGAGCAAGCATGAGATCAAGGATATGCGTCGCGAGATGCAGTTTATCTTCCAGGATCCTTATGCCTCGCTGAATCCTCGCATGACCATCGGCGAGATCGTCTCCGAACCCATGACCATTCACGGCGTGGGAACCAAGGAGGAGCGCATTGAGCGCGTCCGCGAGCTTCTCGACGTTGTCGGACTGAACCCCGAGCACATCAACCGCTATCCTCATGAGTTCTCGGGTGGCCAGCGTCAGCGTGTCGGCATTGCCCGCGCTTTTGCGCTGAAGCCCAAGCTGATTATCTGTGACGAACCGGTATCCGCTCTGGATGTGTCCATTCAGGCCCAGGTTCTGAACCTGCTTAAGGAACTGCAGGACAAGTTTGGTACGGCGTATCTGTTTATCGCTCACGACCTGTCCGTCGTTCAGCACATCTCCGATCGCGTTGCCGTTATGTATCTGGGTAAGGTGGTCGAGGTCTCTGACTGGAAGACGCTCTATAGCGAGCCTCACCACCCGTATACGCAGTCGCTGCTGTCTGCCGTGCCGGTTCCCGATCCGGATATCCAAAAGTCCCGTAAGCGCATCATCCTCGCCGGCGATCCGCCGTCACCGCTGGATCCGCCGACTGGCTGCCGTTTCCACACGCGCTGCCCGATCGCGCAGGGCATCTGCTCCGAGAAGCTTCCCGAGTTTAGGGAAGTTGCTCCGGGCCACTGCTGCGCCTGCCACTTCGCCGAGCCGTTCCCGATCAAGGAATCGCACATCGACCTGTAGTCGGTTGTTTTCGTCCGGGCCTGCCCTGGTGTTGCTTTTCAGAACGTCCTCGGACATGTCGGAAGCCCCGCTGCGCGCTACGCGCTGCGGGGCTTCCTCCGTCCTGCGGAATGTTCTGAAAAGCAACACCAGGGCAGGCCCTGCGGCAACTCGGCAGGTGGAATGCGGTTCCCTGATCGCTCACTTAATCTAATGGGAAAGATAGCGAGGCCGGAGCTTTAGCTCCGGCCTCCCCATAAAAGGGCTCGGCAAAGCCGAGCCACCAAATTTATATCAGCCCCCAGAACATGTTTGAGAACTGTGCATGAAGCATGTGCCCCTAGGGCAGGAATGAGGTTGCCTTCCAACGCATTCCGCAGGGGGCGGCATTATTTTGTAGCGCGAAGCGCAGATCAAAATAATGCCGCATGCCCGAGGACGCGTTGGAAGGCAACCTCATTCCTGCCCGAACAGGTCAGTCTACCTGCGCATTTTCAAATTCGTAAACTTTTTTGAAAAAAGTGCTTGCACAGCTCTCGAATCATAGGTTATTATCTTCCTCGTTGAAAGCGCGGGTCCAACAAAACGAACTGCGAATCAACAACATAGCATGTCGGAGTGGCGGAATTGGCAGACGCGCTAGCTTGAGGTGCTAGTGACCGCTTTTTGGTCATGCGGGTTCAAGTCCCGCCTCCGACACCATCGCATTTGAGAAGCCTCTTCGGAGGCTTTTTTGTTACCGATAGACGGTGAGGTTCACGATGGAAACGCTTGAGCGCAATGAGTGGGTTGACGTTGCCCAATTGGTCGATATTACGAGCGATGCTGTCATTATCTGCGAGCTCGACGGAACCATTTTGCATGTAAACAATCGCTTGCTCGACTTGATCTGCGAGGAACGTTCCGATGTGATCAACGGGGACGTTAAAGATCTCTTGTACTCGTCAGCATTTGAACGCGCGACAGAACATCGTCTTCCTTTTGAGACCAATGGTACCGAGAGCGAGTTGATGCTTAAGCTCAGTGACGGCTCCTTTATTCCCGTCCTAGTTTGTGCCGGCTCGGTTACGCCGCCTCGTATCTTTGGCCGCCGTGCGCCGCGTGTCCTCGTGGCGCTCCATAGTATCGAAGAGCAGTATTCGCATGACCGTCAGCTCAAGCGTGCGCTTTCGGAGCTCAGAGTGGCGAATAAGCGCCTCTCGGGCACGTTGTCGGTCATTATGAGCACGATGGGCTCCGATGAGCTGCCTAGTTTGTTGGATACCGTTTTGAACCAGCTTGTAGGAACCCTCGATGCCTCGGGTGCTGCCATCTATTTTTCTGAGAGCGGCGGTTTTAAGCTTCGCGGTGTTTCCAAGGAGCTGTATGACAGCTACCTGCCCGAGTTTATGCCGTATGGTGCGGGTATCCCGACGTATGTGCTCCGTGAGTCTCGTGCCTGCCGCCTGTCGATTCAGCAGGACCTCGAGGGCGATAGGGTTGCCTCGGGTATGTTTATGGACCTGGACAATCGTTCTAAGCACCTGCTACGCGTGCAAGATATGCCTCCATACCGCAGCGAGATATGTCTTCCCGTGTTTTATGGCACTCAGGTGCTCGGTGTGTTGGAGGTCGGTTGGAAACGTCCGCAGGCGCCGCTTGCCTATGATGTCAACGTGCTCGAGGTCATTTGCGATTATCTCTCCATCCAACTAGTCGGCATGGCATCGAGTCTACGTTCACGTCGCACGGCAGAGCTTGGCCGTTCTCTCAACGTGCTGCGCGATGAGTTGTTTGCCTATCTCGATGATCCTATTGCCGCCTCGCGTGCGGTATCGACCGAAATCTGCGCTGTGCTCAGTTGTCATTTCTGCCCCGTGGAGTATGATGCGGGCCTCGAAACCTATGTCATCGATTTTGAAGGCGGCAGTCGTGTGGCATTGCCGGGCGATCCGGAGTCACTCTTCTTTTCTGTCACGACGCCGGCGGCGCGCCTGGGGGCAATTTCCGATGGATTTGAGACATCGGTGCTGGGTGGGACGAGCGCCGACGACCTCAAGCACGTGCGCCTTACGCGCGTGGACGAATCCACGACTATGGGCGCATGGTTGAGAGCCCACGACCTGCCGTGTCAGGGACTTTATGTCGATTCCGGTATCGAGGCGGGGCGCTGCCGCTCGGAGGCGGATGGTACGCGAAGCAACGATGCAATCGTGCCCGCTGATATCGCCAAGGGACCGACGAGGCGCGTTTTGCTGCTCCGTGATGGCAGCCAGGAGCCAATCGACGACCTTGAATACGACTACATGGTGCATTTGGCACACGACTTTGAGCTGATCTATGAGGGCGAGTCTCAAAAGCGTGAAGAGCGTCATATCGCTCAGACGCTTCAGATTGGCATGAGAAATTCGCTAGGCGACGTTCCGGGCATCGCAACCGATTCGGTATACCTGTCGGCAACGAATTCGGCGTTGGTTGGTGGTGACTTCTATACGCTTGTCCGTCTTCCCGACGATTGCGCCGTTATGATATTGGGCGATGTCTCCGGCAAAGGAATTGAGGCGGCGTCGATGTCGGCACTCGTCAAGACGGCGTTGACGGCTTATGCCTGGGAGGGTGCGGGACCCGCTCGCATGGCCCGCTCGCTCAATAGCATGCTCATGGGCTTTTCGAGGGTCGAGACGTTTGTGACGGCGTTTATCGCCAAGATTGATCTTAAAGCGGGCCGCGCTACCTATTGCTCTGCGGGACATCCTCCCACTATGGTCATTAGGCCGTCGTCGACGCCGCATGGCGGAGGAGAGACCTGCGGGGGAGAAGTGGAGCTCCTTGGGTGCCAATCGGGCGTGATCGGTGCCTTTGAGAGCATGGTGTACGAGACGGGCGTGTTTACGTTCGATCCTGGTGACATGCTGTTTATGTATACCGACGGAACGATCGAAGCACGCGACCGCTCGGGTGCTTTCTTTGGCGAGCAACGCCTGCGCGACCTTCTGCTCTCTGTTTCGGGTGAGGGCGTATCGGGCATCTGCGGTAAGGTCTTGGGCGAGCTTGACCGCTTTACCGACTCGGCGCTGGACGATGACATTGCATTGGTGTCCCTTGAGTTTTTACGGGGTCGATCGTAGGTCGCGACGTTGGGCATACAGAATCCTAACGGTTGCAGAAAAGTGTGCATCGAGCGAGCTCTTTTGGGGAACCATGGTCGCATGAATGAGTGGAATGACATAGCGGTTTTGACGCCACCGGGCGATATCGATATCGCCTCGGTGCCCGAGCTGCGCCGACGGTTGGATAATTTAATCGACCGGGGCGTGCGCCGTGTTGTCATCAATTGCCAGACCGTGGCTTTTATCGACTCGACGGGTTTGGCGTTTTTGCTTACGCGTGCCAGAGAGCTTATGAGACGAGAAGGGCTGCTTTCGCTTGTTAACGCCTCCGATGAGGTCGTTCGCTTTTTGGAGATTGCCCGACTTGTCGACATCCTTCATGTTGCGGGTCCGGTGCGGGAGTCGATTCCCGCCATTCCGGTGGGGGAGTTGCCGCGATGGAGCAAGAGCGTCAAGGTGCAGCGAGGCATCGAGAATCTCCCGTATTATCGGCACCGTGTGGCCGAGCTTCTCGAATCGCTTCCCCTGAGGCGTGATGAGCGCTATGACGTCGCATTAGCGTTGGGGGAGGCATTGGGTAACGCATATGACCATGCGGGCGGTGTTGGCTGCATCCTGACGATTCAGGCCTATGGGGACCGTGTTGTGCTTGAGGTGCTTGATCGAGGTTCTGGCTATTCTATCGATGGGGCGAGCGAACCGATGGCATCCGAGGAACGCGGACGCGGTATCAAGCTTATGCGCATGCTCGTCGATAATGTGGAGGTTGCCCGTCGCACGGATGGTGCCGGCACACGCGTTCGGATGGTGAAGCTGTTTAGCTCGGCATTGGAATCGTGCGCTTAGCGCCTTGGGTTGACATGATTTTCCTGCGTGAACTTGCTTTGGGCAACTTTTTTGAAAAAAGTACTTGCGTCTTTTGGATAACTCGCGTAAATTAATAACCCGCAAGCGGACATGGCTCAGTTGGTAGAGCACAACCTTGCCAAGGTTGGGGTCGCGGGTTCGAGCCCCGTTGTCCGCTCCATTGCATTTCCGGACCGTTCTTAACGGTCCTTATTCGGCGAAGTGGCCAAGTGGTAAGGCAGAGGCCTGCAAAGCCTTTACCCCCGGTTCGAATCCGGGCTTCGCCTCCAGGCAACATCCGGGCGCTCCGGCGCCCGTTTTGTTTTACATATGCGGACATGGCTCAGTTGGTAGAGCACAACCTTGCCAAGGTTGGGGTCGCGGGTTCGAGCCCCGTTGTCCGCTCCAAGCACAACAGCCCGACTACCACGGTAGCCGGGCTTTTTCGTACCCATTGCAGAGGCTCGAACCCGAGAGGGAGCGAGCGTCTTGGGGCGTGGCCGTGGCGTTGTTTGCCGAGAATATCAGCTTTGGGCGTATCATCGCGGGCATTACCCAGCAGATGGACTATCTTGAGCGGCTGGGCATCGAGGCCATCTGGCTGAGTCCGTTTTACCCATCGCCTCTTGTCGATGGTGGCTATGATGTGGCGGACTACTGCGATGTCGACCCACGTCTCGGCTCGCTTGACGACTTCGATGACATGGTCGCTGCGGCTCACGCGCGCGGCATCAAGGTCATCGTCGACATCGTGCCCAATCATTCATCCAACCAGCACCCCTGGTTCAAAGCCGCTCTTGCCGCCGGCCCCGGATCGCCCGAGCGCGCCCGTTATATCTTCCGCGATGGTCGCGGCGAACATGGCGAGCTGCCTCCCACCAATCGGAATGCCAACTTTGGCGGCCCCGCCTGGACGCGTGTTGCGGACGGTCAGTGGTATCTGCATATGTTTACGCCCGAGCAGCCGGACTTTGACTGGTCATGCCCCGAGGTTCATGCGTTCTTTTGCGACGTCCTGACGTTGAGGTGGCTGATGTCTTCGTGAGGTTCGCGAGGGCGTCGCAAAACTTTTCAAAAAAAGTTCTTGCATAGGATGCGGGCATCACGTAAGATTAATCCCCGTAAGCGGACATGGCTCAGTTGGTAGAGCACAACCTTGCCAAGGTTGGGGTCGCGGGTTCGAGCCCCGTTGTCCGCTCCATTTGGGCGTTTAGCTCAGGGGGAGAGCGCTTCCCTGACACGGAAGAGGTCACAAGTTCAAATCTTGTAACGCCCACCAAATGTTCGCAGTCCAGAGGCTTTGCTTCTGGACTGTTTTGTTATAAACACACATAATATGCCGTCAAATTATCGACCTCGGTCGCTTTTTCACGTTGCATTTGCTGCCCAGCATAATTTGTCGTTATTGGCCTCTTGGTCTCGTGGGAGATGATTATTTTGATCATAACCGTGCACGTCGCCCGCGTTTCCATGGTTGACCCCCGCGCAATCTTTTATGGTGATCGGTTTTGGCGAGATTGCCTTCCAGGGAGGATTCGGAACGATTGAAGGCCGTACGTTCTTCGCGCGCTGGGCGGGCCTTGTCACAAAGGGGTGGGCTTTTGTGGTTATCGCCGGCGTGCTGCTCGATCCCTTTACAGCGGCTCTCGGCCGCATGATAGCTCGCGAAGAGAACTAATAGCCCCTCGCCTATCGAATGCCGGCGGACGGGGTGCCGGGGCTGTAGTCTTCCGAGCGTTTGCAGCCCCGTCGCTCCGTCCGCCGGCATTCGACCGCAACATGTTGGTCAAGCATAATCTTTTGGATTCTTTTCGCGTGAGCGGCTTGGTTTTGGTAGGATTTGTCGGCGGCTTGACTAGGGGGTTTTATAACTGCCTTGCAGGTAGCCGCGTTGGTAACGTTTTACCGACTTGCCGAGAAACCCTCATAATTAATGTGTCTGTAAAATGACCAATTGCTTTGACCTGCTGAAACACTATATGTTGTGTTTGACCTAAAAAAAGAATACAGGATATAGAGGCGTCTTTGTCGTATGATAGATGGCGGACAGAGAACGAAGACCTTGTTCGTCCCATTTGGACACGCCTTTGAGCCGCTTGATCGGCCGCGAGGATTGTCCGCATGAGGACCTATGGTTTATCGAGAACACAGATTGCGCGACGGCGCCGCAAGACAGGGACAAGCCCTGCCAGGCATCGTTTGGCTCTGAAGCGCAATGGGATTACGACGCGAAAGAGGCAAGAGGATGAAGATCATCAAGCGCAGCGGCACCGAGGTTGCCTTTGACATCGATAAGATCGTCAATGCGATTCGCGCCGCCAACTTGGAGGTCGAGGAGGGCTCTCGTCTTACCGACCGCCAGGTGATCTACGCGGCGCAAAACGTCGCCGAGGCATGTGAGAAGGCCGGCCATACCGTATCGGTCGAGGAGATCCAGGATCTGGTCGAGGACGAGATCATGCGTCTCGACTGCTACGAGGTCGCTCGCCGCTACATCATCTATCGTTATGTTCAGAGCCTGAAGCGCCAAAAGAACACGACCGACGACAAGATCCTGTCGCTGATCGAGTGCAATAACGAAGAGGTTAAGCAGGAGAACTCCAATAAGAATCCGACCGTCAATTCCGTTCAGCGCGACTATATGGCCGGCGAGATTTCCAAGGACCTGACCCAACGCGTGCTGCTGCCCCAGGAGATCGTGGATGCCCATAATGAGGGCCTGATCCATTTCCACGATTCGGATTACTTTGCCCAGCACATGCACAACTGCGATCTGGTGAACCTGGAGGACATGCTCCAGAACGGCACCGTTATCTCGGGCACGCTGATCGAGAAGCCGCACAGCTTCTCGACCGCCTGCAACATCGCGACGCAGATTATCGCCCAGGTTGCTTCCTCCCAGTACGGCGGTCAGTCTATTTCGCTGACTCATCTCGCCCCGTTCGTTGAGGTGAGCCGTCAAAAGATTCGCGGCGAGGTCGCTCGCGAGCTTGAGGAGCTCGGTGTTTCGGCATCTGCCGAGAAGGTTCGCGAGGTCGTTGAGGAACGCCTGCGCGATGAGATTCGTCGCGGCGTCCAGACGATTCAGTATCAGGTCGTGACCCTTATGACCACGAATGGCCAGGCGCCGTTCGTGACGGTCTTTATGTATCTCAATGAGGCCCGTACGCCCCAGGAGAAGCACGACCTTGCCATGATTGTGGAGGAGACGCTTCGTCAACGCTATGAGGGCGTTAAGAACGAAGCCGGCGTGTGGATCACCCCGGCGTTCCCCAAGCTCATCTACGTGCTCGAGGACGATAACATCCGCGAGGATTCGCCGTACTTCTATCTGACCAAGCTCGCCGCCAAGTGCACCGCCAAGCGCATGGTGCCCGACTACATCTCCGAGAAGAAGATGCGCGAGCTCAAGCTGTCTAAGGGCGAGACCGCCGGCAACGGCGACTGCTATACCTGCATGGGTTGCCGCAGTTTCCTGACGCCCGACCGTTCGGGCAACGGCTTTAACAATGTCGCCAACGCTCTGAACTATGACCCGACCAAGCCTAAGTACTATGGTCGCTTTAACCAGGGTGTTGTGACCATCAACTTGCCCGATGTTGCGCTGAGCTCGCATCAGGACATGGACAAGTTCTGGAAGATCTTCGATGAGCGCCTTGAGCTGTGCCACCGTGCCCTGCTGTGCCGTCATGAGCGCCTGATGGGCACGCTTTCGGATGCTGCGCCGATTCTTTGGCAGTACGGTGCCTTGGCGCGCCTTAAGAAGGGCGAGACGATCGACAAGCTGCTCGTGGGCGGTTATTCCACCATTAGCCTGGGTTACGCCGGTCTGTATGAGTGCGTCAAGTACATGACGGGCCACAGCCACACCGAGAAGGAGGGCACGCCGTTTGCCATGGCCGTCATGCAGCACATGAACGACAAGTGCGCCGAGTGGAAGGCCGAAAGCGATATCGACTTCTCGCTGTACGGCACCCCGCTTGAGTCGACGACCTACAAGTTCGCCAAATGCCTGCAGCGCCGTTTCGGCATTATCCCGGGCGTGACGGACAAGGGCTACATTACTAACAGCTATCACGTCCACGTGTCCGAGGAGATCGATGCCTTCGACAAGCTTAAGTTTGAGGGCATGTTCCAGCAGCTTTCGCCGGGCGGTGCTATCTCCTACGTTGAGGTTCCCAACATGCAGGACAACCTCAAGGCGGTCATTCGCGTAATGCAGTACATCTACGACAACATCATGTACGCCGAGCTCAACACCAAGAGCGATTACTGCCAGGTGTGCGGCTATGACGGCGAGATTCGCATTGTCGAGGACGATGGCAAACTGGTGTGGGAGTGCCCCAATTGCGGCAATCGTGACCAGGAGAAGATGAATGTCGCCCGTCGCACGTGCGGCTACATCGGTACCCAGTTCTGGAACCAGGGTCGAACCGAGGAGATCCGCGACCGCGTGCTGCATCTCTAATAACCACCCCAGGCTGCCCCGTAGCGAGGCCCCGGACCTTTACTCGCTATTTCGGACAGTCCTGGCTCACGACGGAGGCGCCACTGGCGCCTCCTGTTCGTGCGGAACTCATGTCGAGCAAAGGTCCGGGGCCTCGCTACGGGGCAGCCAAGTTGATGTAGCTGAGATGCAGTATGCGGTCTGCTCACTCCTCGAAGTTCTTAGCGGTAATAATTCGAGCTGCAGCTGCGATTTACTTGCGATGGCGGTTGAGCCACAACCCAGTTTTTATTGGGCCTCGAACCCCATACTCGATGTTCGCTTCGTTCACCGAGTGTCGCTCGCGAGGGGTCTGGAGCATATCGTCCCGCCCGCAGTTTCGCAGGCCGAAGGCCGAGAATGTTTGAGGACGGGATGATATGCTCCAGACCCCCAGGAAGGTTACCTATGAACTACGCGAACATTAAGTATTTCGACATTGCTGATGGAGAAGGCGTTCGTACTTCTCTGTTTGTGAGTGGGTGCCGTCGTGGGTGCAAGAATTGTTTTAACTCCGTCGCGTGGGACTTTGCCGCGGGTGAACCGTTCGATCGTGCCGTCGAGGACAAAATCATCGATAGTCTTGATCATCCCTTTATTGATGGCCTGACGATTCTGGGCGGGGAGCCTATGGAACCCGAGAACCAGGCGGGGCTCGTTGATTTTATCGAACGCGTGCGTGCGACCTATCCTGTGGAGTCTGGGAAGACCATTTGGTGCTTTACCGGTGACGTGCTCGAGGAACTAATGCCGGGCGGCCGTCACCATACCGACGTGACGGACCGTATCCTTGCTTGTCTCGACATGCTGGTAGACGGTCCGTTCGTTCAAGATCTGTACGATATCTCGTTGCGCTTTAGGGGTTCGAGCAATCAGCGCGTGATCGACATGAACGCCACGCGCGCTCGTGCTGCGCGCGAGGGCGTTGCGCTTTGCGACGCTGTGGAGCTTTGGCGGGACGATCCGGTCTATTCGACCCATACTATGTAGCTGGAAGAGGTTGCGTGCCAGCGTGGTACCATAGCGCGAACGCGAAATCGAAAAAAGTGAGGCCCAGATGGTCGATCAGGAAAAAGTCGAGACTGCTATTAAGCTGCTGCTTGAAGGTATAGGCGAGGACCCAACTCGTGAGGGCCTACTGGAGACCCCGGCACGCGTCGCCCGTATGTATGGCGAGATTGCCGGCGGTATGGGCCGGGGTGCCGAGGAGCACCTGTCCAAAACCTTTGCCGTCGCTTCGAACGATTTGGTTATCGAGCGCGATATTACGTTTTACTCGCTGTGCGAGCACCATCTGCTGCCGTTTTATGGCAAGGCTGCGATCGGCTATATCCCTAACGGTCGCGTGGCGGGTCTGTCTAAGCTTGCTCGCACGGTTGAGGTCTATGCCCGTCGTCTGCAGCTGCAGGAGCAGCTGTGCGCGCAGGTTGCCGATGCCCTCATGGAATATCTTGCTCCCCAAGGGGCGATCGTGCTGATGGAAGCCGAGCATATGTGCATGACCATGCGCGGCGTGCAAAAGCCCGGTACCAAGACCGTAACACTTGCTCGTCGCGGTGTCTTTGAGACCGATCCCGCGCTCGAGGAGCGATTCTTTAGGATGCTGGGCCGCTAACCATGAGAGTCGTCAACGACTTTACATCGAAGACCGATGAGGGGACGCCGCGTCGCGGCTTTATGGCTTCGGGCCTGACTCCCTTTGGCGCCATGCCTCGCATTGATTACATTTGTGCCAACGGGCTGTTCCGGCGGCACCTGGGCAACATTGCACAGTTGGAATCGGGGCGCATCTTTTGCCGCCACGGTATTGACCATCTGCTGGATGTCGCGCGCATTATGTGGATTAAGAATCTTGAGGAACAGCTCGAATTTGACCGCGAGGTCATCTACGCCACGGCACTTCTTCACGATATCGGCAAAGATGAACAGTATGAATCGGGTATATCCCATGATGTTGCAAGCGAGCGCGTCGCTGATGCGATTCTTGGCGGCATGCCCGATGACGTGGCATTTGATCCGGCCGATGCCGCGGCCATTAAGACGGCCATTTTAGGCCATAGAAAGCTGCGCGTGAACAGCCAACCGCTTGAGCGTCTGCTCTATGCAGCCGACAAAGCGTCGCGCGCCTGCTTTGCATGCCCCGCGCGCAATGCCTGCAACTGGAGCGATGATAAAAAGAACCTGTCGATTCGCGTGTAGTTGGTTTGCGCGGTCGGGGTTCTAAACGAAGGAGACGATCGCGATGGGTAACAAGAAACTGCCCGAGAATGCAACCAAGACTGAAGGCGCCGAGCTCGCCCGCCGTGGAAGGGGCGAAATATCCACCGCAACGGCGGTGCCCCACGTGAGCTATGACGATCTGTGCCATGCCGATCGCATCACCGTTGAAGGTCTTGAGGTCTTTGCCAACCACGGCGTGTATCCCGAGGAGAACGCCCTGGGTCAGAAGTTCATCGTGTCCTTGGTGCTCTATGCCGACCTGCGTGCAGCAGGGGAGCACGATAACCTGGATGCCTCGATTGACTACGGCTCGGTGTGCCACGATGTCGATGGCTATCTGCGCGAGCATACGTTTAAGCTCATCGAGGCCGCAGCCGAGGGCGTGGCCCAGATGCTGCTACGTCGTTACCCTCTGCTGCTCGGCGTGCGTGTTAAGCTCGATAAGCCTTGGGCGCCCGTCGGTCTTCCCCTGGCAAGCTGCGGTGTCGAGATCGAGCGCGTGCGCTAACCGGTTCTAATACGTCTCTATGGGTGGCTGCTTGAGCCGCTGCGACAGAGCTCTATTGTTGGGGCAGTACGTGTCGAGCAGGGCGTGAAACCGCTGATTGTGGCTTGGCTCGAGCAAGTGGACGAGCTCGTGGGCGACAACCATGTCAAGGCACTCGACGGGGTAGGCGGCAAGCTCGCGTGCGATGCGAATGGCGCCGGTTTTGGGCGTACACGAGCCCCAGCGCGTCTTCATGCTGCGCACGGAAACGCGGGAAGCGGCGATACCCATTGCGATTTCGTATGTGCGCACCATATCGCGCAGCGCCGTGGTGACCTCGGATGTATAGAGCTGGTCGATGCGGGCTTGGAGCTCATCGGGCGTTAGGCTGTCGAGGATTGCGTGCCGCTTGGCCTGTGGGTGTTCGTCTGGCTGGTCGGTACCCATAAAACTTGCGAAGGTGGCCTGTTTGGGTCGCGGTGCGGGTGATGCAAAGTTGTGATCGAGCGTATCTTGTACCGTGATGGGCTTGCCCCAAAGCGCAATGATGGACGAGGGGCTGAGCGGCTCTCGATCCGTCGCCTGACGTTGCTCGCGCTGGGCAAGTCGGCTGATAATCCAGGCGCTGTTGCGCTTCACAAATGCTTCGATACGCTCGCGGCTGGCACCGAGCGGCGCACTGGCGTGGACCTCACCGCTCGATGTGACGCGTAGGTTGAAGTTCTTGACACGCTTTTTGGTAACGACGACGGGGATGGGCATCCCATCCGGCCGGGATACGGAAATCGTAAACTGCTGCGTCAAAAGCGGTCCTTCAGATTGGGGACGGGCCGGCATGTCGACCGTTCGGCATGCCGGCCCGCTCAAGGGATGTGAAATTAATAACGCTCAAAGAAGGCAAGCGCGTTGTCGCTGCAGAGCTTTTGCATCACGGTCTTGCCAAAATGCTTGGAGAGCATGTTCTGGAACTCGGGCATCTTGCTGGCATCGGAGAGGAAAGCGGGCACCGTGGCGCCGTCCCAGTCGCCGCCGAGCGCGATGACGTCCTCGCCGCCCAGGTCGAGCCAGTGCTCGATATGTGCCGCCAGCTGATCGAAGGTGACGTCTGCGGCGGTCCTGTCGGTTGCGTCGTTGGAAAGGAACTCGCTGCAGTAGTTGAGGCCGACGATGCCACCCATGTCGCGAATGGTGCGGAACTGGTCGTCGGTAAGGTTGCGTTTGGCGCCGCAAACCGCACGGGAGTTGGAGTGGCTGGCGACGAAGGGACGCGTGGCGCGGGCGGCGACCTCGTCAAAGCACTCATCGTTGAGATGGGAGACGTCAAGCACCATGCCGGCGTGCTCCATCTGCGTAAGTGCCTCGATGCCGGCGGCGGTGAGGCCGGCGTGGGTATCGTGTCCGCTCGCGAGCGGCCCCTGTGCGTTCCAGCTGAGTGACGACATGAGTACGCCCAAGCTCTTGAGCACCTCGATCAGTGCGGGGTCCTCGGCAAAGAACGTGGCGTTTTCGATGGTGTGGATGCAGGCGACCTTGCCGTCCTTGAGCGCAGGGCGAATGTCAGCGGCGCTGCGTACGTTGACCATGCGGTCGTGGTTGAGCATGGCCTGGCCGCTCATATGCGCCATGATCTGCGCCTGGAAGCGCGCGGCGTGGGCGGTGGGAATCTCGTCGGGGACAAACGTGGCGAAGCACTGTGCCCACGGCGTGTTGCCGATCTTTGCGAGCGAGATGGCGCAGGCGTTGCCCTCGATGAGGTCGAAATCTTGCGGATGCGTCTCGTCGCCGGGGAAATAACCGTCGGTTCCGGCGGTAAAGCGCAGGTCGAGATCGAGCGTGGCCCAGCCGATGCGGTCGGCGGTGTCGCAGTGCAAGTCAAATACGGGATATGCCATGGTTCCTCCGGTTGCAGCGTTTCTTTGCAAACTGTCTTCGAATTGTATGACTAGGGTATAGTTAGCGCCATACGTTCATGGCGGCCCGCGTTGTGTGCCGCCCTTATTACGGAGGTTTCCATGTCCAACCAGGGCAAGAAGGTCAAGACTCATTATCGCGGCACGCTCGACGATGGCACGCAGTTCGATAGCTCCTACGATCGCGGCGAGCCGCTGGAGTTCACCTGCGGTGCCGGTCAGATGATCAAGGGCTTCGATGCCGCTGTTGTCGACATGCAGGTGGGCGAGAAGAAGACCGTGCACATTCCTGCTGCCGATGCCTACGGCGAGCACAATCCCGAGATGGTTATCACCTTCCCGGCCGAGCAGGTTCCCAACATCGAGCAGATCGAGAAGGGCATGAAGCTCTTCCTGTCCACGCCGAGCGGCATGCCTGTCCCTGCCGTTGTCATCGATGTGACGCCCGAGGCCGTGACGCTCGATGCTAACCACGAGCTGGCCGGCAAGGATCTCAACTTTGATATCGAGCTCGTCGAGGTCGAGGATTAGAGTATGCCTGAACGCTTGGTTTCGACGACATGCTTGGGAAATCTCAACGATCCGTCCTATGAACTCCTGCTTCGTCGGGAGCTGGGTGGCATCTTTGAAGTTGACGAGCTGCTGCTCGATTGGGACCAGGCTGATGTATGCGCGTTTGCGGGCGTGACGGAGCTGGGGCGCACGGTCGATGTTCGGCTAGATGCTGCCGACGGCAGTCGTCTTGCCGACGGCGACGTGCTCGCCATCGACCGTTCGGGCATGGTGCCCGTGGCGGTTGTCGTACGCCTGCGCAGCGCCGAGGTCTATTTGGTCGAAGTCGACCGCATGGATCCGATTGCGCTCGCGCATGCGTGCTGGGAGATCGGCAACATGCATGCGCCGCTTTTCCGAGGCGATTCGGACGAGCATACCGTGCGCATGTATACGCCGGTGCAGCCTGTTTTGGGCCGCATGCTCCGGGGCGTCGAGGGCGTTATGCTCTCGGTGGTTACCCGTGAACTCGATACGGACCGGCGCTTTGCGTCGAGTGCGGCGTATGCCGTTGTGAGCATGGCTCCCGACTTTACGATCGTAAAAAAGGCGCGCGGTTAACGTGCGTATGAGCAAGACGGACTTTGAGAGGCAGCTATTCAAAGTCCGTCTTGCTGTTGATGAGGTGCTGTGGGGGAAAGCATATGGGTCTTGAGGGAATCAAGCTGATTGCATGCGATTTGGACGGCACGTTGCTGCATCCGGGGGAGTGCGAGCCGCGTTCCGAGGCCTTTGAGCTTATCGATGAGCTGCATCGTCGTGGCATCGTGTTTATGCCGGCGAGCGGCCGTCAATATGCGAGCTTGCGCTATCTGTTTGCCCCGGTGGCCGATGAGCTCGCCTATGTATGCGAAAACGGAGCCCTCGTGATGAGCGAGGGGCGTGCCGTTGTCAAGCGTTCCATGGAGCGTAACCTTGCTATGGATATCGCGAATGCCGTGGTTGCGTATCCCCATGCCGACGTGACCCTTTCCTGCGAGGGGCACCTCTACACCATAAGCGGCAACGATGCATTCGTCGACCATTTGCGCTACGAGGTCCATTGCGATGTGGCGGTGGTCGACCGCCCCGAGGACATCGACGAGGACGTCATTAAGATCGCGTTTCAAACGCCCGAGACAGAGCAGCCGGCGGCGCTGGAGTATTTCGTCCGTCGCTTTGGCGACCGGGTCGATGTGATGACGTCGGGAACCGAATGGACCGACTTTATCGGCTTTGATTCGGGCAAGGGGTCCGCGCTTGCCGATTATGGTCGTGCGCTGGGGATCTCACCTAACGAAATGATGGCGTTTGGCGATAATGAAAACGACCGCGACATGCTCAACGTGGTGGGCCATCCCTATCTGATGGAGAGCTGCAATCCCAGCATGCGCGGTATCAACGACCGCGTCCGTTACGTGCGCACGGTCGAAGAAGAGCTGCGTCGCCTACTTGCTGAGTAGACATTTGGGACATGCCTGGAAATCTTCCTTTTGCCGCAATCGGTGAAAAGTTGATTTTAAGGCATGCCCCAAAATCTACCTACAGTTGGGGCAGAGGCCCTCGAAGATGGTGTAGTGCGAGCTGACGCTCCATCCGATTTGTTCGGATGCCCTGGCGTCGAGCTGGGTATTGAAGGGGAGCGGCACATCGATGACGCGGCCACACGAGGTGCAGATGATATGCGCATGCGGTTCGATGGCACGATCGAAGCGGCTGCCGCCCGGCGTTTTAATCGAGAGAATCTCCCCGGCATCGGCCAAGAGATTGAGGTTGCGGTAGACCGTACCGCGGCTGATTTTGTCATCCTGCGCGCGCACAGCGTTGTAGATCTCTTCGGCGGTGGGATGGTTGTAGCTTTGGCGCACGGCATCAAGAACTAGCTTTCGCTGCCTAGTATTCCTTCTTTGCACCGCCATGCGCCTCGCCTCTTTTCTATTAACGGACGTAGGTAAATGATACCGTATTTAGCACACAATACTAATAATGAGGAGTGAAACCGTCTTCATTGGCAAGTGGGGCTCGGACCTGGGCGTCTACGAGGCGAAAACGCGTTCCCATGCGCTCGTAGGAGGCATGAAGCGCCTCGAGATGAGATAGGATGTTTGCTGGAGCTCCCTGTATCTCCATCTCGACTGAGCCGTCTTCCATGTTACGCACCCAGCCGGTGAGTGCGCGTGCCTGCGCGAGGTTGGTGTTGGTAAAGCGAAAACCAACGCCTTGGACCTGTCCCTCCCAGCGCAGGAAATAGCGCAGGAGAGTGTCTTGAGTGGCCTCGTCGCTTGCGAGCACAGTAAGCCTGCGGCGCAGCTCGAGCTCGACGCCAGAGGGCTTTTGGGGCTCGCGGCTGCCGCCGGCGACGCCCGAGAAAAGCTTGTCGAAAATACCCATCGCTAGGCCTGCTTGACAGAATCGGCGGGGAAGGTAATGCCGGTCTGTTGGCGCACGGCATCCATGATGCGCAGCGAGACAAGCGTGACATCGCGATAGTGGCCAAGCTCGTGACGTCCCGCCGGGGTCTCCCAAATCTCTTCCTTGACGCTATCGATGCCGCCGATGGCGGTGATAAAGTCTGCGAGTTCGTATTCCATGGTGTTGCTCGATTTGGGCAGGTCGAGCACGCGGCCGTTGTCGCTCTGTTCGCGCGGCGCCTCGGTCGCCGAGCCGCGTACGACATCGCCGCGATAGTCGATGCGGACGTTGCGGGGCGTGGACAGATGGTCAATCTGGATAGTGCCACGCTCGCCTTCGATCTGCGAGGGCAGTAGGTCATTCGTAATTTTGGAGTGCGCGAGCTCGACGGAGATACGGCCACCGCCGTAGCTGGCGAGGATGGAACCGCAGCCATCGATGGGGCCATGGGTGAGCTCTTGCGTGGTGGGGTCGAGCAGAGTAGCCATGCTCGTAAGGCCGGAGGGCATGCCGAAGATCTCGACCATGGGCTCGACGGTGTAGACGCCAATATCCATGAGGGAGCCCGAGGCCATGTGGCAGTCGAAGATGTTGGTGGCGCGTCCCGCGAGAACCTCGTTGTAGCGTGAAGAATACTTGCCAAAGCGCAGTGAGGCGCGACGAATGGGCGCAATCTCGCCCAGGGCGTCCTCGATGGCGTGGAAAGCGGGGTCATGGAGCGGGCGCATGGCCTCGAGGGCTACGACGCCCGCCGCCTCGGCGGCGCGGAAGACTTCCAGCGCCTGCGCCTCGGTGGCGCAGAAGGGCTTCTCGACGATGACGTGCTTGCCGCTGGCGATGCAGGCAAGGGCCTGCTCGTAGTGAAGTGCGTTTGGGCTGCCGATATAGACGGCGTCGACGTCGGCGGCTGCTGCAAGCTCATCAAGTGAAGTAAAGTTTCGTTCGCCGCCGTGCTCGGCAGTAAAGGCGGCGCCGCGCTCGGCGTTGCGCGAGAGCGTGCCTACGAATACAGCCTGGTCGTTGGCATTGACGACCTGGATAAAGTCGTCGGTGATCATGGATGTGCCGATGGTCGCGATGCGCAGCATACGTCCCCCTTGCGTTGTTTTGGTCTACAGGATGAGTGTAGCGCGTGGGGATATAAAGCTGCGCGAAAACGCTATTACAGGTCGCTCTCGTTAAAGCCGGTGTCGATATCGAGGTTGACTCCATCGGCCGCAGTGGTGGCGAGCTCGTCGCAGCGCTCGTTGAGCTCGTGGCCGGCATGCCCCTTAACCCAGATGAACTCCACCTTATGCTTGCTCTTTGCGGCAAGCAGACGCTCCCACAGGTCGCGGTTCTTAACGGGCTGCTTGTTGGCAGTTTTCCACCCGCGCTTTTTCCAACCGTCGATCCAGCGCTTGTTAAAGGCGTTGACGACGTACTGCGAGTCGGAGTGGACCTCGACCTCGCAGGGACGGTTGAGTGCCTCGAGCGCCACGATGACCGCCATGAGCTCCATGCGGTTGTTGGTGGTCTTGGCGTAGCCACGCGAAAGCTCGGAGGTGAAGGTCTTGCCGGCGGGGTTGGTGTATTTGAGCACGGCGCCGTAGCCACCGCGTCCCGGATTGGATCGAGCCGAGCCGTCGGTATAGATGATGACCTTCACAGACTTCCTTTCGTCGAGTTCCTCTCTTGCGGCTGTCTATTGTATCGCCGGTCCATCCTGTTTTATGCGAGGCGCGCCGCTCCACAAGGATGGTGGAGACGTTGTCGCCAAGAAAGATGGGCGACCTGAATTGTCAAGAGCTAGAGGGCTTTTAAATCTGCCATTTCTATCCCGTCCCCAAATGGTTGGTTTTCGTGGATGATGCGATCGAGTTCGTCGAGGTATTGCCGCAGCAGGGGAGAGGGCTTGCGCTCATCGTGCATGATGTAGCCCACGCGCATCGTTGGAGCGTCTGCCAACGGGATCGATGCCATGCCCCATTGCATTTCATTGGAGAGGACACCGGTCGACAAAGTGTAACCGTTCGACGTGATGAGCAGATTGGTGAGCGTGCCACGGTCGGAAACGCGGATGTTGCGGTCGCAGGGGATATAGCTAAACGGCTCCTCGGCGTAATAGAAGGAGTTTGAGGTCCCCTGCTCAAAGCTGTAGCGCGTATAGGGCGTAAGGTCGGCAAGCGATAGCTGGGGGCGGCGTGCGAGCGGATGGCGCTCGCTAACGAAGACGTGGACCGTTGCATCGAAGAGGGGATGGAAGCTTGCGCGGGCGTCGGCGAAGGCCTTCTGCAGGACGCGGGCGTTAAAGTCATCCAGATACAGAATGCCGATATCGCTGCGAAATGCGCGGACGTCGTCGATGATCTGTGACGTGGTGGTCTCGCGCATGATGAACTCAAACTTACTGTCGCGGCAGCGCTCGACGACGTTGACAAAGGCTTCGACCGAAAAAGCGTAGTGCTGGGCCGAGACGGCAAGGCGTGCCTGGGGTGTGCCGCCGTCCTCGTAGCGGGCCTCGAGCATATCGGCCTGCTCTACGACCTGGCGCGCATAGCCTAAAAGCTCGGTGCCGTCGTTGGTGAGTGTGACGCCGCGGCTGGAGCGCGTAAAGATTTCCAGACGGAGCTCCTGCTCTAGGCTTTTGACGGCGTTGGAGATATTGGATTGCGCGGTATAGAGGCGCTGAGCTGCGGCGTTAATTGAGCCGGATTCTGCCACGGCGATAAGAAAACGAAGCTGCTGGAGGGTCATCGGCACCCGTCCTTTCGATAGCTATCTAAAAAACCGATAACAGGTTAGCGCTTTTAAGTGATTGACCGCGCGAAACAATGCTCGTACTATTCAAAACACACAAAGGCGGTAGGTAATTAAGCCGACCACGAGAACGGGATGTCAAAAGGAGGACCGCATATGAACTGCTTACTAAGACGAATGCCGGGCTCCTGCTTGCGCCCGTCGGCGTGATCAGGAGACGGCGACTTACTTCTCTTACTCTTATTACTTTTGTTCGATCAAGGAGATCATCATGAGCCAGTTTATCAACAACCCCGAGCACACCTTTGGTTTCGACACCCTGCAGCTGCACGTTGGCCAGGAGAGCGCCGACCCCGCATCCGATTCCCGCGCCGTGCCTATCTACCAGACCACGAGCTATGTGTTCCGCAACTCCCAGCACGCCGCTGACCGCTTTGGCCTTGCCGACGCCGGTAATATCTACGGTCGTCTGACCAACTCCACCCAGGGCGTCTTTGAGGACCGCATTGCCGCGCTCGAGGGCGGCGTTGCCGGCCTCGCCGTCGCCTCTGGCGCCGCCGCCATCACCTATACCCTGCAGGCCCTCGCTCAGGCCGGCGACCATGTGGTGGCCCAAAAGACCATCTACGGTGGTTCCTACAACCTGCTGGAGCACACGCTCTCCCAGTTTGGTGTCGAGACCACCTTCGTCGATGCCCACAACCTGGACGAGGTCGAGGGCGCCATCAGGGACAACACCACGGTCATTTACCTCGAGACGCTCGGTAACCCCAACTCCGATATCCCCAACATCGACGCTATCTCCGAGGTCGCTAAGAAGCATGGTCTTCCGGTTGTTGTCGATAACACCTTCGGCACCCCGTATCTGTTCCGTCCGCTGGAGCACGGCGCCAACATCGTCGTTCACTCTGCAACTAAGTTTATTGGCGGCCACGGCACCTCGTTGGGCGGCGTGATTATCGATGGCGGCAACTTTGACTGGAAGGCGAGCGGCAAGTATGCGCAGATCGCCGAGCCCAATCCCTCCTACCATGGCGTCTCGTTTACCGAGGCCGCCGGCCCCGCTGCCTTCGCGACCTATGTCCGTGCTATCTTGCTGCGTGACGAGGGCGCCTGCATTAGCCCGTTTAACGCCTGGGTCCTGCTCCAGGGCACCGAGACCCTGTCGCTGCGCGTTGACCGCCATGTCGAGAACACCAAGAAGGTCGTTGAGTTCCTGATCGGTGACGGCCATGTTGCCAAGGTGAACCACCCGAGCCTGCCCGAGCACCCCGACCATGAGCTGTACCAGAAGTATTTCCCCCGTGGCGGCGCCTCGATCTTCACCTTTGAGATCAAGGGCGGCCAGGAGGCTGCTTGGAAGTTCATCGACCACCTGCAGGTGTTCTCGCTGCTCGCCAACGTAGCCGACGTCAAGTCGCTCGTCGTGCACCCGGCTACCACCACGCACTCCCAGCTCTCTTCCGAGGAGCTTGCCGAGCAGAACATTACGCCCTCTACAATCCGTCTTTCCATTGGTACCGAGAACGCCGAGGACATCATTTGGGATCTGAAGCAGGCCTTTGCCGCGCTGGACGAGTAGGGCGACTTGTGCAAGGGCCCCTTGCGACTCGATAGGTATAACTGCATAAAATGCCTGCTTAAGGCGCCTGCGCGAACAATGGTTGCGCAGGCGCTTTTTTGCATAGGAAGGGCGCTATTACAGGGTTTTTGGCATGCTTTATGCATGCGAGTTGTGGAAAACTCCTGTTGAGAGGATGTGAGTTTTACGCAAATGACGTGCACCTTTTGAGAAAAACCGCAGGTCGCGATTTACTCGGGGTACTATGCAGCGCGATCGAATCACACGCAGCTTAAACGCAGCAAAAACTCACTACGGAGGTTTCCAGCTACATGAGGATCGATTCACGAAAACCGAAGGCCGCCGCCCTTTCTGCCACGCTTGCCGTGGCGCTTTTAGTGGGTGCCGGCGTAACCGATGCCCACGCGGCAACACTGTCCGACGCGGTCGGATCAACGCCGTCCGAGGCGACCCTGATGCAGCCCGTCGACTATCGTGGCGACGGCTTTGGCTCCATGCAGGAGTGGAACGCCTCGATGGGGGCCAAGCGCGATTCCCTAGAGGTCCGCGCGCAGATCATCATGAACATGTACGGTGACTATGCCACCGATGACGAGCGCGCTGTACTGCAGGGTTGTATCGACGGTGCGGGCAGTCTTTTGACGATGGAGGAGGTCGACGCGAAGTCGGCCGAGCTCGACGAGCTTCGCTCCACGCTCGAGGATGCTAAGCGCGAGGCGCTCGAGGCTGCGGCCGTCGAGGCAGAAGCTGCCGAGGCCGTTCAGGCTTCGTATTACAACGCCGGCTCCGGCTCGTCTTACGCGTCTGCTGCGTATTACGCGAACGGCTCGGGCCTGACGCGCTCGAGCGGCGTCAATAACTACAACGGTCGTCGCGAGACCTATTACAGCAGCAACGTGCTGTATCACCACCGCACGGGTGAGTGGACGCTGGATTCCGAGGGCTTTTGGCGTGATTCCGACGGCTACTACGTGGTGGCTGCGAGCGATAAGTCCCAGGGCTCGACCTTTACGGGCTCTAAGGGCGAGTGCAAGGTCTACGATTCGGGTTGCGCAGCCGGAACTACCGATTACTACACCGGTTGGTAATCTGTCGGCATCGATTGCACATGATGGACGGGCGTCTTTACTGAGCTTTCGGGCAATGTAAAGTCGCCCGTTTTTATATGCATTTGGGTTAACAGAGCCCTTACCGTGGCACTACGTTGGGCATATGGGCGCGGGGCACACTAAGTCATGAGAAACAAGGTCTTTCTCGTGGAGGAAGTGATCCCATGAACGCTCGAGATGTCGCTATTGCCGTCGTTGCCCTTTTGATCGGATGTCTTGGTCCGACGGCGGCGTTAGTTGCCGGCTTGCAGTCCACTACGGGTGCTGCTCCTGTGGTTGTGAGCGCCTTGATTGCAGCGGCGCTGCTGGGAAGCGCCGGCGTGGTGCTTTGCCGCGATGACGAGGACGAGGTCTCGGAGTCGCAAAACGAGCCTCAGTTTTAGCCTCGGCCTAAATGCGACAGGCCTTCGCGAGCGATGGGATCCTCGCGAAGGCCTGTCTGCTTGCATTGCGCGCGTCGCCGTGCGGGCGAGGCTACCAGCTGCTTTCTATTTCGCGAATCCTCTGGTAGAGCCAATCGTTTTGCGGCACTTGGATATCGTGTTTGGCCGCCAGGCGGCAAATGGTGCCCGCGAACTCCTCGACTTCGGTTTTACGTTGTGCGATGCGGTCCTGCGCCATCGAGGGCATGCCGGCGGGATCGATTCCCTCGATGAGGTACACCATCTGCGTCAGGTCTGCCTCGGTAAGCCCAACGCCCTCGGCGTTGGCGACCGCAAGTGTCTCGCGCATGGCGGAAACAAAGCAGCGACGCTGCTCGGAGTCCTGTTCCGTGGCGCTCCCGTACGTGCCGCCGTAGGCCATGCAGGTCTGGTTGATGCCATCGTTGAGCATGAGTTTGGCCCACATGCGGTGCGCAATGTCGCTCTCGACGGTATGGGCGATGCCGCAGCGCGTGTAGAGCTCATCGATGGCGGTGACGGTTGCGGGCTCGGTGCCTGCTGCCGCGCCAAAGCGAATCTCGCCCGCATTGGTAAAGGTGAGCGCGCCGTTAAGGAATACGGCGTCCATGCCCTGGCAGATGCCCAGGACGGTGTGCTTCCAGCCAAAGCGCTCGGCTATTTTTTGCTCGCTCGTAATGCCGTTGCACAGCGAGGCGATGAGCGTGTTGGGTCCCACGACGCGCTCCATAGTCTTGAGTGCTTGGTTGAGCCCCGTCGTCTTGACCGTGAGAATGACCAGATCGGCGGGCGTTGCCTCGCTGGCGCGGACGGACTTGAGCGCGCAGGGCTTTCCGTTGACGGTGAGCGCATCGCCCACGTGGCGCTCGAAACGCGTGTCATCCATGACGTATTCGACGGCATCGTTGCCGAGGGTCTTGGCAATCATGCTGCCGTAGAGCAGGCCGACGCCGCCCTTGCCGATAAAGGCGACCTTGTTGATCTGCATGTGAATCATCTCCCCATATAAAAGGCGCCCGCATATGGGGCGCCTGATGGATTGTATGCCGCTGGGGCATGTGGCGTACACCGGAGGCTGAATTTAGAAGAACAAATGCATGGGAACTTATGCCGCGGGGCAGATGGCAAAAACGCGCGCGGGATATCCAACGCCATCGCGCACCTTGGGGAAGGTGCAGAAGATGACGGCGCCTGTGGCGGGAAGCTCGTCCAGATGGTCCATGACCTCGATCTGGTAACGGTCGACCGAGAGGATGTATTGCTCGCCGGGGTAGGGGTAGGCGTCCTCGCGTGTGGTCACGGATGCGGGGTCGGTGTCTGCCGGCTCGTGGCCGATAGCGCCGATGTTGCGCTCTTCTACAAGCCATTTGATGGCGTCGAGGTCCCAGCCGGGGTAGTGGGGCTGGCCGTCCTCGTCCTTGTTTTCGAGGTCGGCGAGCTTGGACCAGTCGGAGCGGAAGGCGACGAAAGCGTCCTCGGGAATGCGACCGTGCTCGTCCTCCCAAGCTTTGAGGTCATCGATAGTCAGGATAAAGTCGGGGTTTGCGGCGCACTCCTCGTGCTTATCGATCACGCAGAGCGGATGCATAAACTCGACGGGCTCGATCTCGCCGAGGGAGCGGCCGTCAACATGAAAGTGGCGCGGCGCATCGACGTGGGTGCCGTACTGCGAGGCGACCGAATACTGGAAGCAACGCATGGGCGCGAGCATATCCTCGGGCGTGCCGGGCAGGTAGTCGAAGAGCTTGGTGGACTCAAATGGCTTAAAGCCAAACCAGTGCGGGGTGTCGCACGAGAGCGTGTGGGTGAGGTCGATCCAGCGGTAATCGGTGCTTTTGAGCTGGGTGGCGAGGTTCCAAAGGTCGAGCGTGGGCATGGCTGGCTCCTTTCACCGGACTTTTTGCTGATGTTAAAGCGGTGTCGTGACGGCTCGATTTCTGCTGCGTTACGATACGTTCTCGATTGCGATTCCGATGTGTTTCGGTGGCGTGACGGGTTTGTTTCGCCGCGTCAGAGCTTCGATGGGGGAGGAGGGGCCGTGCAGTATCGCGTTGACCCCAAAAGCGGTAACCGTATCTCGGCGTTGGGGCTGGGGTGCATGAGGTTTCCCGGTGCGCCGGGACGCCCCGATGCGAAGACAGCCGATGCTATCGTTTCCCGCGCCGTGGAGCAGGGGATAAATTACCTGGATACGGCTTATCTTTATCCCGGCAACGAGGCTTGCGTAGGCGCTTCGCTTGAGCGCTTGGGCCTGCGCGACCAGGTTTTGCTCGCGACCAAGCTGCCGCACGCCTCGTGCAAGTGCGCGGAGGATTTCGACCGTTTCTTTGATGAGCAGCTGCGCCGCCTGCGGACTGACCATATCGACTACTACCTCATGCACAACATCACCTCGCCCGCCCAGTGGGAACGTGTGGTGGCGTTGGGCATCGAGGACTGGATCGCGTGTCAAAAGGCGGCGGGGCGCATTCGCCAGATTGGTTTTTCGTATCACGGCAGCGCGGCGGATTTCCTGACGATGCTTGACGCATATGACTGGGATTTTTGCCAGATACAGTACAACTATGCCGGCGAGCGTTACCAAGCGGGAACGGCGGGGCTCATGGCCGCCGCCGAGCGAGGCCTCGCGGTGTTTGTGATGGAGCCGCTTTTGGGCGGACGCCTGGCAGGCAAGCTGCCCCCGCGGGCCCGCGCTGTGCTCGATAGCGCCCGTGACCCGCATTTGCGCACCCCTGCCGCCTGGGGGCTTTCGTGGGTGTGGAATCATCCTCAGGTGACGATGCTGCTTTCGGGTATGACCGATACCGCGCAGGTGGATGAGAACGCGGCGTTGGCCGATCGGGCCCTGCCGGATTCGATGACAGCTACTCAGCTCGATGCCATCGCGCACGTGCTGACGGAGTTTGAAAAATCGAATCGCGTGCCCTGCACGGGATGCGGCTATTGCATGCCGTGTCCTAAAGGCATCAATATTCCTGGGTGTTTTGCCGCCTACAACGCAAGCTATGCGCACAGCTGGTTTACGGGTCTATCGCAGTATTTTACGGCGAGTGCGGTGCGCACAAGCGAGCCCAAGTTGGTGAGCAATTGCGTCAAGTGCGGCAAATGCGCACGCCACTGCCCGCAGCACATCGATATTCCCGAGCGTCTCGACGATGTGCGCCGACGTTTCCAGCCTGGCCCCGTGACGGCGGCGCTTAAGGCCTTCGGCAAAACGCGCTCCTCATGACCCTTTTATAACTTGCGGTGGAATAGTTCCTGTTTGCGGCAGAATAAGGCATCAACAGGAACTATTTTACCGTAACTGATGAGGGGGAGCTGGGGATGCTGACGATTGGGTGTCACCTATCCACGACGAAGGGCTATCGGGCGATGGGGGAGACGGCGCTATCCATTGGCGCCAATACCTTTGCATTCTTTACGCGCAACCCGCGCGGCGGCAAGGCGAAAGACCTTGACATGGATGACGTGGCGGCCCTGCGCGAGCTTATGGAACAAAACGATTTTGGTCCCCTCGTGGCCCATGCTCCGTATACCTATAACCCCTGCTCGGCCAAAGAGCGGGCGCGTGAGTTTGCCCTGGAGGCCATGGCTGAGGACCTGCAGCGTATGGAAGCGCTGCCCGGTAACTACTACAATTTCCATCCCGGTGCGCATGTGGGACAGGGCTCCGACGCCGGCATTCAGATGATCGTCGACACCCTGTGCCAGGTGATGTTTGAGGGCCAGCAGACGACGGTGCTGCTCGAGACCATGGCCGGCAAGGGCACCGAGGTGGGCCGCAGCTTTGAGGAACTGGCGATCATCATCGAGGACGTTGCTGACAGGCGCCCCGAGCTGTCGGCCAAGCTGGGCGTTTGCCTGGACACCTGCCATGTAAATGACGCCGGCTATGATATCGTCCAAGATCTTGACGGTGTGCTCGACGAGTTCGATCGTGTGGTGGGTATCGAGCGCTTGCGCGCTGTGCATATCAATGATTCCAAGAATCCCCGCGGTGCCCATAAGGACCGGCATGAATGCATCGGCAAGGGTTACCTCGGCAGCGAGGAACTTGGCGGTGGAATGCAGGTTATGCAGAATATTGTATCGAATAGCTGCCTGCGATCACTGCCATTCATTTTGGAAACGCCGAACGAACTTGCAGGTTATGCGGCTGAAATTAAACTATTAAGGTCATTGCAGCAGTAATGACTGTCATAAAGTGGAGTGTTCCATTCACGTTATGGGTTTGTTTCAATCAGTTTTCTAATTGCAGATTCTCTCACGCGGGTGCATAATAGCCCTCAGTTTTTGCAGGCCCCTGAATCACATGGGGCCATTGGAAGGAGACTGATTATGAAGCTGAAGAAGCTTGGCGCATTTGCCGCCACGGGCGCCATGGCGCTCGCCCTCGCACTGACGGGCTGCGGCTCGTCCAACGCCACCTCTGGTTCTGATGCCGGTTCCAGCAGCTCTGACGACGCTAAGGTCGAGAAGGTCGACGGCTCCAAGGAGTACGCGCTCGTCAAGGACGGTACGCTGACCGTCGGCACCTCTGCCGAGTACGCTCCGTTTGAGTACAAGGATGACAACGGCGATTATCAGGGCTTTGACCTTGAGCTCATCAAGGCTATCGGCGACAAGCTGGGCCTGGATGTCGAGTACGTCAACAACGACTTCGACACGCTCGTCCCCGGCGTCGCTTCGGGCACCAAGTATGACGTCTCCATTGCGGCTATCACCGACACGCCCGAGCGTGAGAAGGAAGTCGCTTTCTCCGATTCCTACTACATGGACGATCAGGCTATCGTGACCAAGGTCGATAACACCGACATCACGGCCGACAATTACAGCGAGAAGCTCAACAACGCCGACGCTACCATTATCGTCCAGTCTGGCTCGACCGCCGAGGCCTTTGCTCAGGAGAACTTCCCCAAGGCCAAGATCATCCCCTACAAGGACGCTACCGAGTGCTTCAGCGCCCTGCAGTCCGACAAGGGCGATGCCGTAGTCACCAACCGCTCCGTTGCCAGCCAGCTGACCGCCGAGCAGTTCAACACCTGCCACACGGTTAAGCAGATCAGCACCGGCGAGGAGTACGCCATTGCCATCAACCAGGGCAATACCAAGCTCAAGGACGACATCAACCAGGCCATCAAGGACCTGACCGACGACGGTACCGTTGACGCCCTCATGGCTAAGTACAACATTAAGTAAACAGATACTTGATTGCGTGTGGGCCCTTTCCGTTTAGCGGAGAGGGCCTTTGCGCTTCTCTCGACGGAGAGTGTTTCCGTCTCTATTTGCCGGCAACTTCTACGATAGGAGCCACCTTGTCTCGACTGAACAAAGGGGCCGCTGGGCAGCGTTCTTCACTACCCGCCTTGCTCCAAAAGCTAGCCTGCGTCATGGCCGTGGCGCTCGCGCTGGTGTGCGTGGGGGCATCTGCGCCCTCGACTGCCCAAGCGCTTGAGACCGCAAAGATTACCGCCCGACCCAACACCGGTTCGGGCAGCGATGTGGTCGGCGGCACCGAGACACGTATTACCTGGGAAGTTCAGGCCGACGCCGACGAGGAGCTGAGCGGTCTTTCGCTGACGTTTGTCGACGGCACGACGTTTGGTACCGATGACACGCGATTGACGATGCTCTCGGGCGAGGACCTCATGGATCGCACACCCATGAAGCCCACGTGCACGGCTGATGGCCAGACGCTCAAGATCGACTTTGGCGAGACGGCGCCTGCCGGCGGCTTTTTCCGTGTCGAGGTGTACGGTGTGACCTTCCCCGTCGAAGGCGGCGACGAGGCCTTTAGCGGCACCTATACGCTCGCCGACGGTTCGACCAAGAAGATTTCCAAGATTCCTTCCGTCGAGATTAAGGGCGTGACGGCCTTCGATAACTTCCAGGCCGATCTTAAGGAACAGCCGTGGGTCGAGGCTTGGAATTCCAATATGTTCCTGCGCCTGTTCTTGAACCCGGTCATTTTGGTCCAGAGCCTGCCGGTCGTATTTAAGGGCTTCCTTATGTCGCTCTCGATCGTGCTTGTGGCGTTTCCGCTGGCAATCCCCTTTGGCTTTGCCTTGTCGCTCATGCGCATCTCCAAGTCGCGCATCCTGCGCTGTCTTGCCGGCATCTACGTGAATATCATCCGTGGTACGCCGGCGTTCCTGCAGATCTATATCGCGTTCTTTGGCCTGCCACTTGCCGGCGTCAAGGTGGACGACTACGTCTTGGGCGTTATCGTCATGGCCATGAACTCGTCTGCGTACCTGTGCGAGATCTTCCGTGCCGGTATTCAGTCGATCCCCAAGGGCCAAAACGAGGCTGCCCGCTCGCTGGGCATGAATGCCTTCCAGACGTTGCTCTACGTTATGATTCCGCAGACGTTCCGCAATGTCCTGCCTACGCTGACCAGCGAGTTTATCCTGCTTTACAAGGATACGTCGCTGCTCGCCGCCGTGGGCGTGGTCGAGATCGTCATGAATGCCCGCACCATCGTGGCGACGACGGGCTCCATCACGCCGTATGTGGTTGCCGCCCTGTTCTATCTGGTCATTACCCTGCCGCTTGCGCGCTTGGTGAGCGGTCTTGAGGCGAGACTTCTGGGGACGGCCGAAACCAAAAAGAAGCGTCCCACCAAGAGCGCCGGACAGGTTGTCGCGACACCCGCCGATCATATTGCAGGTCTGTAAGGAGGTTCTATTATGAGCGAAACCAATAACTCGAACGAGGTCGTCGTCAGCATCAAGAATCTCCAGAAGGCCTTTGGCGATAACGTGGTCCTGCGCGACATCGATCTGGATGTGCACAAGGGCGAGGTCGTCGTGGTCCTGGGCCCCTCGGGCTCGGGTAAGTCGACGATGCTTCGCTGCATTAACCGTCTTGAGGAGCCCACGAGCGGCTCGATTGTCGTCGAGGGCGTGGATGTGTGCGCCAAGGGCGTCGACCTCAATAAGGTGCGTACGCACTTGGGCATGGTGTTTCAGCAGTTCAATCTGTTCCCGCACCTGTCGGTCAAAAAGAACGTCATGCTTGCGCAACAAAAGGTGCTCAAGCGCAGCAAGGAAGAGGCCGAGAAGATTGCCGTCGAGGAGCTGACCAAGGTCGGTCTGGCCGAGCGCATCGATTTTATGCCGAGCCAGCTTTCGGGCGGTCAACAGCAGCGCGTGGCCATCGCCCGCGCCCTGTCGATGAATCCGCACGTGATGCTCTTTGACGAGGCTACGTCGGCGCTTGACCCCGAGCTCGTCCGCGACGTTCTGGGTGTCATGCGCGATCTTGCGCGTGACGGCATGACGATGATCGTGGTAACGCACGAGATGGGCTTTGCCCGCGACGTCGCCGACCGCGTCGTCTTTATGGACGGCGGCGTTATCGTGGAGGAGGGTACGCCGAGCGAGGTCTTCGACCATCCTAAGAGCGAACGCACCAAGGCGTTTTTGGGCAACATCTCGTAGCTGCTTTATGTGGCTGACATAGCAGAAAACGGGGCTGGATCTGGATCCAGCCCCGTTTTTGTTGGGATGCGAATGTGTTTTGGTGCAGAGCCGCGTATGGGCGGAGCTTATCGCCGTTAGGCGAGCTCGGCTCCAAGGGCGCGACAGGCGGCCTCTGCCTCGGCGCCGGGGGCGTCGTAACAGATGACGGAATCGACGATGTTGATGCCGGCCTCGTCGGCGTCCGCCTTCCAGTTGTCCATCCATTCGCCCTCGGCCCAAGAATAGGGGCCAAAGAGGACGACCTTCTTGTCGCCGAGGGTCTCCTTGACTTCGTCCCACATCGGCTGAAACTCATCGTACTCGAGCTCCTCGGAGCCCATGGCGGGGCGGCCGAAGGCGATGGCGTCATAGCCGGCGGCTTATTTTTTGGATTCCGGCGTATTGTCGCATCGACGCATGGCACATGCTGTTGCGGCGATGGGGCGGGCAGAAAGAAGGTCAAGAGGGCCGCGGTCGCGGACACCGATGTGTCTCACTACCCCTATAGCGATGAGCTGCTTATTGGCGGTATGAGCTGCGGCGGCTGCGCGCAAAATGTGACGAACGCCCTCAACGCTCTCGATGGCATTTGGGCCACGGTGACGTATACAGACCACACGGCGTGCATCCGTTCTAAAAACCCGATCGATCGTGAGGTGCTTGAGGCTGCCGTGAGGGATGCGGGCTATTACGTCATAAAGCCGTAGGGCCGGGCGTGCGCTTGCGCCTAGGCTCGGCCGCGCAGCTCGATGTCTTGGATATCGTCGAAGCCGATGGCGATGTCTCGGAGTTTGAGCAGCTTGAACGCGGGGAGCACTTCGTCGAGAATGCCGGTGCGGCTACGATAGCCGTATGTATCGTAATAAGTGACGCGCACCAAGTCGCCGCGTTTGAGGCCCTCGAGCTTTTTTGAAAGTTCGAGGGCTTTTTCTTCCGTGAGTTCGCATTTGGGCTCAACAGAGATCTCTTGTTTGCGCACGAGCTCATAGTATCCCGTGAGGGCGGCAAAGGGCATAAACTGCGCGGCGCGGTTGGCGCGAACGGCACCGTTAGCGGTGAGCCTGGGGTCGGCGGCGCGACGCCTTCCATCGGGGTCCGCCAGGCGTTCAAAAGGCGTCGGTGGCCGCATCGGCTGTTGTTGGGACTTAGGCACGATGTCCTCCTACCTGATCGTTGCGTTCGCGTGCGGTGGCGCCGGCGGTAAAGCTTAATCCCTTGACCAGGGCGTTCTTGCCGTACTTGCCCTTCACGGCCAGAACGGCGCGGGCCAGGTCGCGCTCGCGTTCATCGGCCTTAACATCGCTAAACAGATCGATGGTGGCAAATTCCTCGGGCATGAGGTTGCCAAAGCCCAAATTGATGCGCTTGACCGGTCGTTTGGGATCGACGGTCTGCGCCCAGAGCTCATCGAAATAGCCCATGATCTTCTTAAACGAATTGGTGCGCTCGGGCAGCTTGCGCGAAGCGTTAGAGTGCGCAAAGAGCGCGGCATAGCCGCCACGCGGTTTGCCGCCATGCTCTCCCACAAAGATGCCGTCGATTGCCTGTGCCTCGCGCACCAGACGGCGTCGTTCGTCATCGCGCTGGACGGGCTTGGGTGCACGGGGTGCGAGCTCGGGGCCGGCGGTTGCGGCGGGTTCGATGCTCGACGTGCTCGAACGCAAATGTCCGCATCCGTCTACATATTGCGCTGTGCCGCTGGCGTCGAGGCGGCGTATGTCGGCGCGCTCGCTCGCGTAGCCCACAAAGAGCGAGATGCTGTCGCAGACCACGTGCTTATCGACCAAGTCCAGTACGGCGTTGTCGACCATCTCGCGCAAGACGGTGTAGGCCTGCTCGTAGGCATAACCCTTCGAGAGCACTTGTCCTGTGGTGGTTGAAGTTGCCTGCGGGCGATAGGCCTGAATATCGGCGATAGTTGTCGGCTCGCGCCCAAAGGCGTGGTCGATGAGATACTCGGCATTGACGCCGAGTTCGTCGTAAAGCAGGTTTTCGTCGAGCGCGGCGACACCCATCAGATCGTATGCCCCGTACTTTTCGAGGCGAGCTGCCACGCCGGGGCCGATACCCCAGATATCGGTGATGGGGCGATGGGGCCAAATCTCCTTGCGAAAGGTCTCGTCGTCGAGTATACCGATGCGGCTGGGTACGTGCTTAGCGGTAATGTCGAGCGCCACCTTGGCCTGGAATAGGTTGGGGCCGATGCCGACTGTCGCCGTGATGCCGGTGCGCGCGAGGACCTCATCGCGCAGCATGCAGGCAAAGCTTTTGGCATTGGTATGGTAGAGCTCTAGATAGGGTGTCACGTCGATAAAGCACTCGTCAATTGAGTAGACGTGAACGTCTTGCGGACTGACGTATTCCAGGTAGATACCGTAGATCTGCGCCGACACCTCCATGTAGTGCTGCATGCGCGGTACGGCCTTGATGTAGTCGATGCCGTCGGGAATCTCAAACAGGCGACAGCGGTTGTGTATCCCGAGGTCTTTCATGGCCTGGGTAATGGCGAGGCAGATGGTCGTACGCCCGCGTGATTCGTCGGCAACGACCAGGTGGGTGGTGAGCGGATCGAGCCCGCGGTCGACGCACTCGACGCTGGCGTAAAACGTCTTGAGGTCGATGCAGATATAGGTGTGACGCCCGTGCCCCACGCGTCCTCCCATCAAACACATGTTCTTATCGAATGCATGTTCGATAATACCCGCTCGTCCGGACATCGTCAAAACCTGCCAAAAAGGGACAGGTTTATTTTGGTAGGTAAAACGCTTGACCGACCAAAACAAACCTGTCCCTTTTTGGCAGGTATGGTCGGGCGGTTGTATCGGGTTTTAACGCAGCTCTAAAGAGCGCGAAACAGCCCGGAAAACCTCGCTTCGTAGCATGAGCCTAACGATCGATACCACCATAAAGCACGGAAGGGTTGTGGGGATAATGGTCAACTATGGGTTTGGTATGCCGACGCGCCTTGTTGCGGATGGAGACGTGGCTCGCTGGTGTGGACGATTGGTCGCTCACTACGGCGGCACCAAGGCACTGGTGGTGCTGGGTGGCGACAAACATACGCGCGATGAGCTTGTCTCGGCGGCGCTCGGCTCGCTTGACCGAGCTCTGCTCGAGCGCGTGCTTTTTCGTTGCGGCTCGGTTGAGGGCGACGGGGGAGACGAGCTGATCGACGAAGCTGTGGCCCTGGCGACCGACGAAGGCGTGGACTTTGTCCTGGCGATCGGCGATGCCGATACTGCTGGCTTTGCGCGCGAACTCGCGCGTCGCATGGCGGAGCTCGATGCCGGCGAAGACGGTTTTGTGCCTTATGGCTGTATTGTCTCGGAGGGCAAGGTGCCTGCCGTCGTGGGGGCCGGCGAGGTTCCCGTTTTTGCCATCATCGCGCCCGAACTGCTGGAGGGCATTGGGTCTCCTCTGCGCGAGCTGCTCGGCAGCGTGTGCGCCACGGCGTAGGAGGGCGTTATGCCGTATGTTCAGCTTGCTGTTGCTATAGCTTGCGAAAGTTCGTTTGGGCCATGAAGGAAAGGCGCCATCTTATGACAGGGTCGCCGCCGCTTTGACATTTGATGTATGGCGATTCATGCTTGTTTGCCGCCTGGAGCCCACGGTATGGCGCGCCTTGCGCGCGCAGGCGAATGGCGGCATGCCGTTTTACCGGGGACGAAGCGGGCTGAGTTTGAGGCTAACGTTGCAGAAATCTATAGATTGCACAACAGATGTTCCCATCAAGAGCGTTTGGTTCTGGAGGAACTTCGTAATGAGACGGCGATGCTTGATAGATATTCCACAAGTCTCTGTTGGGTCGCTGAGAGGGTCGATCCTTCTGCCGCTGGCTGGATAGCTTCGAATTCCCGCGTCGATGACGTGCGGATGCGACGTCCCGACTGATTCGTTTTCCGATAAAGTCCTGTTTTTATTTTCGCCTCGGATAATTGCTCGCGTCTAGGCAGATGCTAATGGCGAGAATGCCGCTAGCAGAATTGATCAACATTTTCTACAACCTCAGTGCTATTTTAGATCACACAAATTGAGAGCTTTATTGTGTAAGGGGAGCAGATTGTCCAGCCGGCCAGTATCGTGTGCTATCGATTTTGTTAAAAGCAATAGCCACCTACGTATTGGTCTTGTTGATGCCGATTTAATCGATCATGGCACGCGCCATCCAAACCTGGTTCTTCTTAAACTGAGTGGATATTTCAAGGCGAGGGGTCATAGCGTCGAGCTGATCGAGGCGTTTGAAGCAGTCCCAGATTACGATATCGTTTTCATCTCTTGCGTTTTCACATTTACGAACATACCGGAAGGCTTATTGGCCCTTCCAAACGTTGTCTATGGCGGTACGGGTTTTTATGAAGACGGCGGAGAAAACCTACCGGATGAGGTGGAGCATTTTCATCCCGATTACAGCCTGTATCAGTCGTTTGTCGAAAAGCAGCTTGCTTCCGGCAGGAGGCGTAGCCAATATGCTGACTACCTTGATTACTCGATTGGTTTTACTACGAGAGGTTGTTTTAGAAAGTGCAGCTTCTGCGTAAACCAAAAGTACGATCACGCCTTTAAGCACTCGCCTGTTTCTGAGTTCCTAGACGAAGACAGGCCCTACATTTATCTCTGGGATGATAATTTCTTTGCGTTTCCCGGTTGGCGAGAGATCTTGGATGAACTTCGTGAGACGGGCAAGCCGTTTCAGTTTCGCCAAGGTCTTGACGTGCGTCTTATGACCGATGCGAAGGCAAAAGCTCTTTCCGGCTGCCGTTATCACGGGGATTATATTTTCGCCTTCGACCACATCGAAGACCGTGAGCTCATAGAAAGAAAGCTGCGCATTTGGCGAACTTGGTCAGATAAGGGTACCCGTCTGTATGTTTTGAGCGGCTATGATTCTCAGGACGCGCAAGATATTGCCAATGTGTTCGAACGCATCTCGATTCTAATGAAATACGGCTGCCTACCGTATATCATGCGGTATGAAAAATACAAAGAGTCTCCTTTACGAGGCTTATATGTCACCATTGCCCGATGGTGCAACCAACCGCAGTTCTTCAAAAAGAAATCGTTTCGAGAATTCTGCGAGGCAAACCAAGCGCTCCACAAAACGAAGGGGACGCTTTGCTCCGCTTATGCGGCAATGACTTCATTTGAACAAGAGTATCCAGAAATCGCAAAACGCTATTTTGATTTGAAATTTGAGGAAAGAAATATGCTTCGCTGGTATGGAAGGCAGTTTATTGGTACCCCTTCTAAGGACGTTGACGATATCCAGCGAAATGCATGGGCACGGTTTGCCACTGGGGAGTCAAGTACTGAAGAAGTTCTAGCAGCTTATTATGCCAAAAACCTTGATATTGTTTGGTTGGCAAGTGCTGGCGAAATGAGTTCCGGGGGGGGGCTTTCGAAGGAGCTGTTCTCGCTGCTGCGTGAAGCGAGCCTCAGGCAAGTGTTCCATGCCGTTTGTAGTCTGCAACCGTGCGAGTTGATTACGGCTGCCAATATTCCACAGTTTAGCAACCTAGAGGCCCTCGATGCTGCTGTGCGTATTCTCACGCTGATTGGCGAGCCCCTCACGTTTGAGAAGCTCGGCATTTACCTGACTGGCGATAGAGGCAAAAAGGCTACGGCAAACATCAAATATGGTGAGAACCATGGAAAGCTAGCAACGCTTCTCGACCTCGCTGATGTAAAAGGCGAACGGAGGGGGATCGAGATCGTGGCGTCTCCGTTTTCCGACCTGTACTGCGCTCTTCCGGATGATGAAAAGCAGAATATGCTTGCAAAGCTGTGCTTCCGCATCCCGGTTATTAGAGAGCTGCTATGTGATGCGGCGAAGGCCGATGATGGGGAACCGGTTTATATCGAGGATTATCTAAGACCATTGTCGGATTCGACGAAAAAGCGGCGAGCTCCCAACGTTGCGGGCCTCCTTCGCTTGATTGACGGTCAGTGCGGTACTGAAGACCGGGCACTATCTGTTGCCATTTCGCGGATCGGCAGGCGCTGATGGGTCTGAAGGAGTTGCATATCGGAACATCTTATGAGACGCTTGGGGATGTGGACCCCGTATCCGACTTCTATATACCGGCACTTTCACAGGCTGTTGAATATGACCGAAGTGTAGGGTTTTTCTCGTCTGCAAGTCTTGCTCTTGCGGCTAGGGGCGTCGCGGGGTTAATTCGTAACGGCGGGACCATGCGCCTGATTGTTAGCCCAAATCTAAACGAGCGTGATATCGATGCGATTAAGCTGGCTGCCAACAATCCGGATGAGGTAATTGAAGGCATAGCAAGCGAACTTCTCGGGAATATTGACGCTCTTGCCGATGAAATCGAGCGTGACCATGTCAAGGCGCTCGGTTGGATGCTTGCAAAAGGGCTTCTGGAAATGAAGATCGCCGTGATCGTTGATGAAGACGGCAATGTACAGGCTGGCCAGCTCTATCATCAAAAAATCGGCCTTATTGAGGATTGTGACGGCGATGCGCTCTCATTTAGCGGCTCGGTAAACGAGACGGCGTCGGGATGGCTGCTTAACTGCGAAGAGTTCAAGGTGTTCAAAAGCTGGGAGCCGGGACAACTCGATTTTTATCAATCTGATCGGGCAAAATTTGAATCACTTTGGAATGGTGAACATAAGAGCGTAAAGACGTTCGTCCCAACGCATTCGTTTTGCGAGAAGCTCGTTTCTGCTGGCGCCAATTTTGAACTCGAGCATAGTGTTATTGCCAATTATCGTCGAACTCGCAAACAAACGCGGATCTCTCTCTTTCCTTACCAAAAAGAGGCGCTTGAAGCATGGCTTGCCAATGACGGTAGGTTGTTATTCGAGATGGCAACGGGGACCGGTAAAACGCGCACCGCCCTTGCTTGTGTTGGGGAGCTTCTTGCTCGAGAGAAGAAGTTTGTCTGCATCGTTGCTACGCCGCAGAGTACATTGTCGCGTCAATGGGAAAAGGAGACCGCCGCTTTAGGGCTGCAGTTCGACAAATCTGTATTTGCCGATTCATCTGCCGGACCGAGCGCTCGTTGGCTTAAGGAAATCTCTTCGGCGATTTCCAGGATACGCATAGGGCGATCGTCGAGCTTGATTATCTATACCACCCACAAGAGCGCATGCAGCAAGAAGCTGCTAGATATTATCAACAAGCTCCCTGATTCGGTGGCTACATGCATCGTCGGCGACGAGGTCCATGGAATGGGCTCGCCGAAGCAGCGTGCCGGGCTTTTGGAGAGGTATCGGTATCGAATTGGCCTGTCTGCTACGCCGTCCCGTTGGTTTGATGAGGATGGAACCGAGCTCATTCGCAGATACTTTGGTGACAGGTCTTTTGTGTTTACGATTGCTCAGGCTCAAAACACTATTAATCCGATAACAGGTGATACGTTCCTCTGTCCCTATGAGTATCATCTTGTGTTTTCTAGCTTGAACGACGAAGAGCTAGATAAATACTGTGCTTTGACGAAGAGGATTGTGGCGGCTAAGAATAGCCCACTGCCAGATGCGGAAGAGCATGTCGAAAAGCTTCTTCGCGATAGGGCAGAAATCAAAAAAGATGCCGCCTCGAAGATAGTCCACTTTGAAGACTTGATTGATTCGGTTGATTTGACCGGAGCAATCGTTTTCACTTCGCCCCACAGAATCTCGGAAGTGTGTTTGATGCTCGGTTCGCATGAGATTGCGGCGCATCGTTTTACCGAAGAAGAGGGAACGGCGAAGCGGGTGGAGTATGGCGGTCTGAGCGAGCGTGAGTATCTTTTGGACGCATTCAGGCAGGGCGACATTCAAACGCTCGTGGCAATCAAATGCCTTGACGAGGGCATCGACATTCCTGAAGCGAAAACGGCCGTTTTGCTGTCGAGCAGCACGAATCCGCGCGAGTACGTCCAAAGGGTGGGCAGGGTGATTCGCCGACACCCCGGAAAGAAGATTGCCCATATCTACGATTTCGTAATTGAGCCGGATTGGAAACGAATCAAAGAGATGGGCGGCATTGAACTCGAGAAAAAGCTGTTCAAGCAAGAGATGGTTCGCATCGAAGACATGCGCGCGAATGCAGTGAACAGCACTGATTTGTTATTTGAGGTACAGGACCGTTTGAGGAGGGCAAATGGCTATTAATCGGCAAGTACTCGAAAGCGTCAAAAAGGAATGCACGGGCGATCAAGCCATGCTCCATTTCCTGCTTGAGCTTATTTCGTACGAAATGGAAGGAAACGGCAGCTATCGAAAGCGGTACGAGCAGGAGTTGGATTCTGCAGTAAGGAAGAACGATGAGATTCAAGCAGATTGAGATTCACAACTATCGTCAGTATCGTGATCTGACACTTGAGTTTCGTCCGGGCGATCACGATCTGCAGTTAATCGTTGCCGATAACGGCGTTGGCAAGACAAATTTGCTCAATGCATTTACTTGGTGTTTATACGGTGATGAGCCTCATCTTGGCAACAGCAAGTATGACGCCGGAGAGCCCAAGCTAAACAAAGAGGTTATTGCCGAATGCGTTCAGAATAGCGTTTGGGTAGAAAACGTTAGTGTTATTGTGACCGTTGAGTTGGGAGATACTAAAAATTCAACTGTAAAGATCAAGCGTTCTGTCCCCTTCCGCTTGTTGCAGAAAAACGGGCTGGAATTTATTGAGAAAAAGGCCGAAGAGCAGTTTACGGTGACAGTGACGAATGGGATTGATGGTCAGGCTCTTTCGCTTAAGAATGAAGGGGCAACGGCATACATCAATCGCTATCTCCCCGAATCAATTCGAGAGTATTTCTTTTTTGATGGCGAGCAGCTCAACACCTATTTTCAGGAGACAAAGGGCGACCGCATCAAAGAGGCGGTGTATTCAATTTCGCAGATTGATGTGCTGTCGAGAACGATTGATCATCTAAAGACGACCGTCTCCGGAAAGAAAAGGGATGCGTCTGCGATTTCAAGTAGCACTGCGCAGATCTACAAGAAACTCGATGAGCTTAAGCAGACTCGTGATGGGGATATTGACCGGATAGAGCGCAACCAGTCCAGTTTGTTTGAGGCGAAGCGTCGATTATCGGATATCGATGGGCAGCTGCGTGGCGTTGAGGACGTGCGTGGTATTGAAAACGAGCGGGAGGCAGCCCTAGAACTCGAAAAAAGCTATCTCGAGCACTATAAGCGGGATCAGGCCAAATACTATGAGTTTGTTCGCAAGATGATGGTGGATTTTAACCTTTATCCCGTTGCGAAAAAGACTCTCGATGTCATTGAAAGGATGGAGCGAGAAGGGCATTTGCCACCCTCGATTGATCCCGAGAAGCTTCAAAAGGCCCTCAGCATGGGCACATGCACGTTATGTGGCCATTCTCTTAATGAGGATGAGCGGGCACATATCGAAGCAATGCTCAATCAGTTTAAAGTGAGTAGTGAGACATCGAACATTCTTTCGTCAATGCGAAGCGAACTTAAAAGAATTGTCGATTCCGTTAAACGGTACCCAGCCGAACGAAAACAGGTCCTTCAATCACTCAAAAAAGACGAGCAGGGTCTCGAGCAGATCGGCCTTCGGCTCAATGACATTAATGCACGCATTACAAAGTTTGCGGAGTCTTCGGATGATTTGAAGCGCCTATTTGAAGAGAGGGAACAGCTTGATGCTGAAATCGCTTCACTGAATCAGGGTATCGGCGCGTTCCAAAGCAAAAAGGACGAGATGGACGGCATGATCTCGGTCTGGGAGAAAAAGCTAAATGCGGGGCTTGAGAAGGACAAGAAGACAGAAGCGGCGAATCGGGCTATTTCATTTGGCAACCGAGCGCTCAGCGTATTAAAGGCTGCCGAAAAGGCGATTGTTGATGACGTGAGAAAGCGAATGGAGTCGCGTACAGAGGCTCTGTTTAAGGGGCTTGTCTGGAAGAATTCCAAGTGCGATCGGATTGAGCTGACAGAGCGTTATCAGCTATCGCTTTACGATAGGCAGGGTTATTCGTGCGCGGGAACATGTTCCGCGGCGGAGAGATCGCTGCTCGCACTCTCCTTTACGCTCGCCATGCACGAAGTCTCGGGGTTTGATTCCCCGTTGTTCATTGACACGCCCATTGCGCGTGCTTCTGGTGAAAACAGGGAAAACTTCGCAAAAACGCTGGTCGAAGTAAGCAAGAACAAGCAACTTATCTTAGCGTTTACGCCGGATGAGTATTCCGAGGCGATTTCGCGTGAGTTTGAACCAGCCATCGCGACGTATACGCGCTTGCGTTTGGATGAGCAAGAGTCGGAAGTCATGAAGGAGGTCGAGTATCGTGGCTAATGAGAGCACGCCTTTCGCTACTATTCTCAATACGACTGATGAGGCATTTGAGGGCATCGTAAAGACCATGAGTTCATTCCCTCTGTTTGACGGAATGACAAATGAGGACAAGATGCTGTTTGCTTTGGCTTTGGGTTATCACGAGGGCCTCAAGCCTGAACTAAAGAGGCCGAGAAACTTAACTAGGGCGGAATATTTATCCGACAAATTCAAGGCAGTTGCCAATGCAATTAATCTCGCAGATGCCGGATTTGAAAACACGGAAGTCGTTCGAGACAGGAAGGCCGCGTCTTCTCTTGTAGAGCGCTATGCCAACGGTGGATTTCAATTGCTCGAAGGAGAGGTAACTGAGCTTTCTGATGCAGAGGCGGTTGCCGACGATTATGTTGCACGTATGGATGAGATGTACGAGGAGTATACGGGGGAGAAGATCGACTGATGTAGCGGACTCGTGACCTTGCGTTTTAAAGTGTTCGGCAAGGTGGGATGTTCATTCCGATAGTGGTTCAAGCCGACTTGTCGTGTTGGGCTTGACACGCGTGTGGGCTCAAAGTCAGAATGCGCAAATGGATGCAGCCGGATGGTCTTGTTTTGAGAACCATCCGGCTGCATCCTTTTCGTTCTATGGGCGATCTGACAACCTATGGGCTTTGGCCCCGATCGTTTTGGCGGACCCGCGCGGTAAAATCTCGTGCTCCATTGTTTCCCTTTGAATGGTAATCGACCGGAAACTGCTCGTTAACAGGGCAAATCTCAGGACAGGCGCTGTTGGTAACCGATGAACGAGAGGGGTTTGGTGTTGCCATGTCCAGGATTGTCGAACATCCCATTTTGGGTGCTCCCAGCAAGGGGAGTCGAGTCGTTTTTACCTATGACGGTGTTGAGATGGAAGGATACGAGGGCGAACCGATTGCCATGGCGTTCAAGGCCGCAGGCGTCGAGGTCCATCGCTTTGCCGCCAAGCGTCACGAGCCGCGCGGCATCTTTTGCGCTATAGGTCGGTGCACCGACTGCGTCATGGTCGTGGACGGCAAGCCCAACGTACGTACGTGCATGACGCCGCTCGTCGCCGGTATGGACGTGCGCACGCAAGACAGCGTCGCCTCGTTCGATTTGGATGACCCGCGTGCCAAGGCTTTGGTTGCCGAGGCGGCTGCAAGCCCTGCTGCCGTAAAGGAGACTGAGTAGCATGGAGCGTCATGATCTGGTCGTGGTCGGCGCCGGTCCCAGCGGCCTTTCCGCTGCCATCGAGGCTGCCAAGCGCGGGCTCGACGTCGTCGTGTTTGACGAAAACGCTCGTCCCGGCGGTCAGCTGTTCAGACAGATTCACAAGTTCGTGGTGATTCCGGCGGTGCTCATGTATTACCTGGATGTCGAGGTTGCCGCGGTGCCGCACTTGGCACAGCTAGCGCGCCGCGTGTGGGGCGTTGACGAGGCGGGCGATATGGCCGTCGCCCGTATCTTCAGCATGATGCTCGCCTAATACCTGCCAGGAAGGGACAGGTTTATTTTGGTAGGTAAAGCGTTTGACCTGCCAAAATAAACCTGTCCCTTTTTGGTCGGTCGCCGTTTGGGGGCGGATTGGCAACGCTCGCTGATTACGGTCTTGACCTGCGCTAGAATAGGGGCATCTGATTATCCGGGTGCATGGAGGTTTGCGCCCGTATGTTGAGGAGGACTTTATGGCAACTGTTGCCGCACCTATCGACGCTACGTCGACCGCCGCTTGGAAGGCGCTCGAGGCTCATCAGGAGAAGCTTGAGGCCGAAGGTATCGACCTCAAGGCCTGGTTCGCCGCCGATGCCGAGCGCGTGAACAAGCTGAGCTTTGACGCCGGTGACCTGCACTTCGACCTGTCCAAGAACCTGGTGACCGATGAGACCGTCAAGCTGCTGTGCGATCTTGCCCGCGAGGTGAAGCTCGAGGAGCGCCGCGACGCCATGTTCTCCGGCGAGCACATCAACACCACCGAGGACCGCGCCGTCCTGCACACCGCGCTGCGCCGTCCGGCAAGCGAGAAGGGCCAGCTCATCGTCGACGGCCAGGACGTCGTCGCCGACGTGCACGAGGTCCTCGACCGCATGTACGCCTTTGCCGAGCGCGTGCGCTCCGGTGAGTGGAAGGGCGTTACCGGCAAGAAGATCGAGCATCTGGTGTCCATCGGCATCGGTGGCTCCGATCTGGGCCCGGTCATGGCCTACGAGGCCCTGCGTCCCTACGCCGACGCCGGTATCGACTGCCGCTATATCTCCAACATCGACCCCAACGACCAAGCCGAGAAGCTCAAGGGCCTGGATCCCGAGACCACGCTCGTGATTATCGTCTCCAAGACCTTCACCACGCTCGAGACCCTCACCAACGCTCGCGAGGTCAAGACCTGGATGCTCGAGCAGCTCAAGGCTCAGGGTGCCATCGACGGCTCCGATGAGCAGAACGCCGAGGCCGTGGCCAAGCACTTCGTTGCCGTTTCCACCGCACTCGACAAGGTCGAGGCCTTTGGCATCGACCCCGCTAACGCCTTTGGTTTCTGGAACTGGGTCGGCGGCCGCTATTCCGTCGACTCCGCCGTGGGTCTGTCGCTGATCGTCGTGCTCGGTCCCGAGCGCTTCCAGCAGTTCCTCGAGGGTTTCCACGCCATCGACGAGTACTTCTGCAATACCCCGCTCGAGAACAACGCCGTCGCGCTGATGGGCCTGCTCAACGTCTGGTACGTCAACTTCTTCGGTTCCAAGAGCCACGCCGTGCTGCCGTACTGCCAGTACCTGCACCGCTTCCCGGCCTATCTGCAGCAGCTCACCATGGAGTCCAACGGCAAGCACGTCCGCTGGGACGGCAGCGCCGTGACCTCCGACACCGGTGAGATCTTCTGGGGCGAGCCCGGCACCAACGGTCAGCACGCCTTCTACCAGCTGCTGCACCAGGGCACCGTGGTGGTCCCGGCCGATTTCATCGCCTTCGCCAACACTGCCAACCCCGCAACCGACAGCGGCCAGGATGTTCACGAGCTGTTCCTGGGCAACTTCCTGGCCCAGACCAAGGCACTCGCCTTTGGTAAGACGGCCGATGAGGTGCGCGCCGAGGGCACGCCCGAGCAGATCGTCCCGGCCCGCTGCTTTGAGGGCAACCGTCCGACGACCTCGATCTTCGGCGACACGCTGACCCCGTTCGCACTCGGCGAGCTCATCGCCCTGTACGAGCACATCACGTTTGTCGAGGGCACGGTCTGGGGCATCGACTCCTACGACCAGTGGGGCGTCGAGCTGGGCAAGCAGCTTGCCAAGCAGATTACCCCGGCCTTCCACGACGACGCCGCCAAGGCCGAGCAGGACGCTTCGACCCAGGCGCTCATCGAGTTCTACCGCGCTCACCGTAAGTAGTCTTTACGGCCGAGTTGGCTTATGACTGAAAGGGGCCCGTATCTGTTGGGATGCGGGCCCCTTTGCTATTTGAGTGGGCATGAGGGCGTATTGAGGGGAATGTCTTGCAGTCGGCATCCGCGTGCGGTGCCATTCGCTGTCCGTAAATATACGTCTACAGCTAATTTCATACCACTTGCCGGAATGCGGACACTGTCCTTGCATGTTGGGCGTAGATTGAACGTGGTTTTTCGCGTGAAACCACGAATCGGTTGTCAACCCTGAACAAGGAGGCCCAGCATGACGCTTGCCAAACCGATCAATAAATACATCGACTATATCGATGCCCCCGAGGACACGTTTGAGCAGTATGTCGAGAAGGCGCTAAAGTACAACTTTCGCTGCGTATTTGCGAACCTGCAGGAGTACGAGACGGGTCGCGCCATGCTCGAGGGCTCTGACATCATCCTTGCCGGCGCTATCGACTTTCCCCAGGGCACTATGACGCTTGAGGAGAAGCTTGCGAGGTTTGAGGAATACGCTGCGTGTGGCTTTACCGAGATTGACTACGCTTTGAATCAGGGGTCGATCGAGAACCGCGATTTTGATGCCATCGAGCGCGAGATGACTGCCGTTGCTGATTTTTGTCGCGCGCATGGCATCACTGACAAGGTAATCGTTGAGATGTGCAAGCTGGACGGCGACGACGCCGCCAAGCGCCGTGTATGCGAGATCGCGCTGGAGGCCAAGCCGGGATTCCTTAAGACATCGACCGGCAGAAGCTTTGGCGGTGCTAAGCTCGAGGACGTGCGGCTGATGCACGAGGTGCTCGGCGATGCCGTGGCAATCAAGGCGGCGGGCGGTATCCATAATTACGAAGAGGCTTGCGCATTCATCGAGGCCGGCGCCAGCGCGTTAGGTGCATCGGCGGGCATCGCGATCGTCGAGGGCGCACCGACGGATGAGCGTCGCTAGCAGACGTATTTGACCTGAGCGATAAAGCTTCACGACCACACGCCGTTCATGTTCGGGACAATATGACTTTTTACCCGTTGCAGACAGAGCCGCAGTAGGTGTTCTGTATGATGACTCAGGCAAAGTTGTTCAATGACAGGGAGGCTTATATGGCAATCAAAGCCATCGCAATGGATATCGACGGTACGCTCACCAACGACCAAAAGGTCATCAGCCCGCGTACGCGCGAGAAGCTGCTCGCGGCGCAGGAGTCGGGCATTAAGCTCATTTTGGCTTCGGGCCGTCCCGCATGGGGGCTGCACGCCTTGGCGCAGGAGCTCGACCTTCAAAACCATGACGGTCTGCTGGTGGCCTTTAATGGCGCGCATGTGGTCGACGCTCAGACCGATGAGGTCCTTTTTGACCAGGCCATGCCGGCTGACGAACTGCACCGTCTGATTGATCATCTGCGCAATTTCGACGTGATCCCTATGATTTCGCTCGGTCGCGATCTGCATGTCGAGGATTCGTACCGCTGCATGATTACGCTGCCGGATGGCTCGCAGAAAAACATCGTCAAATACGAGCGCGATGCCTGCGATCTTAAGATTCGCGAGGTGGAGAGCCTGCATGAGGTCGTGGACACTTATCCCGTGGACAAGCTGCTCACTGCGGGCGACCCGGCCTATCTGCAAGCGCATCACGAGGAGATGTATGCGCCCTTTACCCAGACGCTTTCGGGTATGTTTACGGCCGACTGGTACTTTGAGTTTACGGCGCCCGGTATCGACAAGGCCCGCGCGCTCGAGGGTGCCCTGCCCAAGCTCGGCATCGATGCCAGCGAGGTCGTCTCGTTTGGCGACGGCCAGAACGACAAGTCCATGATTGAGTGGGCCGGCACCGGTGTTGCCATGGGCAACGCGGTTGACGAGGTTAAGGCCGTGGCCCAGATGGTGACTGCCAATAACAACGAAGACGGCATTGCGGTGGCGCTGGATAAGCTGCTGGGTTAGAATCGCCGATTAATGCATGGTTCGGGCGCCTGCTTACAGGCGCCCTTTTGTTAGGGAGGGTGCCGTGTCCGCATTTCCGTTCGACGCCGTTATCTTTGACATGGACGGCGTCATTGTCGATACCGAGTATTACTACCTGGGCGAGACTGCCGCGTTTGCCAAGGAGCTTGGGCTTAACCTGACTCAAGAGGAGTTGAATGGGCAGGTCGGGACCTCACATCAGTTCTTCCTGCATATGCTGGTCGATTGGTTTGAGCGCGCCGGTAAGGGGCATTTATCTGGCGAGGAAGCGTTGGCCCGTTGGGACGAGTGGGCGTATAAGCGTCCGCGCGACTATCAGGCTTTGATTAACCCAGGCGCCGTGGATACGATTCGAGAGCTGCCGCGCCGCGGCGTTCGCGTGGCGCTTGCCAGCTCGTCTCCCATGGATAGCATCGAGGAAGTGCTCAATGCGTGCGGGCTGTCGGATGCCTTTGAGTATGTGGTGAGCGGCGAGCAGTTTAAGGAGAGCAAGCCCGAGCCCGACATCTACCTGCATGCGCTGGACCTGCTGGGACTGCCCGCGAATCGCTGCTGCTGCGTTGAGGATTCGGTGCCTGGTATCACTGCCGGCAAGCGAGCCGGCCTGACGGTCATTGCCAAGCGCGAGGAACGCTTCGGCTTTAGCCAAGATGCCGCGGACAAGATTATCGACCAGCTGCCGGAGCTGCTCACGCTTTCTTAGGAGCGCGTTAGTTGCGCGTTTTTCGGGTCAGATGAGTAAAAACCCGACATTTTGGTGCGGCAGCAAGCATACTTAATGCTAATGCGGGCTTAAGGACTTGCTGAATGCCCTTGGGCCCGCTTTAGACTTAATTGTGCTGGGAGAGGGTATATGCCACCGACTGAAGGGCTAACTGACGGTAAAGCAGCGATACCGCTGTACCAACAGGTTATCGATATCATTAAAAACGAAATTAACTCCGGTGCCTACAAGGCGGGCGCGCGGATACCCAACGAATTCGAATTGGCTGAGAATTATAAAGTTGGCCGCGTTACCGTGCGACGCGCTATTGAGGAGCTCGTCCAGCAGGGCTATCTAACGAAGCGACAGGGGAAAGGCACGTTTGTCAATGCCCCCAAGCTTAAGCGCAAGATTCGCCAGAAGGATGACGTCCAGAGTTTTTCGGACGCATGCCGCGTTAACGGAATGGAGGCGGGGGCGCGCGTCATTTCGAGAAAGATACTGCCGGCGGATTCCACCGAAGCGCAGTTCTTTGGTGTTCCCGTTGGAACTGATTTGATTTGCGTTGAGCGTGTGCGTACTGCCGATGGGGTCCCCGTCATGCTCGAGAACAACATATACGTTTACGAGGACAACGCTTATCTATCAACGGCACCTCTATCTAACCAATCCATTTTTGAGCTCGTGCGCAACCGGACGGGCCGCACGCCCGCGTTTACCGACCCGTGCACGCTCGAGATCGCGTGCGCATCGCCCGAGGTCGCTCGGCTGTTGGCAGTTCCCGTTGGCGAACCCTTGTTTTATATGGAAGCCTTCTTTTTCGATGAGCAGCGGCGGCCGTTTATCATCGGTCGTCAGCGGATCGTTGGGTCTCGCTACGTTTTTGACATCTAGGATATTGCGAATGGAGACGCCCGGTGGATCATCTCACCGGGCGTCTCCATACCGTTCACGGCGCGAACGCAACCATTCAACCGTGTCGCGACAATCAGTTTGAAATAATCTTGATGACGAGAAAAGCTGCTGGTAATCTATAGAACGTCATAGAACGTTTGCTTTGTGCAAGCGTTGAGGCGAGATGCGATGCATTCTCGAGTTCTTTGGAGGTATCTATGTCAGATACGAAGGCGAAGAAGACAAACAGACGTTTTAAGTTCAAATTACCGCATGTCTATACGATCATGTTCTTGCTGATCGTTGTCTTTGCGGTCCTGACTTGGATCGTTCCCTCTGGTCAGTATCAGCGCAAGACGATTTCGACAGCGGCGGGCGAGCGTGAAGTCGCCGTTGCTGGAACCTATGAACAGGTCGATAAGAACTACACCGATTCCGAGACCGGCGAGACCATCAATCTGGGCCAGGATATCTTCGCGGTCCTGCAAGCACCCACTAAGGGCATCCAGGAGGCTGCCGACGTTGTTGCGTTCGTCTTATTGATTGGCGGATCGTTCGCAGTCATTACCAAGACCAACGCTTTGAATGCCGGCATGAGCCGTGTGATTAAAAAGCTCAAGAACAAGGACATCCTCATCATTCCCATCACGATGACGTTGCTGTCCATTTGCGGCACTACGTTTGGTATGTCTGAGGAAGCCCTGCCGTTCTATGCCATCTTCATTCCCATCATGATGGGTATCGGTTATGACTCGATGACGGCATTCATCATCTGCTTTCTTGGTCCTAACCTGGGATATTGTGCCTCGACCATCGACCCGTTTAATGTTTTGATCGCCCAAGGCATCATTGGTATCGAGGGCAATCCGCAACTGTGGCTGCGCGCCGTTTCTTGGGTCATCTTCACTGCCGTCGGTATCGCATGGGCCATGCGCTACGCCATGCGCGTCAAGAAAAACCCCGAGTCGTCTATTACGTACGAGGACGATAAGCTCAAGCGTATCGAGTTTTCCGTGACCGATGCCTCCATCGAGGAAGAGTTCACTATCCGTCAGAAGCTCGTGCTTATCGATTTTGCTTGCGGTATGGGCATTATCGTCTGGGGTCTTGTTACCCAGGGTTGGTACATGAATGAGATTTCCGCCGTGTTCCTTGGCATGGGCTTGCTTGCCGGTATCCTGGGCGGTCTTGACCAGCAGACGATTGCTGAGGAGTTCGTTAAAGGTCTCGCCGACTTTGCGTACGCTGCCATCGTTATCGGTATCGCTCGCGGTATTCTGGTCATCGCCGAGGGCGGCATGATCATCGACACCATTCTCCAGGCGCTCGCTACTGCGCTCGCCGGTGCACCCGCCGCCGTCTACACCACGTTTATGTATATCGTCCTTGGCCTGCTCTCTTTGCTGGTTCCCTCGAGTTCTGGCCTGGCGGCGCTTACCATGCCCGTTATGGGCCCTCTGACCGAACTCATGGCCCTCAATCCCGAGGCGGCCGTCACCGCGCTCCAGTTTGCCAACCAGACCATCAACACCATTAGCCCCGTGGCGGGCATGACGGTCGCCGGCCTTGCCGTGGCTAAGATTTCGTTTGGCCAATGGTGGAAGACCATTTGGAAGTTCTTCATTTTCATGGTCGTCTTTGGTCTGATCGTAACGGCAATCTCTGGCATGCTTCCGGTGTAGGTGGTTGTGATGTCTGATCGTTTGACGGTCCTGATGTCTGAGAGCGTCTTTACCGGTACGGGGGACCTGCCGTTTGAAGGTTTCGTAGCGGTCCGTGGCAATCGAATTGAGGCCGTTGGCACCAAGTGTGAGGTAGCTTCGTATTTGACCCAGGCGGACGAGGTAGTTGACCTTGGCGACCGCACCGTCATGCCTGGCCTGATCGATGTGCATACCTTCTATACAGGCTGGGCGCTGCGGACGTTGGGGCCTGATCTGTCCGGCATCGCTGATGCCAAAGAGGCCGTGTCGCTCTTGCGTGCATGGAAAGAAGATCATCCGGATTGCGTGGCGGCTTTTGGCCACAACCTACCCGAAACGTTGGCATCGGATGCCGAGAACGCAAATACGGCAGCTGTGTTTGACGATTGTTTTGGCGATATCCCCGTCGTCTGCTTTACACCGGGCGCGGAGACCTGTGTTCTCAATGCTGCCGCCAGCGCGCGATACGGCTTCACACCCCAGGCGTGCTATGCCGAGAAGATCTGGCGCATGATGAGCGATTTCCTCGCGCTGCCCGAGGTACGTGCGGGGTATTCGGACTACATGAGCATGCTTAACGAGCGCGGCGTTACCGCCATCAAGGAGATGGCGTTTGATGACTACTACGGCTTTGCCGACGAAATGGCTCGCCGTGAGGAATCTGGTGAGCTGACGGTTCGCGTCTCTATGATGTCGCAGCCGGTGGGTGCCGGTGCAAATCTGGCATATGCCCGCGAGGCGCGAGAGCGCTTCCGGGGACCGTTCGTTCGCTTTTCCGGCTTCAACCGTATGACCGATCGCGGCGTATGGGCGGGGCTTGCCGAGATGATTGACCCCTATGAGGACACGGCCGATGCGGGCGCTGCAGGCAAGACGGTCGTCGAGGAGCCAGAGTGGGAGCTGATTGAGAACGAGCTGCGTGCAATTGATGCTGACGGCTTCCGATATTCCTTGCATTGCCAGGGCGATGGCGCCGTTCGTCGCACCGTGGCGCTCTATGCCTCGCTGCCTCGAGACGAGCATGGACGGATGCTTCGCCGCCATGCGATTACCGATCTCGAGAACTCTGATCCGACCGATCTTGTCGAGTTTGGCAAGTTAGGTGGAATTTGCGAGGTCTATCCGCAGATTCTGACGCTGGACCGGCGCGAGGATTGCCTGTCGATGATGCGTCGACAAATTGGCGAGACGCGACTTTTGCACAGCTGGAATCGCCGCGGTATGGAAGATTCCGGATGCACAGTGTGCTGCGGCACGGATTTGCCGCTGTTGATTCCGAGCTTGGGCGAGTCAATCTACAGTGCGTGCGGCGGATACTTCGACGACGGACTGCCCGTGAATGAGGTCAACGCGCTGACGCTTGTCGAGCTCTTGCGCGCTTGGACTGCCGGGGGCGCGTACGACCTGATGCGCGAAGACGAGCTGGGTACGCTCGAGGTTGGCAAGCTTGCCGATATCTGCGTGCTCGATCGGGATGTGTTCGACCTTGATTATCGCGACGCACGCGATCTTGCGGTTGATATGACGATGTCGGACGGACGAATCGTGTTCGATCGAAATAAGGAGGCATAAGATGTCTGAATCCAAACCGACTCTGCGCCGCGAACAGATTGCGGGCATGAATATCCACTACATCATGTGGTCGCTCGATTACTTCCTTGATGTGCAGCAGCGCTTGGGCTTTGAGTCCATTGAGCTGTGGTGTGCAGAGCCGCATGTGACGCTCGACCACACGGGCTACTTTGAGGCTGAGGTCCTGGCGAAAAAGGCTGCAGACCGCGGGCTTAGGTATCGTACTCTGTGCCCCGAGAATGTTATCTATCCTTGGCAGTACTGCGCACGCAAACCGCTGCACGAACAGCGCAGCCTGGCGTACTTTAAGCACGGCATTGAGCTTGCCGAGGTACTTGGGTGCGACCGTATGTCCGTCAACTCGGGCTGGGGCGACTGGGACGAGGACCGCGAGGAAGCCTGGAAGCGCAGTCGCGAGCACTTGTCCATTCTAGCGGAGTATGCCGGCGAGCACGGTCTGGTGCTTACGATGGAAAGCCTGCGTCCCGAGGAGAGCAACCTTGTGACGACGGTTTCCGATGCGAAGCGCATGATTGATGAGGTCGCGAGCCCGTACTTACAGCCCATGGTTGATACAACTGCGATGGGCGTTGCAGGCGAGACGCTCGAGGACTGGTTTGCCGCCTTTGGTGATGGTGTAATTCACGAGATGCACTTTATCGACGGTGACCCGTATGGCCATCTGGTGTGGGGCGATGGCAAGCACGATATGGACGCCTTCGTCGCCACGCTCAATGCCCATGGTTTCGACGGCATGCTGGGCCAGGAAATCACGGACGGTCGTTACTACGATGACCCGGCGGCGGCAGATGCCAAGAACATGGCCGCATTCGAGAAATATCTGATTGACTAAAACAACTATCGGCCACGCAACCAACGTCATTGGTTGCGGGCCAAACAAGAAAGGAACTGGATATGAACGCACACGATCTGATTAAAGAGGCAATTGCCGAGAAGGGCAAGTTCGACAGCGTCTACTGGATTGCTTGCGGTGGCTCCATGATCGATTTGATCCCGGCTCATGAGCTTCTGCAGCGCGAGGCAACCGCCTTCACTTCGTATATCTATACGGCTCGCGAGTTCGATATCATGCGTCCGCGTCGTCTGGGCGAGAAGTCCCTGGTCATCGCTTGTAGCCACAGTGGCAACACCCCGGAGGTCGTCGAGGGCTGCGAGATTGCCCTTGCTGCTGGCGCTACGGTGATCGCCCAGACTGACAACGCTGGGTCTAAGATCGACACCGGTAAATGGACCACGTGGGTCTACCCGTGGGGCGAGGGCGTGCCGCAGGCCGAGGTTCCCGCTGGCATTTCGCTGTCGCTTGCGGCAGAGCTGCTCGATCAGCAGGAGGGCTACGCCGATCTTGCCGATATGTATGCCGGTATTGCCGAGATGGATAAGATCCTTCCCCCGGCACGCGAGAAGGTAAATGCCGAGCTGGGTGATCGCTTTGCCAAGCTTTGCCAGGAGCACGAATTCTTCTATATTCTGGGCAGCGGTCCCAACTTTAGCCAGACCTACGGTTTCGCTATCTGCTCTCTTATGGAGATGCAGTGGCAGCACTGCAGCTACATCCACTCTGCCGAGTACTTCCATGGCCCCTTCGAGGCTACTCAGGATGGCGTTTTTTACTTCCTGCAGATGGGCTCCAGCGAGTGCCGTGCTATGGACGAGCGCGCCCTGGCGTTCCTTAAGACGCATACCGATACGCTGATGGTGCTCGATGCCAAGGAGTACGGTATGGAAGCCGTACCGGCGAGCGTTCGTGCCTATCTGGACCCGGTGCTGTTCTACGCCATGAACTGTGAGCTGCGTGCCGCACGCGGCAAGGTGTTTGACCATGATCCCGATTTCCGTCGCTACATGGGCGTTGTCGAGTACTAGAAGGGACAAAGGCCATGGCATTTAACGTTAACGCGCTCGGATTTGGCGATAACGTCGTCGATCGCTACGAGCATATCCACACCATGTATCCTGGCGGCAATGCGGTGAACTTCGCCGTTTATGCCAAGAAATGCGGTGCCGCACGCTCCGCATACATGGGCATTTTTGGCAATGATGCCGCTGCCGAGCATGTCATTGCAAGCCTCGAGGATGAGGGTATCGAGCTTGACAAGTGCGAGCAGATGATTGGCGAGAACGGAGCGGCTCGTGTGACCGTCGTCGACGGTGACCGTGTCTTCCTCGGCTCCAACGAGGGCGGTATCCGTGGCGATGCGCGCTATGTCCTCGATCGCTTTGACCTTTCGTACATGAAGCAGTTCGATGTGGTTCATTCGGGCAACTATTGCTTTACCGAGCGCGAGCTGCCCAAGCTGAAGGCTGCGGGCGTCACGGTCTCTTTTGACTTTTCGGACGACTCTACCGACGAGTACTACGAGCAGATTGCGCCCTACGTTGATTTTGCTTTCTTTAGTGCGGCGGATGCTGCGAGTGAGGACGAGATTCGCGAGCGTTTGGCATGGGTGAAGGGCCTGGGTCCGCGTTTTGTGTCGGCTACGGCGGGCGCCGAGGGCTGCATTGCTTACGACGGCGAGCGTTATTACCGCCAGCTGGCTAAACCGGTAACGGACATGAAGGACACCATGGGGGCGGGCGACTCGTTCCTCACCTCGTTTTTGATGTGCTATCTCGATTCCGCCAAGCGTGGTGAGGATGGCGCCGAGGCCATCGAGCGCGCGCTCGACTTTGCTGCCGGGTTTGCCTCGACCGTGTGCGGCATGGAAGGTTCTTGGGGCCACGGAGCACCAATCGTCGAATAGCTTAAGAAAGCGTACGACGGTCTGGCTATGAGGCCTTGGACAGCCGACGCAAAACAATAAGCGAAACGCGAAAAGGGGGCTTGCCATGTGGTGGGCCCCCTTTTGAACATTGGAGAAGACCATGGATATTAAAGCGTGCGCAGCTGGTTTTTGCTGTGCGGACGTCTATCAAAACATCGGCGTATTCTATCCGACCGGTAATGGCATTGACTGGGGTATCCATCTTGCACGAATGGGCGTTTCGGTATCCGCCGTGTCGGTTGTCGGCAAGGACGAGTACGGAGACAAGATGAGAGAGGCGCTGGCCGCTGAGGGGTTCGATATCTCACATCTGCGGGTGGAGGATGGCGACACCTCGGTGATGCTCATGGCGCTGAAAGACGGCGTCGATCGCGTACATCTCGAGGCAATCGATGGCGTAATGGAGACATATCGACCGAATGAAGACGACCGGGCGTTTATTCTAGAGCATGACATCATTCATACTGACCTGTTTGGCAATTGTTTGGACCTCTTGCCCGAATGGCATGATGCGGGCAAGACGGTGGTAATGGACTTCTCGGTGTTCAGCCAGGATTCCGAATATGCCTGCGAGAATCATTTCCCCTACGTTGACTACGCATTTATGTCGTTTGAAGAGGACACTCCGGAGCTGCGAGACTGGGTACGCCACGTGCAGGAATTGGGACCGCGCGTTGCGGTTGCCACGCTTGGCGAGAAGGGAAGCATTGCCTATGACGGTGAGCGCTTCTATGAGTGCGGGATCGTACCGGCGGAGAAGGTCGTTAACACCGTGGGCGCCGGCGACTCGTATATTGCCGGGTTTACCAAGGGCGTGATCGATGGCCTTGATATTCCGGCGTGTATGAAGGCGGGCGCCGAGCTGTCGTCCCGAGTGATTGGTTCGTTTGAGCCGTACTAGGGTCAAATGCCTGGAAAGGAGTACGAAGTGGTTATCGACATGTTGGTTCAGCCCATGCTCTACGGCGAGATCTGTACGCCGGGTGATGAGCCTGATGGATTCGGTTTTTGGTCACGAGAATTTGGTATGGGGCATATGGGTCCCATGGATTGGGACGAGCTTCAAGTTGAGATGGATGTCTGCGATGTGCAGAAGAGCTTGCTCATGCCGCTCGATGTTACCACGGCATGCGGAGGGCACTTTGGCACCAATGACCAGATTGCCATGCTGGTTGCCGCACATCCCGATCGTCTGTGGGGATTTGCGAGCGTAGATCCGCGGGTGAGCAGTGCCGCAGGCGAATTGGAGCGCGCCTTTACCGAGCTGGGGGCAAAGGGGCTTTGCCTGCATCCGGCAAAGCAAGGTTTTGACCCCGATGATGCTGTGGCTGAGCCGCTTTACGAGCTGTGCGGGCGCTATAACAAGCCGGTGGTTTTCCATGCCGGTATGTCTTGGGAGCCGGGCGCAGAGCTCTCGCGCAGTAACCCGCTTGCATTTGAGCACACAATCGCAACGCATCCAAATGTGCGTTTTAGTTTGACCCACTTTGGCTGGCCCTGGGTGCGCGAGACCGTGGCGATGCTGCTCAAGTATCCCAACTGCTACACGGACACCTCTATCACTTACATCGATTCGCCCGAGGAGATGATGCAGCGTCTTTTCACGGTCGATATGGGGCCGCTGTGGTATGAGCGCGCGCTATCGCATCAAGTGATGTTCGCCAGCAATACGCCGCGTTTCCGTGCGTTCAAACTCAAGCGGGCGCTCGATACTGTGTCCATGCGCGATGATGCGCGAGAAAGGCTCTACTGGGGTAATGCCCTGCGTTTTCTTGAAGGGGATGAGTGAACATGGTGACGCTCGAGACATTGAGCTATCTATCGACTGCTCCGGACCAGTTCATCGATATTACCGAGGACGTGCACGCTGCCATCGAACGCAGCTCGGTGACGAATGGCTTGGCAGCAATTATTTTGTCGCATACGACCTGTGGAATCGTGGTAAACGAGGGACTGCCCTGCGTGGAGACGGATCTTATGGAGACGCTTGATCGCATCGCCCCGCTCGATGCCCCCTATGCGCATGCACACTTCCTGCCGAGCTATGGAGCCACCGGCAACAACTCCTGCGGGCATATCAAGAGCATGATTTGTGGAAACAGTTGCTTCTTTCCCGTCCAAGATGGCCACATCGTGTGTGGAGGTGCCCAGAACATCTATCTTGCGGAGTTTGACGGTCCGCAGAAGCGAAAGGTGTACGTCGAGGTGCTGGGGGAGTAACGTTCCTGCAATAACCCTATGAAGGAGCATGTTATGTCGTTTCTAACCTCGATGTTCAAGACCGAAAAGCCGGTTATCGGAATGCTGCACCTGCGTCCTCTGCCGGGCGATCCACTGTATTACCCGGGCGGAAGCGTGTCGCAGGTCGTGGAAGCCGCCAAGCGCGATCTCGAGGCGTTGCAGCAGGGCGGTGTCGATGGCATTTTGATTACCAATGAGCTCTCGATGCCCTACGAGCAGCACGTTTCTCCCTCAACCCTTGCATCGATGGGCTATATAATCGGGGCTCTATCCCATGATCTGTCGACTCCTTGGGGAGCTGAGGCTATTTACGATGGTGATGCCACAATCGAGCTGTGCGCTGCCGTAGATGCGCAGTTCACGCGCTGCAATTTTTGCGGTGCCTGGGCCGGTGATCTCGGGCTGATAAACCGAGATTTCGCTCACACCATGCGTCGCAAGGCGGCATTGCGCTTGGACGACCTCAAGCTTTTTCACTTCATTACGAGCGAGGGGGAGGTTTATCTCAACGACCGCACGACTTCGGACATTGCCGATTCACTTCTCTTTAATTGCCTACCGGATGCGATGGTCATCGGCGGCTCGGCTGCCGGTCGTGGCGCTTCGGGTGAGCTTGCCGATGAGGTCCGCGAGCGTGTTGGCCGAGTACCTGTGGTATGTGGCACCGGTTGTCGCGAAAATACCGTGACTGACGTATTTGCTCACTACGATGGTGCGTTTGTCGGCACGTGCTTAAAGCGCGATGGAAAGCTGGATGCCCCGGTTGATGTTGAGCGGGTGGTTCGTTTTATGGCTGCCGCTCGTACGGCGCGAGGGGAGTAGGCGCTCATGGCGTTCTATCTGGGTATTGATATTGGGACAAGCGCCTCTAAAGGCGTTTTAATCGATGATCGATGCAACATCGTTTGCCAAGCCTCTTGTGGACACGAGACGGACAACCCGCGTGACGGATGGTACCAGCATGATGCGGAGGCAGTTTGGTGGGGTGATTTTTGTCGCTTGTCGCGCGAGGTGGTGGTGCGATCGGGGGTTAACGCGGCGCAGATCGGATGCGTGGGCCTTTCCGCATTGGGTTGCGACTGCGTGCCGGTCGATACCGAGTGCAACGCGCTGGCGCCCGCGATTTTGTATGGAGTCGATGCACGTTCGAAGCCGCAGATTGACGAAATTCTTTCCGAATATGGGTCAGACCGCGCACGCGAGCTTTTCGGGCACGATCCCTGTTCGTCAGATATTGCTCCCAAGATCTTGTGGTTTAAGGAGAATATGCCCGAGATGCATGAACGTGCCGCGAAGTTCCTGACGGCGTCATCGTTTCTGTGCGCGAAGTTGACGGGGCGTTTTACGGTGGACCGTTATTTGGCGGAGGATTTTCTTCCCCTATACGACCGCTACACTTGGAAGGTTGATGCTCGGGAATGTGCTCGTTTCTGCCGGCCTGACCAGATGGCGGAGGTAATGTCGGCTACCGATATTGCCGGGGTGATTACGCAGCGCGCGGCTGAGGCGACGGGGCTCGCGGCAGGGACACCTGTCTTAGTGGGAACGGGCGACTCTGGTGCCGAGGCCATTTCGACGGGTGTATTCCGTCCTGGCGATATGATGGTTCAGTTGGGGAGCACGGCGTATTTCATCTACCTAGCTGATCATATGGTCGATGATGCCCGCCTGTGGCCAGGGACGTTTATCATTCCCGGAACTTACGGGATCTGCGCGGGGACCAATACGGCGGGTGCACTCACATCGTGGTTGCGCCAAGAGCTGTATCGCGACGCCGTAGAGGCCGAGGGCCACGGTGGCCCCGATGCATATTCGGTTATGGCGCATGATGCCGCCGGTGTGGCGCCGGGTGCCGATGGGCTCCTGTGTCTGCCGTACTTTGCGGGGGAGCGTACTCCGCTCAACGATCCCGAGGCGCGTGGCGTCTTCTTTGGCCTGACCGGAAGGCATACGCGAGCCCATATGGTTCGTGCCGCCTTGGAAGGCGTCGCGTATACCGTTGCATCCCATGTCGACATTATCGAGCGAGAGCATGGACTGCCAATTGGGCGCATTATGCTTGTCGGAGGTGGAACCAAGAATCCAGTTTGGATGCAAGCTATCGCCGACGTATGCGGGCGCGAGGTCTCGGTTGCCAAGGTTACGGTGGGTGCATGCTTCGGTGATGCCATCATGGCAGCTCTCGCAGGTGGTGCCTATGCATCATGGGATGAACTCGCCCGAGTCCTTGGCGTTGCGCAAACAATCGAGCCCGATATGGCTGCCCACGAGTTATATGCGTCGCGCCGTCATATCTTTGACGAATTGTATGCACGCAACCGTGATCTCATGCACGAATTGATGTAACGCTGCCGAATTGTACTGCCTTCCAAAATAGGGACTGCGTTGTGCGATTCGCATGCCCCTTGGCATTTTTGCCCACAGGGGTTAGCGAAGGCCAAAAATAGAGTGCGCATTTGCTAAAACTGCCGATTCGATGCGCTTTGCGTCACAATTTTTGAGCGAGGCGATGCGCATCGAGGTCCTTGTGAGCGATTTGATGAGCGACTGCGCGCTTGTTTCTGTGTTTGCTTCGGCTGGCGCATCGGTCTCGAGCAGTAGACGATCGAGTGGAATCTGTCGTGCGTATTCGCGTCCTCGTTTAGACGCGAGCATGCGTCCGTTGACGGAAAAATAACAGCCCACATTACGCGCGCGGACGAGTTCGTCCGAAGTACCGCTAAACCAGTGGAAGATGATAGCGGGGGAGTCAGAGTTTGGGATGAGTAATCCATGCGATTCGAGGACGTCCAGTACGGTTCCTGCCGAACGAACGGCGTGAATTGATATCACGCGCCCGGCAAGAGGATACTGCACGAGCGTATCGCAGAGCCGGTTAAGTGCCTGTATTTGTAGCGGTTCGCTTCCGGCGAAGCGCGCGGAAAAGTCGAGTCCCACCTCGCCGATATAGCGCTCTTGGGCAGCAACTTTGCAAAGCAGATTGACTTCGGCAGGACCGCAGCGGCCGTCGGCGAGCCACCAGGGATGGAGGCCAACGCCCGCGATAATGTTTGGGTAACGGCTGGCCCACTTTTTTGCCGCTGCGAAGTCGCGTGGGTCGACCCCGCAATCAAAGACCCCCAGCCCTATAGCCGCAGTTTCGTCGGCAACAGCATTCGGGTAAGCCATCAAATCAAGATGGCAGTGTGCATCAATTAACCGGGGCTCCATCTCGGCGCGCTCCGCTAGTCCAGGCGCTGGCCATCGGCGCGCACGCGCTCGGTGCCGCGCCCACTGATCTGGCGGATAACCTCGCCGGCAATCATCTGACCCATGATGGGCGGCATAAAGCTGGCGGTTCCCAGCTCGGTACGCTCGTGGATGTTGGAAGGGTCGCGGGGCTGTGTCTTAACCGATTCCTCGCAGCTAAACAATACATGTAGACTCTTGATTCCGCGCTTCTTACATTCTTTGCGCATAATGCGGCTCATGGGGTCACGTACCGTATCGAAGATGTCGGCAAAGCGGAGGCACTCGGGATGGAGCTTGTTGGCCCCGCCCATGGAGCTAACCAAACGAATGTCGTGGTCCTGAGCATATTTGGCAATGGTGAGTTTGGCCGAGATGGTGTCGATGGCGTCGACGACGTAGTCGAGCTTGCCGCCCGTCTGCTCAAAAACGCTCGCAAAGAACTCGTCGATGTTGTCGCTCAACAGGTATTCGGTGCGCTTGATAACGGTGGCGGCGGGATTGATATCGCGAATCATGGCTTCCGTCACGTCTACCTTGCGCTTGCCGACGGTGCTGTGGAAGGCGATGGCCTGGCGATTGATATTGCTGGGCGCGATGACGTCCTTATCCAGAATGACGAAATGACCGATGCCGCCGCGGGCGAGTGCCTCGCAGCAATTGGAGCCCACACCTCCGCAGCCGAGCACCAGCACCGTAGCATCGGCGAGCTTATCGAGTGCCTCGCGGCCCATGATAATCTCGAGCTTGGTGTCGCGTGTCTCGATGGCGGCTGCGGCAGCGGTTTCGGTCATAAATATCCTCCGATGGGGAAGCAGGTCGTGTTTTAGCTATCGCCATTATAGGTATTATTGCGATTCCATTTGAGCCCTTGGAGCTTGTTGAAATGGGATCGGGATTCGCATAAGATTGAAGCAGATGGCACCCGTTGCCGCGGGTTGGCCAACTCCCAAACACGTTTGTAGCGTGAGAAGTGGCCGTCTTCGCATTACGCGGGGGCGGCTATTTCATTCGACCTCCAATGTGGATGCCGAGCTCCACAGCCGCGATTACAAGCAATAACAACGTCAGGACATCGTCAATACTCATAGTCCATCTCCTTCTCGGGTAGAGGGAGCTGGCCCATCTGCTTCAACTTCCATTGTAGCTAAATACGAACGAATGTTCTATAGATGCTGCTGTATTAGATAATTAGACAAACATCTAAATATCGAGTATAGTGTGCGCGTCGAACGAAATAATGAGAGGAGGTCCTATGCCGGGAGAGGGTTTTAAAGCGCTGGCCGATCCTACACGGCGGCGTATTTTGGAACTACTGCGCGAGGGCGACCGCACGGCCGGGGAGCTTGCCGAGCATTTCGATATCAGCAAGCCGTCGTTGAGCCATCATTTGGCGACGCTCAAAAACGCCGGGTTGGTGACCGATGAACGTCATGGCCAAAATATCGTTTACAGCTTAAACACCACCGTCATGCAGGACTTAATCGGTTGGTTTATGGGCTTTACAAACACTGAAGGTGATAAGGATGAATAACGAAAACAAGGGCATTCACCCCACGGGGGTATCGCCACGCGTGTGGATCGCGCTGGTCGCTCTGTGCGTCGCCAATATCGTAGCGCACCTTATGGTGATGCCGAGCTTGCCTGCGCAGATTCCCACGCACTGGAGCGCGAACGGCGCCGTCGACGGTTGGGGTCCCAGCTGGATGGCCTCCGCGCTCGGCGTGCTGCCCCTGGTGCTTCTCGCAATGTTCTGCGTGGTGCCGCGCATCGATCCCAAAGGCGAGGCATATCGAACCTCGGGCAAGTTCTATCAGGGCTTCGTAATCGCCTTCACCCTGTTCATTTGTGGTATAAGCTGGCTGGGAGAGCTTACGGTCTGGGGCGTGGTGCCGGCGGTCGGTTCGGTCAACGTGCTGATTTCCGGTGCTGTCGGTTTGCTGTTCATTGGCGTAGGCAACTACTTGCCGCGTGTGAAGCAGAACTATACGCTCGGTATCAAGACGCCCTGGGCGCTTGCCGATCCCGAGAACTGGCGCCGTACGCAGCGTTTTGGCGGTGCCTGCTTTATGGTGCTGGGTGTTGGTCTGATTGTGATGGGCATTGCGGGTAGCGTGCTTTCGAGTGAAGTTGTCGCCGCGGTGATTGCGGTTCTGGCGTTTGGTTCGGTCGGATTCGTCTACGTCTACTCGTATCTGCTGTGGCGCAAATCGCAGCGAGCCGCTCGTTAAGGTTGCGGAAAACTAGCGTACGCAGTTCATAGTATGTTCCGGGGGACTTTTCCCAGGTAGTATTAGGGGGTATGGGCAACCGTGCCCCTTTTTCGTTACGTTTCAGAGCTGGTTTTCTCATCTCGTTTCCACTAAAGCGAAACAAGAATAGGGAAACAGCAGGTAGAAAGGATAAAACAGGCAAATGGCAGAGTTTATCTACCAGATGTATCAGGCTCGCAAGGCTCATGGCGACAAGGTGATCCTTGACGACGTGACCCTGAGCTTCTATCCCGGTGCCAAGATCGGCGTCGTGGGCCCTAACGGTATGGGCAAGTCGACCCTGCTCAAGATCATGGCCGGCATCGAGGAAGTCTCCAACGGCGATGCCAGACTTACCCCCGGCTACACCGTGGGTATCCTGCAGCAGGAGCCGCCGCTCGACGACGACAAGACCGTCATCGAGAACGTGCGCATGGCATTTGGCGACATGATCGCCAAGGTCGATCGCTTCAATAAGATCGGCGAGGAGATGTGCGACCCGGACTGTGACATGGATGCCCTCATGGCCGAAATGGGCAAGCTCCAGGACGAAATCGATGCCGCCGATGGCTGGGATATCGATTCCAAGCTCGGCCAGGCTATGGATGCCCTGCAGCTGCCCGATTCCGACATGCCGGTCAACGTGCTTTCCGGCGGAGAGCGCCGTCGCGTGGCCCTGTGCAAGCTGCTGCTCGAAGCTCCCGACCTGCTGCTGCTCGATGAGCCCACCAACCACCTGGACGCCGAGTCGATCCTGTGGCTCGAGCACTTCCTGCACAACTACCAGGGCGCGGTGCTTGCCGTCACACACGATCGCTACTTCCTGGATAACGTTGCCGAGTGGATCTGCGAGGTCGACCGTGGTCACCTCTATCCCTACAAGGGCAACTACTCCACGTATCTGGAGACCAAAGCCGCCCGTATCGAGGCTCAGGGTAACCGCGACGCCAAGCTCGCTAAGCGCATGGAGGCCGAGCTCGAGTGGGTACGCTCCAGCCCCAAGGCCCGTCAGGCCAAGAACAAGGCCCGTCTGGCTCGCTATGAGGAGATGGAGGCCGAGGCCCGCGCAAGCCAGAAGCTCGACTGGACCGACATCCGCATCCCTGTGGGCCCGCGTTTGGGCAACAAGGTGCTCGAGGCCCATCACCTGCACAAGGAGTTCGACGGTCGCGTGCTCATCGACGACCTATCGTTCACCCTGCCGCGCAACGGCATCGTGGGCGTCATCGGTCCCAACGGTGTGGGCAAGACCACGCTGTTCAAGACCATCGTGGGCCTGGAGCCGCTGACTTCGGGCGAGCTCGAGGTGGGCGAGACCGTCAAGATCTCCTATGTCGATCAGAACCGCTCCGGCATCGACCCCGATAAGAACCTGTGGGAGGTCGTCTCGGACGGCCTGGACCACATGATGGTCGGCGAGACCGAGGTCCCCAGCCGCGCGTACGTGGCGAGCTTTGGCTTTAAGGGCCAGGACCAGCAGAAGCGCGCTGGCGTACTTTCCGGTGGCGAGCGCAACCGTCTGAACTTGGCGCTTACGCTCAAGCAGGGCGGCAACCTGCTGCTCCTCGACGAGCCCACGAACGACCTCGACGTCGAGACGCTGTCCTCGCTCGAGGCGGCACTGCTCGAGTTCCCGGGCTGCTCGGTGGTCATTAGCCACGACCGTATGTTCCTGGACCGCGTCGCCACGCACATTCTGGCGTGGGAGGGCACCGACGAGAATCCGGGCAACTGGTATTGGTTCGAGGGCAACTTCGAGGCCTATCAGGCCAATCGTATCGAGCGCCTGGGCGAGGACGCAGCCCAGCCGCATCGTATTCACCGCAAGCTGACGCGCGATTAGTCGAGCTCAGGTGACCTAACGAGAAAGGGACGATAACCTTGAGGGTTATCGTCCCTTTTTTACTTGGTAGAAGGCTCGACTTTGTCGATGGTCCAGGTGGCTCCGAGACCGCCGGTGGTGTTGCGGCGGATGCGCACGGTGACTTCGTGGCGCTCGCCGGCCTGCGTGTAGCGCAGGGGGAAGCTTGCGCGGTTTCGCGCGGCCTCGATGGTACCGCGCTCGCGGGCGATCCAGTAGTACTCGCCGACGATGCCGAGCGTGTCGGCGCCGTAGGGGAGATAGGTCGACAGCTGGTGTAGCAATGGGCCGGGACAGAAGACCTCGGTTGTGAAATCGACGGGGAAGTCCTCGGGGATGGTCGGTGCTGCGGGTGTGGTGACAGGTACCGCAACGGGGACCGGAGCCGGTGCAGGTGCGGGAATCTGGTCACAGGCAGATGCGGATGCGGACTCGATGGCAGGCTCAGGCGCTGTTTCCGGCTTAACTGCGAAATCCGTCGGTTCCACGGAGACGGACGTGTCTGCGGTCTCGGTTTTGGTATCGGTTCGCGGGGCATCCTCTGCCTCGACAGATGGCTTTGCCTCGATGGGCGTGGAGGCCATGGTGGTGATGCCGGCGTTTGCGTTCTCGGGGTCATAGACGACCGTGAGCGAGATGGCGGGCTGCGGCGTCTCGGGCTCTGGCGTCGACTCGGTAGCGTCTTGATCGTCGGGCTCGTCGGACTGATCGTCCTCGGGCTCGTCGCCAAAGACATCGCTGTTTTGGAACGCAGACGTCTCGGGTTGGTTGGCGGCTTCTTCGGTTGTCGACTTGGGAGCCTCCTCGAGCTCCGCAGTGGCTTCCTGCTCTGATATGACTTCGGGATCGGTCGTGGCGGCGATTTCGGTTTCGGCTCCTGCTGTTACCTCAATAGCGACTTCGATCTCTGTCTCGGGCTCGGGCTCTGGCTCCGGAGCGACTTCGGCCACGGGCTCTGGCTCGGGACGCTTAACGTGCTTGGGACGCACGGCCTTGAGGTCCTTCTCGCCGCGCTTTTTCTTCTTGTAGGACTGCTTGGCTCCCTTGGCAGCCTTGGGCTTGTCCTCGCCCTTGGCAAGGGCGGCATCCCAGGCCTCGTTGGCGATGACGGTGGCATACAGACGGCCGCCCTTAAAGACGGTAAGCTTAATGCAGTCGTCGAGCTCCTCGAGCAGCTCGCGCGTGGACTCAAAGCCCAGGTCATAAGCGGCCATGTCGCCAGCGGCGAGTGCCTCCTCGACCTGCGTCATAAACGTTTGCTTACCGCACCCAATCGCGTCGCGCAGCAGGCGATACAGATAGATGTGGTTGCCCAGCGATAGTGCGGGCTTAACTATTGTCTTGCTCATGGCAAATCTCCTCTATACACACCAAAGCATCTTACCATCGCATGGGGCTTGCCATCTCGTCGCCCATGGCAAAAGGGCGCGACCGTTTGCCGGTTCGCGCCCGTTATGCAGGTCGGTTATCTATGAGAGGCAAACGTGCTTAGTTGCCCGATGCCGTGCCTTGGCTCGAGCTGTCAGATGCCGTGCCAGATGCGGTGCCGCTCGAGCTGCTATTGTTGCCGCTGTCGGTTGTGTCCGTTCCCGACGTGTTGCCGCTCGTCTGGTCGCCCGTGCTCGGTTGAGAGCCGTCGGTCGTTTGGCTTGAGTCAGTCGTGCCGGATTGCGTGCCGCTGTTGTTCACAGAGGAATCGGCGCCCTGCGACTGATCGGGGGCGTTCGAGGACGAATCGGTGGATGCGGAGTCGCCCTGCGAGTCGTCCTGCTGGCTTTGCGATTGATCTGAGCTATCCGCGTCGTGCTCGGTCGTGCGCGACGATAGGATTGGCTCGGGGCGCTCGCCCAGACCCTCACCGGCGGTGGTGATAAGGATGGCGCCAGCGCAGGCGATGACCGCGACGATGGCGATGGCGATCGAGAAGACGATGACCTTCTTTTGCGTCTGGCTGCGCTCTGCCGCCGCCTTGGCACGCAGACTGTTGGGGGCGACGCGCGCCGTGGTCGCGCGCCCCGCAACCTGGCGCATCTCCTGCGTAGTCGCGGCGCCGCCCAGGTGCTCCTCGGCATTAAGGTCAACGGGCTCATAGGCGCCGGCAGGGTAGTCGACGGCGGCGTGCGTACCTTTGAGGGCGTTGGCGCTGGCAGAGATAAAGTGGCGGTAGACCTGCGAGGACACAACGGTGATGACCGAGCTCACGGCGGCACCGATCACCGATCCGGCGATGCCGATCTTGGAAGCAAGTGCGACGCTCGTGGCGGCAGCTGCGGCGCCGGCGATGATTTGGGGAATGGAAATGTCGTCGAACAGGCCCTTTTTGGGCGCGATGGCCATGGTCTGTCCGATGGAATGGTTTTCGTGAACGCCGTTGTTGAGTGCGGCCGGTGTCATGACGCGCGTGCGCGGCGCGTCGGTGTACTTGGTTGTCATACGGGGCCCTCCCGGTGTAAATCTGCTTCGTTTCGTGTAGCCATCAGGGTACCCACCAGATGTGAATCGTACGTGACATTTAACAGATACCATCAACTCATCAATAGCTCACCAAATTGGTGGGATGGGGTTACACCCGGCGGTTGAACTACAATAGGGCTTGCTAATTGTTGTGAATGGCGTCTACGCACGGGAGCATTCTTATGAATCTTCACCTTTCTCAGTCTGATGGCTTTTTGCGTGTGGCGGCGGCCTCGCCGCGGATTCGCGTGGCCGATGTCGAGGGCAATGCCGAGGTTGCGCTGGCGGCTGTTCGCGAGGCGGTCGAGCGCGGTGTTCGTGCTCTGGTGCTGCCCGAGCTTAATCTGTGCGGCTATACCGCGGCTGATCTGTTCCATAACCGCACATTACTGCATACCTGCGAGACTGCACTGGCACATATTCTCGATGAAACCCGCGAGCTGCCGATTGTCTTTACCATCGGTCTTCCCGTTGCGGTGGCCGAGAATATCTACAACTGTGCCGCCGTGTGCTGCGCGGGCGAGCTTTTGGGCCTCACGGCCAAGAAGTATCTGCCCAACTATGGCGAGTTCTATGAGCGCCGTTGGTTTGCTCCGGCGCCCGCCGATCCTGTTTGGGTTGAGTTTGCCGGTCAGGGTCCGGTTCCGCTGGGTTCGGGGCTTGTCTACCGCTGCTGTGATGAGGGCGCCGAGGATTTGGTACTCGGTATTGAGGTCTGCGAGGACCTGTGGGTGCCGGCGCCCCCTTCGACCGAGATGGCGCTTGCCGGTGCGACGGTGATCCTCAATCCGTCGGCCTCGGACGAGATTATCGGTAAGGCAGACTATCGCCGCAGCCTCATCTCCAATCAGAGTGCGCGCCTGTACTGTGCCTATGCCTATGCAGACGCGAGCGAGGGCGAGTCCACGACCGACATGGTCTTTGCAGGCGAGAACCTCGTCTACGAAAACGGTTCGAAGCTCGCCGCCACGAAGCTCCTCACCTGCGATATGGCGGTGGCCGACGTTGACCTCGACCGTCTGGTTGCCGAGCGCCGTCGTTCGACCACGTGGACGCGCGCGGATGATGCGCCGGAGGCCACGATTGTTGAGTTTTCGTTTGAGGGCATGCTGGCCGAAGAACCTGTCCTGCGTGATGCGCTTGACATCGACCGTGTCTTCCCCCGCGCGCCCTTTGTGCCGGCCGACCATGGTGACCTGGCCGGGCGCTGCGAGACGATCCTCAATCTGCAGACTGCCGGCCTCAAGACTCGCCTTGCCCATACGGGTACCAAGGCTGCAGTCATCGGTCTTTCGGGCGGCCTGGATTCCACGCTGGCACTGCTTGTGACCGTGCGTGCCTTCGATGCATTGGGGCTGCCGCGCACGGGTATCACGGCGGTTTCCATGCCCGGCTTTGGCACGACACATCGCACCAAGTCGAATGCCGAGTCGCTCGCTCGCGACCTGGGTGTGAGCTTCCGCGAGGTTTCGATCCACACGGCCGTGGAGCAGCACTTCAAGGACATTGAGCACGACCCGGCAGTTCAGGACGTGACCTACGAGAACAGCCAGGCCCGCGAGCGTACGCAGATTCTGATGGATCTGGCTAACCAGGCTGGCGGTTTTGTCATCGGCACGGGCGACCTGTCAGAGCTGGCGCTCGGCTGGGCTACCTATAACGGCGACCACATGAGCATGTACGCCGTCAACGCGAGCGTGCCCAAGACGCTTGTGCGCCATCTAGTACGTTATGCCGCTGATGTCTTTGGCGGGCGTATTGCCGAGGTCTTGCTCGATATCCTCGATACGCCGGTGTCCCCCGAGCTTCTGCCGCCCACGGGCGACGGTGAGATTGCTCAGAAGACCGAGGATTTGGTGGGCCCGTACGAGCTGCACGATTACTTCCTCTATTACCTGCTGCGTTTTGGCTTTGAGCCGGGCAAGATCTACCGTATGGCGCTCAAGAGCTTTGAGGGTGTCTATGACGCCAAGACCGTCCACACGTGGTTGCGTACGTTCTATCGTCGCTTCTTTGCCCAGCAGTTTAAGCGCAGCTGTCTGCCCGATGGTCCCAAGGTGGGCTCGGTGACGCTCAGCCCGCGCGGCGATTGGCGTATGCCGAGTGACGCCAGCTCGCGTCTGTGGCTTGCGCGGATCGACGCGCTCAATCCAATTGACTAAGGTTGGCTAAATTGAACCAATACGGGGGTTGCAAGCGTTACACTTTTGCAATCTGATGGCCCGTATCGCGCGGCGCTCTTGTCGGAGCGCCGTATTTTTTATATCGAAAGGTGGCACCATGCAGGCATCGCAGCGTCTCGACCGCTTTGGCGCGGAGGTCTTCGCCTCGCTCAACAACAAACTTCTTGCGCTGAAGGCTCAGGGCAAGACCATTTACAACATGAGCGTGGGCACGCCCGACTTTAAGCCGTACGACCACGTGGTCGAGGCGCTCACGCAGGCCGCCCAAAATCCCGAGATGTGGAAGTATTCCCTGCGCGACCTGCCCGAGCTTAAGCAGGCCGTGTGCGATTACTATGAGCGTCGCTTTGGCGTTTCGGGCATTACGCCGTCCATGGTGCAGTCGTGCAACGGCACGCAGGAGGGCGTGGGTCATTTGGGCCTGGCCCTGCTCGATCCGGGTGACACCATTCTGGTTCCCGATCCGTGCTATCCGGTCTTTGAGGCGGGCGCCAAGATCGCCGATGCCAAGCTCGAGTACTATCCGCTGGTGGCGGAGCACAATTACCTGCCCTATGTGGCGGGCATCGATCCCGAGGTGGCCGATCGTGCCAAGTACATGATCGTGTCGTTGCCCGCCAACCCGGTGGGCTCGGTGGGCACGCCCGAGGTCTACGAGGAGATCATTGCCTTCGCCCGCGAGCACGACCTGCTGATCGTCCATGACAACGCGTACTCCGACATCGTGTTTGACGGCGAGCCCGGCGGCAGCTTCTTGCAGTATCCCGGCGCGCTCGAGGTGGGCGTGGAATTCTTCTCGCTTTCCAAGTCGTTTAACGTCACCGGTGCGCGCATCGGCTTTTTGGTCGGCCGTGAGGATGTGGTCTCTGCCTTTGCCAAGCTGCGCAGCCAGATCGACTTTGGCATGTTCTTCCCGATTCAGAAGGCCGCCATCGCCTGCCTCAATGGTCCGCGCGATGAGGTCGAGGCGCAACGTCTGAAGTACCAGGAGCGCCGCGATGCCCTGTGCGACGGTCTTGAGGACCTGGGCTGGGAGCGTCCCAACGCGCATGGCTCTATGTTTGTGTGGGCCAAGCTTCCCGGTGGTCGCACCGATTCCATGGCGTTTTGCGAGGAGCTTATGGAGAAGGCCGGCGTTGTGGTGACGCCGGGCGCGAGCTTTGGCCCTTCGGGCGAGGGGCACGTGCGCATGGCGCTGGTCCTGCCGCCCGATCAGATTGCTTTGGCTGTCGAGGCCATTCGCGAGGCGGGCCTGTATTAGAAGACTATTTGGGCTCGTCAATAGCTCGAAACCGATTTCGTGCAGTTATTTTACGAATCCTGCAAACAATTTCGGTAAACGGTCGATTTTTGGCTGCGTATAGGAGCATAATCAAAGTCCCGATTGGATGTATTGGGATTACGGCAAGCCGTTCGGGTCGTTCCCGGGCGGCTTGTTTGTGGAGAGAGATGGGAGTTTCTAATGGTTAACGAGAAGAAGGTCGCTATTGTCGGCTGCGGTTTCGTCGGTTCGTCTTCGGCGTTCGCGCTGATGCAGAGTGGTCTGTTCTCCGAGATGGTTCTCATCGACGTGGACAAGAACCGCGCCGAGGGCGAGGCCCTGGATATTGCGCACGGCATGACGTTTGCCGAGCCGATGAAGATCTACGCCGGCGATTATTCTGATGTCGCCGACGCCGCCATGATCGTCGTCACCGCTGGCGCTGCTCAGAAGCCCGGTGAGACCCGCCTGGACCTGGTCAACAAGAACGTCAGCATCTTTAAGTCCATTATTCCCGAGATTAAGAAGTCTGGCTTCGACGGCATTCTGCTCATCGTCTCCAACCCGGTCGACGTTCTGACCTTCGCCGCCATCAAGATGTCCGGTCTGCCCGAGGGCCATGTCATCGGCTCCGGCACCGTGCTCGACACCGGCCGTTTGCAGCAAATGCTCGGCGCTCACGTCGAGGTTGACCCGCGCGATGTCCAGGCCTACGTCATGGGCGAGCATGGTGACTCCGAGTTTGTCGCCTGGTCCAGCGCTCAGGTTGCCGGCGTGCCGCTGAACACCTTCTGCGAGCTTCACGGCCACCTGGAGCATGAGGCTGCCGAGAAGCGCATTGCCGAGGACGTCAAGAACTCCGCCTACACCATCATCGAGAAGAAGCACGCCACCTACTACGGTGTCGCTATGGCGGTAAAGCGCATCTGCACTGCCGTCATGCGTGACGAGCAGACCGTTCTGCCCGTCTCCTCGCTCATGGTGGGCGAGTACGGCCTGTCCGATCTTGCCATCTCCATGCCGACCGTCGTTGGCCGCGACGGCGTTGTCTGCCGCGTCCCCGTGCCGCTGAACGATGACGAGCAGCATGAGCTCACCTCCTCCGCAAAGGCCCTCAAGGACATTATCGACAGCGTCGACTTTTCCTGCTAAATTCGGCTCGTATAAGCAACAGGCTACAATGAAGGCGCCCGGATCCATGTGACCCGGGCGCCTTTTTCTGCATTGGGGACAGGTTTGTTTGCACCAATCTTCGATGCGCCTGGGGCGGACTCGACCGCTATACTGGTTCGTGCCAAAAGCGATCTAGAACGGAATGCCGTATATGAAAATCAATCACGCGATTCTGCATATCCTGGACTTTGACTCTGCCGTCAACGTCATGAGCCAGCGCGAGCTGGATATCGAAAGCCGTACCGTGCGCAGCTTTGTGACCACGCATCTGCGCCGCGCACGTACCTCGGCCGACAATAAGCGCGCCACGTTTGCGGAGAACTCTGCGTTTGGCGGCGAGCTCAAGGGCTATTTCTTTGGTGAGCGTGAGTTCGTGGACTTGTCTCAGCAGATTGCGGAGTTCATCTCTTCCGAACTCACCAAGGCCGAGAAAGCCGAGTCCACTGACGTGCTTGTGGCGGACTTTGACGATGATGAAGATGCCCGCTGGTTTGCCGTGATGCTGCTGGGCTCCAAGCAGGCATTCATGCACGAGGTGGGTCGCGAAGAGGGCGAGGTTCGTAACGACATCGCGCGCCACTACGCCATTTTGCCAAACCCCTCGCAAAAGGTGCCGAGCTATGCCATCGTGCGTGCAAGCACCATGGAGATCGGCTATGTGGACAAGAAGCGCAAGATTGCCGGCGAGGACCGCATGCTCATTCCCGACGGCCTGCTGCAGTGCGACACGGGGGTTTCGGGTAAGGAGGTCATCGACACGGTGACGCGCGTGGTCGAGGAAGTCGCCGAGGAGCACGGCGCCAACACGGCCGTAGCGCTCGCCAAGGTCAAAGCCGCCGTTGCCGAGAAGGTTGAAGACGACGAGGAGCTGCCGCCTTGGGATATCGTCGATGAGGTCTTTGAGGACGAGCCGGTCATCAAGGAGAGCGTGCGTGCGGCGCTGACCGAGGAGAAGGTGCCCGAGCGCGTGCCCGTGGAGCGCAAGCAAGTCGAGCGCGCGGCCGTACGCAATCACAAGATTCGTACCGACACGGGCATCGAGATCAGCTTCCCGGCCGAGATGGGTTCGAACTCCGAGTACATCGAGTTCGTCAACGAGCCCAACGGCCTGATCTCCATCGAGCTCAAAAACATCGGTAGCATCGAGAATCGATAAAAGATAGTGGGCTGAAGGAATTGCCCTTCAGCCCACTATCTTTTTCTCTATTTCATCTATTTCTCTTGCTGTGGGATGGGTGGCGGAGTTGTTGACCTGGCGAACAAATCCGCCAACTCTTGAATGCTTCCCGCGGATTGCCAGTCGGCCATACCTTGCTTCCACACCAACGTCGAAGCGTTCAATGAGCCTGCGGTGCTCATTTGCTGAAGTGCCTGAATGGGAAAAGGCCCGGTGGTTTTGTCGCCATTGGCAACAAAGTAGCTATTTCGGGGTAGAGGCGGCGGAGCTTGAACGCCGGTTCCCAGCAGGCTGTTCATGTTGCCTGCAATATTCTGCCCCAGGGCACCCCCGATGGCTATCCCTGCTGTGATTCCAGCCATATTCAATCCTGAATCTGGGGCTATGCCCCCAGCTTGGCCGCTTCGACCAAGAGCCTCTGCGCCCGCAACACCGACAGCAGTTTGCGCCTCAATTTGATAAGCGGCCATATTGGAGGATTGAGTCTGCTTGTGAATGCCGTACTGAGATTCCTCACGTTCAATGCGGAGTTGCTCTGCCAGGTTCTGCATTTTTATTTGCTGGGCATCATGAATGGTTTTTATATCAGCCTCTGCCTTCGCCCTGGCGGTTGCAGCTGTGATATCGCGGGTGACGGCCATTAGCTGTTTGAATTCCTCGCTGTCCTTATCGATATCAATTGCAGCGATATCGACGCTGGACAGTTCAACCCCGAATAGCTCATTGAGTTTCTCTGAGAGCGCCTCGATTGCTAGCCGGGAGATGTCATCCGTCTTGTTCCCAAGCTGTTGAACGGGGAGTTGTTGCGTTGTGGCCACGTTCGCCACGATGCCTTTGATCTTGCGTGCAACATGGTCTTTGATTTGACTCTGGAGGTCTGTGGTATCGAATTCATCGAGACGATGCAATTTGATGAAGCGCCGGTAATCGGCTATGCAATACGTGATGGTTCCTCGTACGGCGACCGGAATCCCAAACTCTGGATATCGAGAATCGAAGACGTCGAAGTACCTGACTGCAAATTTAGATTGCAGCACTTTTGCAAGGTTGATGAAATAGACTTCGGCTTGGAAAGGTGTCCCACCGCCGTATGCTTGCGCGACGAGGTTGGCTATGATCGGCAGGTTCGATGTTTCAAGGGTCTTGTCAAATGGGCCTTCGATATATTCCTGAATGAGTTTGCCGCCTCTTTGCCGGCAGACAAAAACGGCAACGGATCCCTCTCTTACGCGGAGCGACGATCCCCATCGAATCGCGTTTTCGCGACGTGCGTCATTATCGGGGCGCCATTTCCAAATCAAATAATCCTTTTGATCGCATCTGATTTGGTCCATCATTCCTGCGCTTATTATTTTTGACGACATGTTGACCTCCGAGTTCGTTGCTAGCGGCTACAAATGCGGCGGATGCGTTGGTGAATTAGTCTGCTCCGCAGGCGCGTAGGGCAAATAGGACAGCCAATAAGCCCATGAAGAGTGCAATCGAAATAATGAGGGGAATCGACGTTATGATTGCAGCGGTTTTTTTGCGATCTTCAAGTTCCTTTTCCTTACTTTCCTTCATCAGCTTGAACTGCTCAAAGTCCCTGGTATTTCCGAATAGACGTTTGGCTTTTGTATATGCTTGGTCAAACTGTGACTTCCACGCTTTGGAAATAAGTCGCTCTGATTCGCTGATTTTCGATGCATCGTGAACATCTGTATAGGGATCGATGTTCGAATTGGCGATAGAAAGGAATTCAATAAGATCCTCTTTTTCAGAGGGGATGGGAAATGACTTGATTGCACTTGCGATCTTCTTGTCAGTGGGGCTTATGTCTGTCGACGCGGTTTTTTCCTTCTTAGGACGCTTCTCTTCAATCGAACTGATGGTTTGATAGAGCCGTCCTATGGCTCCTTCGGAAGCTTCTTTGAGTTTGTAGCCGCATGACGGACACGTGTTCTCATAGGGCGAGAGCAACTCACCGCATGCTGGGCATTTGAGTGGTCCTTTATGCTTCTCCTCTGCTTCCTGTTTATTTTCATCAGACTTGCCCCGTAGCTGATTTGGCTCAGAGGGCTGCTTGGCACCGTACGGAGCGGATTTTGGGGTTTCATTGGGTAAGCCCTCGTCATCGCTGGGAGCTTTGCGCAGCCAATCCGGTACGGCCGCGCCGCAGTGACCGCAATAGATATCGCCATCGACTAGTTTATTTCCGCAGGTTATGCAATAGCGCATTGTCAGATTCCGTATCAGTAGGTGTTTGATTTAAAACAGGAAGAACATCCTGCGAAGCATGGACCAGATGACCAGGGCTATGATAACGGCTGCGATTTTTCCCTTGGTGTTAAGGGTTTTCCATTTCTTGAATCCCAATGCAGCCAGGTTTGCGAGTTCTCGACAGGTCGAATTCACCGCCGTGGACAGTTCGTCGGAATCAGGAGACTGGTTTATCTCGACATTGCGGACCGCATTTGGTTTAGCTGTCTGTATTTTTTCGTCGGTGACTTTGTTGGTTTGCGACTGTTGACTGGAGTCGAGGTGCACAGACTTTGTCTCAACGGCCTCTGGGGCATTAGCCTTATCCGAGTTCGGTTGGATTGGAGAGGGCGCTGCTTTGCCGCATTTTGTGCAGAAGGAAAGTCCTTCGCGCATTTCGGCTCCGCAGTAATAGCAGTACTTCATCTTCTAGGCCTAACTCTAATAAGGTAGATATAATGCGAAAGCAAACAAAAGGGCGATCTCTCTATGGGACTTCTTGTCGAACAGCACGACGATGGTCTTGTCGTCCTTTGGCTTGACAGCTGCGACAAGGATTCCATCCCGGTAAATCTCAGTTTTCGTTGGCTTTTTACACCCGAAAGGCTTGCTGCTCCTAGCGATGTATGGCCCGGCTACATGTTGTTGTTCGCCCGAAACGAAGCCAAGTGGGTTAAAGCTCTCCTCAAATCTATAGCTTTCATCTTGAGTGAACCTTGGCTTGGGCGTAACAAGGCGTTCAAGCAGAGATTTGGGGCGCTCCGGCGCTTCTTTTCGCTCCCTTTCACGAATGTCCTCATGAGAGATGCGCATTTGGGTCGAACTGTCATAGCTGCCCAAGTCGTCAGGATCAAATATGTTTCCATCTATAGCTTTATGCATAAATGTAAGTGTTGCTTGGGGATATCCACTTTCAGTTAAAAACGAGTAGACGGACTCATCTTCGTTTCGTTTTCCTGTGACGTGATATACGAGGCCTTTGGTTGAATTTATTACTTTGTAAGAGCGAGTTTTATTAAACGCGTCAAACGAAGACAGATCGGTTTTGCCTTTAATGAACAGCTTGGTGTCGTCCTTAGTCTTGTTCTTTTTGGGTTTGGACGATTTCGGTTGTTCAGGTTGGACCGGCGCGATTGGTATAGGGCCTCCGCAATAGCTGCAATATGATTCAGGACCATGGAGTGGCTTGCCACAATGAGGACAGAAGGGCATCGGTAACCTCGCTAAAAGAAATCAGGCGGCTTAACGGTGCCGTTAAGCTACGCTAACTCATTTAGTGTAGCTCATTGCTCTCTCTTTGATTTGTATATTTGCAATTGCTGGGGGGATCGGTGAATAGTGATGCGTCCGACAGAGAGTTCAATAAATCAAAATTAATCAAATTCTAATTTGGAAATAAATACAGAAAATATTTTGAAGAATACTTTGAAATATAATCCAGATTATTTTTTGGAGGTCAAAATGTCCCCACTTGTTCTGGAAAAACCGGTGTTTACAAAAGACCAGGTTGTTTCTGCTACCGAAGCAAGCAAGTCCTTATCCACCATTCGTAAACGCGCAAAACGCGCGCCTCAGTTCATTGCTGATCATAATGATATCGATACCGTGATTATCGACTATGCTGCCTATGAGGAAATGTACGGCGCGCTGCAGTATCTGCGTGAACTTGAGATAAATCGCATCGCTGCGGATCGAGCCAAGCATGGTCCGCATGAGTTTGTTCCGTTTGAGGACGCCTTAACTGCCGAGGAGCTCGCGGAGCTTGAGTCGATGGATCCGGACGCGATTCCCGACGAGGACCTTTTCGAATGAGCGGGCATTTTGTTGTCGGCTTTTTGAATCGAGACGTCGAGAAGGAATATCAAAAACTAGATGGATCCCAGCGCAGGCTCGTCCGTATTGCCGTCGCAAAATTAAAGACGCGCGCTGATGAAATCGGAACGCCGCTTCACGGCGAGCTCGCCGGCTGCAAAAAGATTAAATGGCGGAATGCGGGACTCAAAATGGTTTTCCGAATCCGAGAGGACGGAATGGTTGAGATTGCCGAGATTGTAGCAATAGGGCGGCGCGATCGTTCCGAGGTCTATAAGACGGCCGTAGGGCGCCTGTCAAAGCAACCCGCCATGGTTGAATACGACGGAATCCTGAGATAGGGAAGGCCGAAGCTCCGATGGTGCTTCGGCCTTTGTTGTTTTCGGCTTGGTTGCCGACATCGCGTCGTAGGTTGAGCATAAGTCAGCGAAAACGACCCAGAGCGAGCAAGGTGACGTGAAAGAGGAGGGAAGCGTACTTTTGTACGCGACCGACGATTGAACGTCAGATTGCCGCTTAGGGGCGTTTGCAGCGTCGACCGGTCCGTCGTTCGTTAGAACGACGGAACCAAAGGTGGAGCGTCGAGCCGTTACGCGGTTTGGTAAAACCGCGTAACCCTACAGCTGGCGCAGGCCCTCTTCGAGACCGGTCTTGCTGTCGGTCTTCTCGTCGCGCATCTTGATGACGCGGGCAGGGACACCGGCCACGACGGCGCCGGCGGGGACGTCCTCGACGCACACGGCGCCGGCGGCAACGACAGCACCCTTGCCCACGCGCACGCCTTCCAGGACCACAGCATTGGCGCCGATCATAACGTCGTCCTCGATGATGACGGGCGTGGCGCTGGCGGGCTCCACGACGCCTGCCAGCACGGTGCCGGCGCCAATGTGGCAGTTCTTGCCCACGGTGGCGCGACCGCCCAGCACGGCGCCCATATCGATCATGGAGCCTTCGCCAATGACGGCGCCGATGTTGATGATGGCGCCCATCATGATGACGGCACGGTCGCCGATCTCGACGCGGTCGCGGATGATCGCACCCGGCTCGATGCGGGCGTTGATGCCCTTGAGGTCGAGCATGGGCACGGCGGAGTTGCGGCAGTCGTTCTCCACATCGTAGTAGTCGATGGAATCGACGTTGGCGTCGAGGATTGCCTTGAGCTCATCCCAGTCGCCAAATACAGTCTTGCCACGGCGGCCGCCATAGACATGCGCACTGCCCCACTGGACCTTCATGCCCGGCTTTTCGCGCACGTACAGCTTGACGGGCGTCTTCTTGGGCGCGGTGGCGATATAGTTGATAATCTCCTGTGCATCCATTTCGGCTGCGTTGCTCATTTGCTGTCTCTCCTTTGGGTGGATCCGGTTGATATCTGGTTAGGCAAACATGACCTGGTCGAAGGTATAGAAGCCGTGCTCGCGGGTGACGAGTTTCTGCGCGGCTGCCAAGGCACCGTTGACAAAGATCTGACGACTCGTGGCGCGATGCGCGAGCGTGACCTCCTCGTCCTGGCCAAAGAAACTCACTTCGTGCACGCCGGCGACAGTGCCACCGCGCAGCGAGTGCATGCCGATCTCCTTGGGGTCGCGCGCTCCGCACATGCCCTCGCGGCCATAGACGGGGTGGTAGCCTGCCTCGGGCTCGGCTTCGACGACGGCGTCGAGCAGCAACTTGGCAGTGCCGCTGGGGGCGTCGACCTTTTGGTTGTGGTGCGTCTCGACGATTTCGCAGTCAAAGCCGGGCAGCTCTCGCGTGGCCTGTGCCACCAGATGACGCAGGGCTGCGATACCGATGGAGTAATTGCCGGAGTGCATGACGCGGGTGCTCTGACCCAGCTCGCGCAGACGATCCATCTGCTCGGGCGTATAGCCTGTGGTGCCCGAGACCAACGCCGTGCCCGTGCGCTCGACATAGGCGACGACGGCGTCGAAGGTCGCAACGTTCGAGAAGTCGATGATGACGTCGGCTGCCGGAGCGTTCTCGAGCTCTGACAAGTCGAAGCCGATCTGGGCGACGATGTCAAAAACGGGCTCTCCGTCAGCGTCGACAATACCCTCGGCGGTAGTGCGGATGAGCGAGCCCATGCGGCCCGTTCCCATAATGACGGTCTTAATCAAGCAGACCAGCTCCCTTCAGAGCATCGGTAAGTGCGGATCGCGTGTCGTCTGCCATGGGACACAGCGGCATGCGGTAGTTTGCCTCGATCATACCCATCTGGGCGAGCGCTTCCTTGACGGGGATGGGGTTGACCTCGCTAAAGAGGGCATTGATGAGCGGCTGGCCGGCAATCTGGATATCGCGGGCACGTGCCACGTCACCGTCCAGATAGGCGCGGCACATGTCATGTACGAGCTGCGGCTGCACGTCGGCCCACACGCTGATGGTGCCCGAAGCACCCAGACTCATGAGCGGCACGGTGAGCGCGTCCTCGCCCGAGTACATGCGGAAGTCGTCGGACAGCAGGTGGGCGATCTTGGCAGCGTAGGCGACGTTGCCCGAGGCTTCCTTAATACCCATGATGTTGGGGTGCGCGGCCAAGCGCTCCACGTTGCGCTCGCTGATGCCGCAGCCACAGCGGCCGGGGATGTTGTACAGGATGCAGGGGATGTCTACGGCATCGGCGACGGTCTTAAAGTGCTGGTAGATACCCTCTTCGTTGGATTTGTTGTAGTAGGGGGTAATGAGCAGCAGGCCGTCGGCTCCCAAGCCCTGGTAAGTGAGCGACTTGGTGAGCATGGTCTGCGTGGAGTTGGAGCCCGAGCCGGCGATGACGGGGACGCGTCCTGCAACTTGCTTGACCACCGCGGCGACAACGGAGTTGTCCTCGTCGTCGGTCATCGTGGCGCTCTCGCCGGTGGTGCCCAGGGCGAGGATGGCGTCGGTGCCATTTTGCAGGTGGAAATCGATAAGGCGCTCGAGCGCATCAAAGTCGACACTGCCGTCCTTTTTAAACGGCGTAACCAGGGCGACGATTGAGCCCTCGAGATTGCGGATGTCCATGTTCTTCTCCTTCGCTTCGGCGATCTGGATGCGCTTGTTCCATTGGGCGGCGACTGCCAGGCGCTCGTCTTGGGCGCGGTGGCGGGCACTTTCGGCGCGCGACTTGGCCAACAGTTCTCGGCCGCACGGCAGCACGTCGAGCGTGGCAAAGTAATCGCCCGGGCGCTCGGCGCGGCGGATGAGGTCGGCCGCGCCATCGGGGCGCAGCAGGACCTCGGCGGAGCGCAGCCGTCCGTTGTAGTTGTAGCCCATGGAGTAGCCATGCGCACCGGTATCGTGGATTACAAGCAGGTCGCCCATGTCGATATGCGGTAGCTCGCGATCGATGGCGAACTTGTCGTTGTTCTCGCACAGATTGCCCGTGATGTCATAGGTGTTCGTGACGGGCGCTGTGCCCTTGTCGGCGCCGCCCGGCTGACCCATCACCGTAATGTGGTGGTAGGCACCATACATGGCGGGGCGGATCAAATCGACGGCGCTTGCATCGACACCGATATAGTCCTTGTAGATCTGCTTCTCGTGGATAGCCTTGGTGACCAGGCAGCCGTAGGGGCCCATCATAAAGCGGCCCATCTCGGTGTAGATTGCCACATCGCCCATGCCTGCGGGGACCAGGATCTCGTCGTATGCCGCGTGCACTCCCTCGCCGATGGCGTGAATGTCGTTGGCCTGCTGCTCGGGCAGGTAGGGGATGCCGACGCCGCCGGATAGATTGATGAAGGCGACGTGTGCGCCGGTCTCGCGCTCCAGGCGCACGGCAAGCTCAAAGAGGATGCGCGCGAGCTTGGGGTAGTAGTCGTTGGTGACGGTGTTGCTGGCAAGGAAGGCGTGGATGCCAAAGTCCTCGGCACCCTTGGTCTTGAGCATACGGAAGGCCTCGAAGAGTTGCTCGGTGGTCATGCCGTATTTGGAGTCGCCGGGGTTGTCCATGATGCCGTTGGAGAGCTGGAACAGGCCGCCCGGATTAAAGCGGCAGCTGACCGTCTTGGGGATGGGCCCCGCAACACGCTCAAAGAACTCGATGTGGCTGATGTCGTCAAAGTTGACGATGGCACCCAGCTTGTCGGCGAGCTCAAAGTCCGCAGCCGGCGTGTCGTTGGACGAGAACATGATGTCGTGTCCCGTGATACCCAGCGAGCGGGCGATCATGAGCTCGGTATAGCTCGAGCAATCGCAGCCGCAGCCGTATTCGTTGAGAATGGAGATGAGTGCCGGGTTGGGGTTGGCCTTGACGGCAAAGTATTCCTTAAAGCCCGGGTTCCACGCAAAGGCGTCGCGCACCTCTTGCATGTTGCGGCGGATGCCCGCCTCGTCGTATAGATGAAACGGCGTGGGGAACTGCTCGACGATATGCTCGAGCGTCTTCTTGTCCACAAACGGCTGCTTGGCCGCATATGCCTCGTTGGGGGTCAATGCCATGTCCCGTAAACCTCGCTATCCAGACGGCGCCATCTGCGCATCGAATCCGCATAGCGTGGACCCAATGTCCGGATAGCGCTCCCGCATTGCTGCAGACAGTCCTGTGGGTGTTTCCCACAGGCCCACCAGGTTGTTCGTGCCCGAAAAACCCAGTTCGGCGGGTTTCGCCTCCCCACGGGGTCAAAGCCTGCCGGCTCACCCGCGGCTCTTCGTGCCCGCGCCTCTATCAAGTGGTAAAGACCCTATCACGTTGCACTTTACCAAACAAGAGTATTCGTATATAACGTTTAAAAAATGCAGGGATATGCTGGAAACATGTGCGCCGCAATCCTGTATCACAATAAGTTGCAACAGATGTGCCTCACGAAGGGATCCTCTATGACCGAGCTCCAAGAACTCCGTCGCTATCGCCGCGATCTCCATCGCATTCCGGAGCTCGATTTCGATCTTCCGCAAACCATTGCCTATATCGAGGGCGTGCTGGCACCGCTCACCTGCGAAGTGACCCATCCGTGCCCCAGTTGCGTCTGCGCTTTCTTCGACGCCGGCGTTGATGCCGCGCATGCCACGGCGATTCGCGCCGATATGGATGCGCTGCCCATTGAGGAGGCGACAGGGGCGGCCTTTGCCTCGACCCATCCCGGCAAGATGCACGCTTGCGGACATGACGGTCACATGGCCATGGCACTTGCCGCCGCGACGTATGTCGACCGTACGATTCGCGAGCAGCCGGGCGCCATGAGGCGCAACGTGCTCTTTGTGTTCCAGCCGGCCGAGGAAACGACCGGTGGTGCCAAGACGGTATGCGAGAGCGGCGTGTTCGAGCGCTATGGGGTCGACCGCATTTTTGGCTTCCATGTGTGGCCCGATCTGCCTGCCGGCACGTTGGCGAGCTGTTCCGGTCCGCTGCTGGCGCGTTCGAGCGAGACGCATATCTATATTCACGGCACGAGCATCCATATTGCTAAGACCTATGGCGTGCCGGTCGAGGAGTCGCACGATGCCGCGTTGGCGGCAGCGAAGTTTTTGGTTGCCGAGCGCGAGCTGATGGACGAGCTGGGCGGCGACGAGCCCTGTATCGGCAAGTTTGGTCTGCTGCAGGCCGGTACGGTTTGCAACGCGGTGGCGGGGGAGGCCCATGTGGCCGGAAGCCTGCGTGTGTTTACGGACGGCATGTTCGACCGGGCGCGCGAGGGCGTGCGCCGCGTGCTTGATGAGGCATGCGCTGCAACGGGCTGCACGTACGATCTCGACTTTGCCGAGGGCTATCCGCCGGTCGACAACGACCCCGAGTTGTTTGCCAGCGTCGCGCCTGCCTTGCCCGGCCTGCAGCTTGTGGAGGAGCCGCTGTTAATTGCCGAGGACTTTGCGTTCTATCAGCGCCATCTGCCGGGCGTGTTCTTCTTGCTGGGCACGGGCGTGCCAGAGGCGCAAGAAAACCCGATCGACGCAGACGGCTGCCCAGCTTATGCGATGAGCGCTCTTCACACTGATACCATGCTCTTTGACGAGGAAATTTTGCTCAAGGGCCTCGATGTCTACAAACGATTGCTTTTGCTTGGTTAATCGGCGCGGGCGCATGTTCTAGAAAATACGAACAAATGTACGGTATAATAGAGATGTATGTCTGTAGAAACGTTTGACGTTATTAACGTAAGGCGATACTATGATTGCATCGTACAAAGATGAGGATACCGAACGTTTTGCAATGGGTGTGCGGGTCAGGAGGTTCGTGCCCTTTGAGCGGGTCGCATTGAGGAAGATTCGTCAACTGCAGGTTTGTGCTTCACTTGATGACCTTCGCGTTCCTCCGGGCAATCGTCTTGAAGCGTTGAAGGGCGATCGCGCCGGCCAATATAGTATCCGTGTTAATGAGCGCTATCGGGTCTGCTTTGAGTGGAGACAGGGGATGGCTTGGAATGTCGAAATCGTCGATTATCACAAGTGATGAGACCGCGCCCGATTTGCTGTCACCGGTGACTCCTGGTGAACTTCTCAAAGAGGAATTTCTTGTTCCTATGGGCATTTCTCAATATCGTCTTGCTAAGGAGACCGGGATTCCGGCACAGCGTATTGGGCAGATTATTTTGGGGAGGCGTCGTGTTACGGCTGACACCGATCTTCGCCTTTGCCGCTACTTTGGCCTAACGGATGGTTATTGGCTGCGCGCCCAGATAGCGTTTGACCTCGAGGCGGAAAAGAGGCGCATCGAGCCGGAACTGGATAAGATCGTTCCTGTTCAGCAGGCTATCGCATTGTAGTGTTCAAAGATGTTGAGGTTGGAATGACGATGGGGCGACGCCGACAGTCTGCCGTTTATAGTCCCGGTGGGTGTGGATGCGGCTTGTTGTTGCTTCCGGTTATTGCTGTGAGCATTGGCGTTATGTTTGCGCTTGCCGGGTTGGCGGCAGCGGCACTCGTGTTGCTGATCGTGGCCATTGGCGTGACGATTTGGCTCTGCCGCAATCGTGAGCAACGCCGTGCCGACGGTAAAACCAATGTCGGCGGGGTCGTCTTCCTGATTATTGCGTACCCGCTGAGTGTCAGCTACCTGGTGCTCTTTGTCCTGTTGATGATCAGTGCCTTTACCGGGGAATCCGTAACGGTGGGTTGATCACTACTGGCAGACGGTCGCGCAAAGTGCGTTTGCTCGGCGTTTGGATAACTGCATTGGCCGTTTACCGCAACCTTAGCTCTCAGCTAATGACGTAGGGAGGCAGCGGACTCGAAAAGGCGAATAAATGCGCAGGTAGAGCGTATCGTTTCTTTTGACTTCCTCTCAGCGGGTTGCTGCCTGGTAAGAATCCGGTACGAATCGTTCTTCGGGTTGCTCTGAGGCGCCTTCGGGGGCGTTTTCTACGCGCTCACGAGGTGAGCTTACGAGGGTTAGTCGGCGCCCGCCGTTGATGACGCGGGGCTCGACTTGGACGATCGGAGTGACGGCGGGGGCGGCCTCGACGGGTTCGGAGAAGAGGTCGCTCACGACGTCTGCCGCCGCGCGCTTGGCCTCCATGTTCACGTGGGTGTAGATCTCCATCGTGATCTCGCTCGAGGCGTGGCCGGCCAGCTCCTGCATCACCTTGGGGTGCACGTCCCTCAGGGCGAGAGTGGAGAGGTAGGAGTGGCGAAGCTCGTGGAACGCCCAGCCATTGAGGCCGAGCGTCTCGCGGTCGCGCAGCCACCATGCCTCGAGCACGTTTGGGCTGAGCCTGCCCATGGTCGTGCTGAGAACGACCGGGGTGCTCTCGCTCTGCTCCAGGCGTTTTCCGGGCTTCTCGCCGTTCTTCTTCGCCGGCCTCTCCTGCTCCGCCGCGTACTCGTCAATGCGGGCCTTCTGCGCCTCCTTGTGCATGACGAGGGCGTCTCAGACGGAGTCGGGCATGGGGAGGCGCCGCACGCCGGCCTTCGTCTTGGGGTCCTTGAGGTTCCCGAAGCAGCCGTAGGACTTGCGGATCGATATGACCCGGCTCTCGAGGTCGACGTCGCGCCACGAGAGGCCGCAGACCTCCCCGCGACGCATCCCGGTGCTGACCGCGAGGAAGTACGCGATGCCGGCCTCCCAGGTGAAGGGTGGACGCCTCCACGGGCACTCCGTCGGTAACCGTGACGCTCGGCGGCACGCCGGGGGCGCGCACGTTCGCCTTCGCCTTCTCCGGCCTCAAGGGAGAGACCGGAGAGCAGGGGCCGCAGGGAGCGCCCGGACAGGACGGCGAGGACGGGGCGCCGGGCGCGACGCCCGACCTCTCGGTCTACGCGACGAAGCAGTACGTCGACCAGGCAATCGCCGCCCTGGACGACCTGAGCGAGGTGGAGTTCTGATGGCCGTGGGGACGATCCAGAGGTCGGTGCTGTTAGCGCTAATCTAAAATTGACCACTTTCGCAAACGCATCTCGCCGAATGCGCTAACGCGCTTTCGCCGACCCCGCTAACGCACTTTCACCAACTGCGCTAACGGAACTATGCTCCGATCGGGTATCCGACCCGGGAGGAGCGGGATATGGAGCGAAACGTAATGGGAGAGCTGAACGTCTACAGGGGGTCCGGCGCGAAGCCGAACTTCAGCGAGATCGCGAGGAGGCACGGCATGGACCGGCACACGGTCGCCAAGTACTGGCGGGAGGGCGAGTCCGCCGCCGACGGGAGGTCCGCGAGGGGCAGCGCCTTCGACCCGCTCGAGGAGGTGATCCGCGCGAAGGCCCAGCTGCCCGGGATGACCAAGATGGCCGTGTACGCGTTCCTGCGCGAGGGCCGCGGGGAGGGGCTGCCCGGGTACGGCGCCTTCACCGCCTGGTGCCGGGCCCGCGACGTGCCCTTCGGGGGCGCGGGCGGCCGCGAGCCG